>JAKLPK010000147.1 GCA_022013895.1 Cellulomonas sp. | reverse complement strand
GTCCGGCGGGGTCGTCGCAGATGATGTCGTGGCCGACCGGGGAACGTCCGACGAGGTCAGGTCCGGCGGGGTCGGAGCGGGCGGGGTCAGGTCCGGCGAGGTCAGGTCCGGCGGGGTCGGAGCGGGCGGGACAGCTGCCAAGACCTGGGTCTTTGCGCCTGCGTCCGCGGGCGGCACGGACCGCGGCGTCACGGGCGCCTCGGGCAACGGTGCGGGCAACGCCCCGGGGCGCCGATCGCCACGGGCGGGCGTCCCGCCGGAGGGGGTTCCGCCTGCGGCAGTCCGGAGATCGTCGCGGCCGGCGACCGCCCAGGCACGCAGCACCATCGTGCCTGCGACCTTGTCGTGCCACCCCCGGCGTGCCGGGGACGGGTCCCAGGCCCCCGAACCGGCGACCACGTACGCCCCGATCCCGGCGACCAACGAACCCGCGACCAGCACCAGGTCGCGGACGAGGATCGCGATCAGTCCGCCCGGGAGACCGGTACGGGCACCGACGGTCCGGATCCCGAGCACCGCACCGCCCAGGGTCGCACCGGTGACTGCCTCGGCGACGAGCTGGGCACCGAGGATCAGCACGCTCAGCGCGACCACGGCCAGCAGCAGGGTCGGACCGGTCGCCAGCCCCGCCCCGAGCCACACGACGATGCCCAGGACCACGACGAGACCGCCGACCGCCTGGTCCAGCAGCAGCGCGACGAGCCGGCGCCCCACCGGGGCCACCGCACCCGGCAGGACGGGCACCGTGCCGTCGGAGTCGAGCGCTGCACTGTGCCGTCGTCGCGCCGCCTGCGCCGGCAACGCCGACCGGTCGACCACATGGCCGCATGCGGCACAGCGGGTGGCGTCGGCGTCGAGCCGGTGACCACACTGCACGCAGACCGTCACCGTGGACACACCCGCCGTTCCCATCGCACTCCCCCGCATCGACCGGCGGTCGGTCGTCCACCGCCTCTTCCGGGGTGATCGGTCGATCGGTGGCCTTGCATGAGTCCGGGCGGGAGCCGACTCAGCCGGCCCGGACCACGAGGGCCCGTGCGAATGCCACCAGCGCGTCCCTCGCGGGCCCCGCCGGCAGCGGTGCGAGGTCGGCGACCGCCTCGTCCGCCAGCTCCACGGCCCGCGCCCGGGTCGCCTCCGCGACCGGGTGGGCATGCAGCGCGGCCACCGCCTGCGCCAGCACCGCATCGTCCGACAGATCCCCGTCGAGCAGCGCGAGCAGCTCGCGGTCACCCGGGAGCTCGACACCGGAGGCGACAGCGGCCCGGAGCAGCAGCACGGGCATCGTCGCCACGCCTTCGCGCAGATCGGTCCCCGGGGTCTTGCCGGTCGCTGCGCCGTCGGAGGCCAGGTCCAGGTAGTCGTCGGCGATCTGGAACGCGATCCCCACCCGCTCACCGAACCTCGCCACGAGCTCGACCACATCCTGCGAGCAGCCGGCGAACATCGCGCCGTACCGGGCCGACGTCCCGACCAGGGATGCGGTCTTGTCGGCCAGCACGGTGAGGTAGTGAGCCGTCGCGTCCTCCTGCGGCGCGGGGCCCACCGTCTCGGCCAGCTGGCCCAGGCACAGGCGTTCGAAGGTCTCGGCGTGGATCAGCACGGCCTCCGGCCCCAGGGAGGCGACCGTGGCCGAGGCCCGCGCGAACAGCAGGTCGCCGGTGAGGATGGCGACCGTGTTGCCCCAGACCTCGTGCGCGGAGGGTGCTCCCCTCCTCAGCGGCGCGGAGTCCATGACGTCGTCGTGGTACAGCGAGGCGAGGTGGGTGAGCTCGACCGCGACGGCGGCTTCGACCACCTCGGGCGGGCTCTGCTCCCCGAGCTCGGCGGTCAGCAGGGTGAGCAGCGGCCTCAGCCGCTTGCCACCGGCATTGACCAGGTGGCGCGAGGCGTCGTCCGCGAGACGGTCGGCCTGGCCCACCGCGGCCTGCAGCCGAGCCTCGACGACTGCGAGACGCTCCTCCAGACGCCGCGTGAGGGCGGGGTCGGTCAGCGGGATCGTCGTCGTGGGGCTCACAGGACGAACCTAGCCGCCCCCCGACGGCGGCACCGAACCGACCGGGTCCCTCCCCGGCTCCGCCCAGCGGTCACGGCAGGTACGCCGCGACCTGGTTGATGGCGTCGAGCACGCCCTCGGGCGCGATCCCGAGCACGATCGTCAGCACCGCGCACACAGCGATCGACACGGTGGCCAGACCGGTCGGGCGCACCACCGTGGTCGTCACGACCCGGGCGGGTGCGGCCTCCAGGAGGGTCGCCGTCCCGGTCCCGGCACCCGCGGGCACCTCCTGGGTCGACTCCGGGGCCGGCTCGGTGGCCGGGAAGAACATGAGCACGATGACCTTGACGTAGAAGAACGCCGCAGCCGCCGAAGCCAGCACACCGATGAGCGCCAGCGGCCAGGCGCCACCGGCCACCGCCGCGGAGAACACCGCGAACTTCCCGACGAACCCTGCGGTCAGCGGGATACCGGCGAACGACAGCAGGAAGAGCAGGAAGGTCACCGCCACCATCGGGTGGGTGCGACCGAGCCCGGACCACTGCGACAGGGACGTGGCCTCGCCACTGATCCCGCCGGATGCGGACCGCTCACGCACGAGCGAGATGATCGCGAACGCGCCGACCGTGGCCAGCCCGTAGGCGAGCAGGTAGAACAGCACCGCGCCCGGACCCTTGGCGTCCAGCGCGGCAACCCCGGTGAGCACGAAGCCGGCGTGGGCGATCGAGGAGTAGGCGAGCAGTCGCTTGATGTCGGTCTGCACCAGACCGGCCACGGTGCCCACCAGCATCGTCGCGATGGCCACCGTCCACAGCACCACCGTGAGGTCCCACCCGAGGCCGAGCAGCGTCACGTAGAGCACCCGCAGCAGGGCCGCGAAGGCTGCCACCTTGGTCCCGGCGGCCATGAAGCCGGTGATCGGGGTGGGCGCGCCCTGGTAGACATCGGGCGTCCACATGTGGAACGGGACCGCGCCGATCTTGAAGAACAGCCCGACCAGCACGAGCAGCGCGCCGACCAGGAGGATCCCCTCGGTGCCCGTCGGGGTGGCGATCGCGGTGACGATCTCGGAGTACCGCAGGGTGCCCGTGGCGCCGTAGACCAGCGCAATACCGAAGATGAAGAAGGCCGAGGCGAAGGCCCCGAGCAGGAAGTACTTGAGGGACGCCTCCTGCGACTGCAACCGCCGCCGGCGGGCCATCCCCGAGAGCAGGTAGAGCGGCAGCGACAGCACCTCGAGCGCGACGAAGAGCGTGAGCAGATCGGCGGTGGAGCCGAAGACCATCATGCCGCCGGTGGCGAAGAGCACGAGCGGGTAGACCTCGGTCTGCGCCATCCCACGGGTCTGGGCGATCTTCTCGTAGTCCGAGCCGGGCGCGGCCGAGACCATCGGCGCGAAGGCGTCCTCGTCGCTGGCGGTGCGGTCGGCCATCACGAGGATCGACAGCAGCGCGATGACCAGGATGACCGCCTGGGCGACCAGCGCGGGACCGTCCAGCACGATCGAACCGGAGAGCACGTCGTATCCCCCGGTGCGCTTCACCGGTCCCCAGAGCAGACCGAGCGCCACCAGTGCGCCGACGACGGCCGCCAGGGCCAGCGCCACCTGCGCCGTGCGCCGGAAGCGGGCCGGGACGAAGGCCTCGAGCAGCACACCGACGACGGCGGCCAGGAGGACGACGACGACCGGGGCGAGCGGGCCCCAGGAGACGCTGGGCGCGATGAACTCGGCGATCACTTGCCGGCCTCCGAGGTTGCGGTTGTCACGGGCATGTCCTGCACGGCGACCTGCTCGAGCGTGGTGACCGCCGGCTGGCGGACCAGGTCGAGCGCGGGCGCGGGCCAGAAGCCGAGGACCAGCATGATCGCGATGAGCGGCACGACCGCCCAGCGCTCGAACCCGCGCAGGTCAGGCAGCTGGTCGAGCGGCTTCAGGCCGCGCGCGTCCTGCGCGGGCGTGTTCGCCGGGAGGGTGCCGGTGAACACCCGCTGGTAGGTCCACAGGATGTAGATGGCGGCGAGCACCACCCCGGCGGTGGCGACGATCGCCGCGGCGGGGTGCCGAGCGAAGCTGCCGACGATGACCAGGAACTCCGAGACGAAGGTCGACAGACCCGGCAGCGACAGCGCCGAGAGCCCGATCACCAGGAACAGTCCGGCCAGCACCGGCACCCGCTTCTGGAGGCCACCGAAGTCGGCGATGTCCGGCGAGCGACGGCGGGCCACCAGGTAACCGACCAGGAGGAACAGGCCGCCGGTCGAGAGCCCGTGGTTGACCATGTAGAACGACGACCCGGCGATCGACGTCGAGGTGAAGGCGAAGATGCCGAGCACGATGAACCCGAAGTGCGACACCGAGGTGTACGCGACGAGCCGGAACAGGTTCTTCTGACCGATCGCCAGCAACGCGCCGTACAGGATCGAGATCACCGCGAGCACGATGATGACCGGCGCCGCCCAGCGGGAGGCGTTCGGGAACAGCGGCAGGCACAGCGTGAGCATCCCGAAGGTGCCGACCTTGTCCAGCACACCGACCAGCAGCGCGGAGGTACCCGCAGGCGCCTGCTCGGCCGCATCGGGCAACCAGGTGTGCACCGGGAACATCGGCGCCTTGATCGCGAACGCCACGAAGAAGGAGACGAACAGCCACTTCTCGAGGGTTGGGTCCAGGGTCAGACCGGTGAGGTTGTCGGTCAGGAAGCCCTGCGCACCCCCCGGTCCCTGCAGGTAGAGGGCGATGACCCCGATGAGCATGATGAGCCCGCCGGCCAGCGAGTAGAGCAGGAACTTCACCGCCGCATACCGACGACGTGCCTGATCGGCTCCGAAGCCGCCGATCATGAAGTAGACCGGGATGAGCATGGCCTCGAACAGGACGTAGAAGAAGAACACGTCCCGTGCGGCGAAGACGGCGACCATGAAGGCCTCGAGCAGCAGCGCGAGGGCGAGGTAACGGCGCAGCGCATCGGTGGCACCGTGCTCGCTCCCCTGCTCGCGCCAGGCGGCGAGCACGACGAGCGGGACGAGCACGACGGACATGAGCACGAGCACGAGCCCGACGCCGTTCACGCCGACGGCGTACGAGACGCCGAACGATGCGATCCACGAATGGGTCTCGACGAGCTGTTGCTCGGAGGCTCGGCCGGTGTCGAAGCCTGCGGCAGCCACCACGGCCAGCGCGACCTCGAGCAGCGCGAAGGTCAGTGCGACCTCACGTGCCCGACCGCGCAGCGGGGTGGGCAGCCACAGTGCGAGCGACCCGAGCAGGGGCAGCACGATGAGCACCGTGAGCCAGGGAAAGTGAGACATCGGTTCGCTGCTCTCCTCAGCTCTGCACGGCCAGGACAATGACGATGAGGGCGACCAGCCCGAGGAGCATCGTCGCGGCGTACTGCCGCACGAAGCCCGTCTGGGGTCTGCGGGCGGCGTCGCCGAGCGCGACGGTGCCTCGGGCGACGCCGGTCACCGCCCCGTCGACCACTGCGCCGTCCATGAAGACCAGGGCCCGCGTCGCGTAGGTCCCGGGGATGACGAGGAGACCGTCGTTGACGGCATCCTGCTTGAGGTCCTCACGTGCGGCCTGGACCACCCAGCTCGCCGCAGGTGCCGTGGTCGGCACCGGCTGCCGGGCGTACCGCAGCCACGCGAAGACCACGGCTGCGATCACCAGCAGCAACGTCGCGATGGTGATGACGAGGGTCGGCAGCACCGGCTCGCCGTGCTCGTGCGCACCGGTCACCGGGGCCAGCCAGTCGGTGAACCGCGACCCCGAGGCGAGGATCCCGCCGAGCGCCACGGAGCCGATCGCCAGCACGATCATCGGGATCGTCATGAGCTTGGGCGACTCGTGCGGGTGCACATCGTCCTCCCAGCGCTCCTTGCCTTCGAACGTCATGAAGAACAGCCGGGACATGTAGAAGGCCGTGATCGCAGCGCCGAGGAGCGTGACCAGGCCGAACACCCACGCCCGCCACACCTGCCCGTCCTGGACGACGAAGGCCGCCTCGATGATCGGGTCCTTGGTGAAGAAGCCGGACAGCGGCGGGATGCCGAGGATCGCCAACCAGCCGGCCGCGAACGTGAAGTAGGTGACCTTCATGTGCTTGCCGAGCCCGCCGAAGCGGCGCATGTCCGTCGAGTCGTTCATGCCGTGCATGACCGACCCGGCGCCGAGGAACATGCCGGCCTTGAAGAAGCCGTGGCTCACCAGGTGCATGATCGCCAGCGCATAGCCGATCGGACCGAGCCCGGCCGCCAGGATCATGTAGCCGATCTGCGACATGGTGGAGGCGGCCAGCGCCTTCTTGATGTCGTCCTTGGCGCAACCGACCACGGCTCCGTACAGGAGCGTGATGCCACCGATGATGACCACGACGAGGCGGGCGTTCGGGGCGGCGTCGAAGATCGGCTGCGAGCGGACGATGAGGTAGACGCCGGCGGTGACCATGGTGGCCGCGTGGATGAGCGCCGACACGGGCGTCGGACCGGCCATCGCATCGCCGAGCCAGGACTGCAGCGGGAACTGCGCGGACTTGCCGGTGGCCGCGAGCAGCAGCATGAGGCCGATCCCGGTGAGCAACCCCTGCGAGAGGGTTCCGCCGGTGGCGGCCGCGTCCACCGAACCGAAGTCCAGCGCACCGATGTTGGCGAAGATCAGCCCCATCGCGATGAGCATCCCGAGGTCGCCGATGCGGTTGGCGACGAACGCCTTCTTCGCCGCGACCGCGTTCTCCAGGGCGTTGATGCCTGAGACGGTGTGGTCGTGCTCATGACCGGGCCGCGCCTCGACCTCGTGGTTCCAGAACCCGATGAGCAGGTAGGAGGCCAGGCCCACCCCCTCCCAGCCGAAGAACAGCAGGAGGTAGGAGTCGCCGAGCACCAGTAGCAGCATCGAGGCGACGAACAGGTTGAGGTAGGCGAAGAAGCGCCGCCGGTTCACGTCGTGCGCCATGTAGGCGATCGAGTAGACGTGGATGAGGGAGCCGACGAAGGTCACCAGCAGCACGAACGTGATCGACAACGTGTCGACGCGCAGGCCGGCGTGCAGGTCGAGCGAACCGGCCGAGATCCAGGAACCGAGGTCGACGTCCTGCACCCGCTGGTCGGCCGGGGCCGCGAGCAGCTGCAGGGCGATCGCGGCGCCGATGACGAACGAGACGGCCGGGGCGAGGACACCGAGCAGATGACCCCACCGGTCGGCGCGACGGCCGAGCACCAGCAGCAGCGCAGCGCTGAGGGCCGGCAGCAGGATCAGCCACAGGGCTCCCGTGGCTGCTCCCGTGGCGGGGATGGCGCCGACCGGCTCGGTCGCGGGAAGAGCTCCCGCGAGCACGGCGCCGGTCAACGTGGTGGCGAGCGTGGTCACGCGGGTTCCCTCACGTCCTTGAGGAGGTTGGCATCGTCCACCGACGCGGAGCGCCGGGTCCGGTAGATCGCGACGATGATGGCGAGCCCGACGACGACCTCGGCCGCCGCGACCACCATGACGAAGAAGGCGAGGACCTGGCCGATCAGGTTGCCCTGGATGCGGGCGAAGGTGACCAGCGCCAGGTTCGCGGCGTTGAGCATGAGCTCGATGCCCATGAACACGATGATCGCGTTGCGCCGCAGCAGCACGGCCGTCGCACCGATCGAGAACAGCAGGGTCGCCAGCACCACGTAGTTGGTGACGTTCACCGGTCGGCCTCCGTGCTCTGGTCGGGTGCGGAGGACGGGCCGTTCTGGCCGGTGTCCGAGGTGGCAGCACCCAGGGTGGCGGTCGCCGACTCCTCGGCGACCGGCGGGGTCTGTGCCTGGGGCGGCGACTCGGCGTCGTCGGCCCAGCCACCGGCGAGCACCCGGTCGATCCGCGCCGAGTACTCGCGGGCGTCGGCCTCCTGGCCACGCACCCGGATCACCCGCGGTACGGAGGACTCCAGGGGACGCCCGTCGGGCCCGAGGGCCGGGACGTCCATCGCGTTGTGCCGGGCGTAGACACCCGGCGCCGGCAACGGGGTGAGCACCGCGCCGTCGGCCAGGCCCGCGACCCGTGCGTCGACCCGCGAGCGCTGGGTGCGCTTGGGCACCAGTCGCTCGCGGTGGGTGAGCACGAGCGCACCGAGCGCCGCCGTGACGAGCAGGGCGCCGACGATCTCGAGCGCGAAGGCATGCTGGCCGAAGACGATCTCGGCCAGGCCCACGGGGTTGGTCGAGGCGTTCGCGGCGTCGAGCCCGACCGGTGTGCCGTAGGTGGCGCGGCCGACGACCCCCGCCAGCACCACGGCCAGCCCGACCCCGGCGACGATGCCGACCACGCGCTGACCCGCGAGGGTCTCGGTGAGCGAGTCGGAGGAGTCGACGCCGACGAGCATCAGGACGAACAGGAACAGCATCATGATCGCGCCGGTGTAGACGACGACCTGCACGATCCCCAGGAACACCGCGTCCTGCGCGACGTACATGAAGGCCAGCGAGATCATCACGGTGATGACCCCGAGCGCGGCGTGCACCGCCTTGCGGGCGAACAGCAGCCCGAGCGCAGCGATCACCATGATGGGCGCGAGCACCCAGAACAGGATCGCCTCGCCCGTGGTGGTCTGGCCGGCGTCGTTGAGCGCCGCCGGCAGCAGCGTGGTGAGCGTGGTCACCGGGCACCCCCCTCGCGGCGCGCGGCCGCGGTGATCTTCTGCTGAGCGGCGCGGGTCTCGCCGATGGGGATCGCGGTGGCGAGTCCCGGGCCACCGATGAGGGAGGGGTCGTCCGGCCGGTGCTCGCGCACCCAGTCACGCTGGGCGTCCGTGGAGGTCGTGACCTCGGAGCGGTAGTACTCGGTGTCGGTGGTGCCCTCGACCATCGGGTGCGGCGGCGCGAGCATGCCCTCGGCCAGCGGAGCGAGCAGGTCCTGCTTCTCCCAGATGAGGCCCGACCGGGTGGGGCCCGCGAGCTCGAAGTCGTTGGTCATCGTCAGGGCCCGGGTCGGGCACGCCTCGATGCACAGCCCGCACAGGATGCAGCGCAGGTAGTTGATCTGGTAGACGCGGCCGTAGCGCTCCCCCGGCGAGAACTGCTCGTCCGGGGTGTTGTCGGCGGCCTCGACGTAGATCGCGTCCGCCGGGCAGGCCCAGGCGCACAGCTCGCAGCCGATGCACTTCTCCAGGCCGTCCGGGTACCGGTTGAGCTGGTGGCGCCCGTGGAACCGCGGCTTCACGTTCGCCGGTTCGCGCGGGTACTGCTCGGTGATGGTCGGTTTGAAGAAGTTCGAGAGCGAGACCCCGAAACCGGCCACCGGCGCGAAGAACTCGGCCGCACCGGTCCGCTCCGGGATCGCCGAGACGTACGGCGTCGCGGGGCCACCCACGGCGCCCGCCGCGGCGCGCGCCGCCACATCGGCTGCGGGGCGGACCTCGTCGTTGGCCTCAGGCACGGTCGACCTCCTCGGGGGGTGCGGTCTGCGGGTCGGTGGACGCGCCGGCCGCGGCCATCGCCGCGAGCTTGCGCGGTGAGGGCGGCAGCACCTGGCCGGGCAGCGGCGGCACGGGGTAGCCGGCGGCGAAGGCGTCGAACTCCTCCGGCTCCGGTTCGGGCGGTGGCGGTGCCTGCTTCTCCGGGATGAAGAACGAGATGGCCAGCGCCACGAGCAGCACGGCCCCCGCGGTGAGGAACAGCGGGCCACGCAGGTTCACCGAACCGAACTCCTGCAGCGCCTTGACCGCGATGACCAGCACCAGCCAGGCCAACGCCACCGGGATGAGCACCTTCCAGCCCAGGTTCATGAACTGGTCGTAGCGGAAGCGCAGCAGCGTGCCACGCACCCAGACGAAGAAGAACATGAGCAGCCAGACCTTGACCAGGAACCACAGCACCGGCCACCAGCCCGTGTTGAGCATCCCGTCGTTGATCGCCGACAGCGGGAACGGTGCCCGCCAGCCGCCCAGGAAGAGCGTGGTGCACACGGCGGACACGTTGAGCGCGTTGATGTACTCGGCCAGGTAGAACCAGGCGAACTTCATCGCCGAGTACTCCGTCATGTAGCCCGCAACGAGCTCGCCCTCGGCCTCGGGCAGGTCGAACGGCAGCCGGTTGACCTCACCCACCATCGAGACCACGTAGAGGATGAACGCGACCGGCAGTGCGACGGCGTACCAGAAGGTGCTCTGCGACTCGACGATCTCGGACGTCGACATCGAACCGGCCAGCACGAACACGCTCACCAGCGACAGCCCCATCGCCAGCTCGTAGCTGATGACCTGGGCGGTGGACCGCACCGACCCGAGCAGCGGGTAGGTGGAGCCGGACGACCAGCCGCCGAGCATCATCCCGTAGGCGCCGACCGAGGTGCAGGCCAGGATGTAGAGGACGGCCACCGGGAAGTCGGTGAGCTGCAGGGGCGTGAGGTGCCCGAAGATCGAGACCGCCGGCCCGAACGGCACGACGGCCAGCGTGAGCAGGGCGGCGAACACCGAGATTGCCGGTGCGATGAGGTACACGGCCTTGTCGGCCGCGCGGACGTTGATGTCCTCCTTGATGAGGAGCTTGACCGCATCGGCGACCGTCTGGAGCAGACCGAAGGGTCCGTGCACGTTCGGGCCGGGACGGATCTGCATCCGGCCGACCACCTTGCGTTCGAACCAGATCGCCAGGATGACCGAGGTCAGCAGGAACACCAGGATGGCGACGCCCTTGAGCAGCACGATCCAGAAGTTGTCCTGGCTGAAGTCGGCGACCACGGTCTGCAGCTGGGTGGTCATGCCCGCTCCTCCTTGTGCTCGTCCGGGCCCGCATCGGCGGCCGCGGACAGCGTGACGACGTCACCGGCGAGCGCGCCGAGCGTCTCGCGGACCCGGCAGTCCCGGGCGTTGGTCGCCACCCACACCACGTGGTCGGGCATGTCGACGATCTGCACCGGCAGCTCGACGGACCCGCGGTCGGTGCCCACCGCGAGGAGGTCGCCCTCGTTCACCGGGACGGCCGCAGCGGTGGCGGCCGAGAGCTTGGCGGTGCTGCGGCGTGCGGTGCCGGCCAGGAACTGCTCACCGTCCTGGCCTCGACCCGCGTCCAGCAACGGGCTCCAGGTCGCGAGCACGGCGTGCCCGGCCGGGACGACGGGCGGCTGGACCCCCACGGTCTGCGGGGCCTGCGTCCGGGCACCCGTCCAGCCGCCGAGGCGGTCCAGCTCGGCGTGCACCGCGGCCAGCGTCGACAGGCCGAGCTCGGTGCCCATGAGCTGGGCGATCCGGTCCAGGACACGGTGGTCGGCCAGCTGCTGGGAGGCCAGCGCCTGCGGGAACGGCCGGGGACGGCCTTCCCACGTGACGTACGTCCCGGGCTTCTCCACCGGCGGGGCCACCGGCAGCACGACATCGGCCCGATCGGTCACGTCCGAGCGGCGCACCTCGAGGCTCACGACGAAGCCCGCGGCATCGAGCGCCGCCCGAGCGACGGCGGGGTCCGGCAGGTCCGCCGGGTCCACCCCGGCGACCAGCAGCGCTCCGAGCGAGCCCTGCGCCGCAGCGGCGAGGATGGCGCCCAGATCGCGGCCGGGCTCCGCCGGGAGCGCGTCCACACCCCAGGCCTGCGCCACCTCGGTGCGTGCCGCAGCATCGGACACGGGACGTCCGCCGGGGAGCAACCCCGGCAGGGTTCCGGCCTCGACCGCACCGCGCTCACCGGCCCGACGCGGCACCCAGGCGAGCCGGGCACCCGTGCGCTCGGCCAGCCGCAGCGCCGCGGACAGCGCCCCGACCGAGGTCGCGAGCCGCTCACCGACCAGGATCAGCGCACCCGGCGCCGACAGCGCCTGAGCCGCGGTGTCCAGCAGCGGTTCGCCGGCACCGGCGACGACGGCGTCCAGCACCTCGGCCTCGGTGCCGGGGGCTGCCGGAAGCAGCGTCCCGGACAGCCTCTCCAGGCCCCGGCTGGCCAGTGCGGCGACCGAGGAGACCGTCGCGGTGCCGGCCAGCACCGCCTTGCGCAGCCGCAGGAACAGGATGCCGCCCTCGTCCTCGGCCTCCAGGCCGACGAGCAGCACGTGCGGGGCAGCCGCCAGATCGGCGAAAGTCACGTCGAGCGGTCGCCCGGCGACGGCGGCCCCGAGGAACTGGGCCTCCTCCTCCGAGTGCGGCCGGGCGCGGTGGTCCACGTCGTTGGTGCCGAGCACCATCCGGGCGAACTTGGCGTAGGCGTAGGCGTCCTCGAGGGTGAGGCGACCGCCGGGCAGCACACCGACACCGCCGGCCGTCTTCGCAGCGGCCAGCCCGTCGGCCGCGACCTGCAGCGCCTCGACCCAGCTCACCGGCTCCAGCTCACCGTCACGACGCACCATCGGGGTGGTGATCCGGTCCGGCGCGCTCTGCCAGGCGAAGGCGAAGCGGTCCTTGTCGCTGATCCACTCCTCGTTGACCTGCGGGTCGTCACCGGCCAGCCGACGCAGCACCACGCCGCGACGGTGGTCGATGCGGATCGCCGAGCCCATCGCATCGTGCTCGCCGATGCCGGGCGTGCTCACCAGGTCGAAGGGCCGGCTCCGGAACCGGTACGCGGCCGAGGTCAGGGCGCCGACCGGGCAGATCTGCACGGTGTTGCCCGAGAAGTACGAGGCGAACGGCCGACCTGCGACGTCCTGACCCGCGGCACCCACCGGCGCGTCACCCGTGAAGTCGAGGATCTCGGTGTCGAAGGCGCCGATCTGCTGGCGTGCACCACGGTTCTGCAGGTCGATGAACTTGTCACCGGCGATCTGCTCGGAGAACCGGGTGCAGCGCTGGCACAGCACGCAGCGCTCGCGGTCCAGCAGGATCTGGGTCGAGACCGCGATCGGCTTCGGGAAGGTCCGCTTGACGTCGATGAACCGGCTGGTGGTGCGGCCGTTGCTCATCGCCTGGTTCTGCAGCGGGCACTCACCGCCCTTGTCGCAGACCGGGCAGTCCAGCGGGTGGTTGATGAGCAGCAGCTCCATGACACCGTGCTGGGCGCTGTCCGCCTCGGCCGAGGTGCGCTGGGTCTTGATCTGCATGCCGGGCGACACCGTGATGGCGCACGACGGCTGCGGCTTCGGCATCTTGGCCAGCTTGCCGTCGCGGCCGGGTGCCCAGACCTCGACCATGCACTGGCGGCAGGCGCCCACGGGCGACAGCAGGGGGTGGTCGCAGAACCGCGGGATCGCGATGCCGAGCTGTTCAGCGGCCCGGATCACCAGGGTGCCCTTGGGGACGCTGGTCTCGATGCCGTCGATGGTCACCGTGACGGTGTCGGTCGGCGCGACGGGCGCAGGCTGCGCGGGGACCGGCACGAGCGGCGAGCTCGCCCGACCGGGGGTGGTGATCGTCATCAGTGCGCTCCCGCCAGCTGGGCCCCGGTGCGCGGCCGGGGGGTGTACTCGAACAGGGCGCTCTTCTCCGGCG
>JAKLPK010000146.1 GCA_022013895.1 Cellulomonas sp. | reverse complement strand
GGCGATGCCGGCGGAGACGGCGGAGTACGGGTCGACCTGCGAGGAGCCGACGGCGCGCACCGACGACGTGGAGCAGTTCTGCTCGTGGTCGGCGTGCAGGATCAGCAGCTTGTCGAGGGCCTTGACCAGGACCGGGTCGGGCGACCACTGGGAGTAGGGGATCGAGAACGTCATGCGCAGGAAGTCCTCGACGTACCCCCGGCTGTAGTCGGGGTACAGCAGAGGCTCGCCCTTGCGGGCGCGGTGCACGTAGGACGTGACGGTGCGGACCTTCGCCAGGATCAGCACGGTGGCCAGCTCGACGGCCTCGGGGTCGAACGGGTCCAGCGACTCCGGGTAGAAGGTGCCCAGCGCGTTCATCGCCGAGGCCATCACCGCCATCGGGTGCGCGTTCGAGGGGAACGTCCCCATGAACGTGCGGAAGTCCTCGTGCACCAGCGTGTGGCGGTTGACCCGTTCGGTGAACGAGTCGAGCTCGGGGCCCGACGGCAGCTCGCCGTGGATCAGCAGGTAGGCCACCTCGAGGAAGTTCGAGCTCGCGGCGAGCTGTTCGATCGGGTACCCGCGGTAGCGCAGGATGCCGGTGTCACCGTCGATGTAGGTGATCTTCGACTCGCAGGACGCGGTGTTCATGAACCCCGGGTCGACCGTGACCATCCCGGTGTCCCGCAGCAGGGTGCTGACGATGATCCCGTCATTGCCCTCGGTCGCTGGAACCACGGGGAGCTCGAGCGTGTGCTCGTTCACGACGAGCTGCACCGGCGTCTGCACGGGCGCGGTGACGACATCCGTCATCTGAAACCTCCAGGGTGTGGTGCGTCCGTCGTTGGACGAGTACACGGCGCCGCGGTCCGACCCAGCGGCGCTGTCGTGTGGCTGCACGCTACCCGCCGTTGAGTCACTGTTGGTCTGGCACAGGGAATCGTCCTGTCGATTGTGACTGGACTCACAACACCTGTCTCGCCGAGTGGGCCCTTCGCCTCATGTCGGCCGGGCGACGCGTGTCTCAGGCCGCGCTCAACCGTGCAGCCGCCTGGCCGATGCGCTCATCCGAGGCCGTCAGGGCCACCCGCACATGCCGTTCGTCCCCGTAGAACGCACCCGGCGCCACGAGGATTCCTAGCTGCGCCAGATCGGCGGCGGTGGCCCAGCACCCCTGGTCCCCCTCGGGGCGCACCCACAGGTACAGCCCCGCCGCCGAGCCGTCCACCACGTACCCGGCCTGCTCGAACGCGGCCCGCAGCACCTGCCGTCGCCGGCGGTAGCGCTCCCGCTGGACGGCGACGTGGTCGTCATCGCCCAGCGCCACGACCATCGCATCCTGCACCGGGCCGGGGACCATGAGCCCGGCATGCTTGCGCACCTCGAGGAGGCGGGCCACGAGCGCCGGGTCACCGGTCACGAACGCCGCCCGGTACCCGGCGAGGTTCGACTGCTTCGACAGCGAGTAGGCGGCGAGCAGACCGGTCAGCACGCCCCCGGTGACCCGGGGGTCGAGCAGGCTCGGCACGCCCTCGTCGACCCAGGGACCCTCCCAGGCCAGCCCGGCGTAGCACTCGTCGGAGGCCACCACGACCGGGCGACCGTGCCGCAGCTGCGCCCGGCGTGCCGCGTCCACCACAGCGCGAAGCCGCTCGACTCCCAGCACCCGACCGTCCGGGTTGCCCGGGGAGTTCAGCCAGACCAGCCGCACGGCGTCGTCGCCGTCGAGCAGGTCGACCGGATCGCCACACGGAACCGGCGTCGCACCCGCCAGCCGGGCACCGACGTCGTACGTCGGATAGGCCGCCGACGGGTGCAGCACCACGTCACCAGCACCCAGGCCCAGCAGTGCCGGCAGCAGCGCCACCAGCTCCTTCGAGCCGATGGTCGGCAGCACGGCCGCGGGGTCCAGACCGGGCACGCCACGACGTCGGGCGAACCAGTCGACGACCGCGTCCCGCAGCTGCGGGGTGCCGGCCGTCGTGGGGTAGCCCGGCGAGTCGGCCGCTGCGGCCAGCGCGGCGCGGACCGGCCCCGGCGTGGGGTCCACCGGGGTGCCGACCGACAGGTCGACCAGGCCGTCGGGGTGCGACCGGGCCAGCTCCGCGAGCGGGGTCAGCGCATCCCAGGGGAAGTCGGGCAGGGCGTCGGCGTGCAGACCCACGGGTGCGGGGTCACTCGCCCTGCACGCGCAGCGGCAGCGTCGCGATCAACGGGTGGTCGGCGTCGATGACGCCCAGCTTGGCCGCACCGCCCGGTGAGCCCAGGGAGTCGAAGAAGTGGACGTTCGCGTCGTAGTAGCCCGTCCACTGGGACGGCACGTCGTCCTCGTAGTAGATGGCCTCGACCGGGCAGACCGGTTCGCAGGCCCCGCAGTCGACACATTCGTCGGGGTGGATGTACAAGGAACGTTTGCCCTCGTAGATGCAGTCCACCGGACATTCGTCGATGCACGCCTTGTCCTTGACATCGACGCAGGGCTCGGCGATCACATAGGTCACGGGCAGTCCTTCCAGGTGCAGCGGCCGACCCTAGTATCCCCCACGTGGGTGCGACGACGACGGATGGTCCGAACGACGGCTGGCGGTCCTGGCCGGTCGGGACGCGGGTGGTGGTCCGCCGCCGACGGGACGACGGGCCGGCGGCGGGTGAGCCGCAGCTCACCGATGTGCTCGGCGAGATCGTCGCGGTCGACGATGCCGGGCTGACGATCCGCAGCAGGCGCGGCGACGTGCGGGTGCCCGCCGACGACGTCGTGCTGTGCAAGCAGGTGCCACCGGCACCGCCCCGACGGCACTGAGCCCTCAGCCGGCCGGTGCCTCACCGCACACGGTCTTGTTCTGCGCCTTGTAGGTCCACTTCCACGACTCGTCGTTCGCGACCGCGCCGTTGAGGGACGTCGTCCGGGTCACGGTCACCGAGAAGCCCGGGTTGCCGGCGCCCGACGCCTCACAGCTCGCGGACGTGTTGTAGACGGTCGTCGGCGCCACCACGTTCCGGCGCGGGCTGGTGGTGGTCTCGACCGTCCAGTACTTCGTGCCCCAGATCCGCACGTGGAGGCTGTTGTCCGCCACCCAGGCCTGCACCAGGGCGCCGTAGGGGGTGTTGTTCTTCCACTTCATGTCGAGCTGGGGGGCGAAGATCGTCGCCTCGCGACCCTCGGGGTAGCGCGTGAAGTACTCACTGTGCGGCTTGTGCT
Source organism: Cellulomonas sp. (assembly GCA_022013895.1). Classification (GTDB taxonomy): domain Bacteria; phylum Actinomycetota; class Actinomycetes; order Actinomycetales; family Cellulomonadaceae; genus Cellulomonas. Next base: position 16,735 of record JAKLPK010000146.1, on the reverse strand, counting down.
CGACGAGCTCGAACCCGGCGAAGAACGCGGCGTTGTACGTGGTGGTCGAGACCTGCGACAGACCGCCACCCCAGGCGTCCGTGTGCTGGCCGTCGACGATCGCGCCGGCCTCCACGTAGCCGTGCGCCGCATCGACCGGGCCGAGCGCACCGGCCAGGCTGAAGGTCTCACCGGGGCGGATGAGGGTGCCCGTGATGATCGCGGCACCGTTCGCGATGTTCTTGGTGCGCTTCGGCTCGGAGGTCAGGGGCGTGGCGAACTCGCTGACGATCTCCTTGACCCCGAGGGCCTCGAGGGAAGCGGTGGACTGGCTCGGGTCGCTCGCGACCAGGGCTACGGTCGCCGTGCGGTCCTCCCGGGTGGTCGCCGCCACCACCGCGCCGGCGAGGGTCGCCGGGTCGATCGTGGTGCCGGGGGTCCCCGCCACGACCACGGGGCTGCCGCTGCTGAGGTCGAAGTGCGCATCGGCCGACGGCGTCAGCAGGGTCGGCAGCTGGGCGACGATCTCGCCACGCAGCGCGGCGCCGTCGAGCGAGAGCGTCAGGGCCCCGTCGGCTGCTGTGAAGGAGGCGGCGCCCGTCAGGTTCGCGACCGACAGGAGCGCGTGGGCGCTGCCGACAGCGACCGTGACGGCGCCCTTGGTCAGCGGCGTCGCCTGGGCGTCCATCGCCTTCTGCGCCGCGTCCTGGGAGATCTGCGGGGCCACGACGGTCGTCGGGAGCGTGATGGACCCCTGGGCGGTCAGCCACTGGGCTTCGAGCACCTGGGTGGAACCGGCGTCGTCGAGTGCCCAGCCGTCCTGCGCATCCGTCAGGTGCGCCGACCCGTCGACGAACACGATCGCACCGTCGACAGCGTCCTGGTGCAGGGCGCCGGACAGCCCGGACAGGGCAGCCGCGAAGGCCGCCTGGTCCGTCGTCGTCACCGGGACGACAGTGCCGCCGCCGATCACCTGGCGCCACAACCGGGACGGGTCGGTCAGATCGACACCGACCAGCGGATCGACGGTGGCCGCGGCGTCCAAGGTCATCCCCGCCGCGACCGGGTCGAAGGAAGCCTGCTGGTCGTGCGCCACCGCGGTGATCGGCGCGGCGACCTTGGTCGCCAGACCCTGGGTCAACGCGGTCCGCGCGGCCTCCGAGGTCATCCCGCCGATCGAGACACCCGCCACCGTCGTCGCCCGCGGAACCCTGTCACCGAACGCGTAGGCCGCCCCGACGTAGGCACCCGCCAGCAGCACCACCACACCGCCGACGACGGCCAGCGCGCGCGGCCAGCGCCGCACACGGACCTCGGGCTCGAACACATCGAGCAGCGACGACTCGCGCGGCGAGACCGGTACGGGCCCCGCCTCGATGCGGGGGGAGGCATCGCCGTCGCCTGCGACCGTCGCGGGCCAGCGAACCTGGTCCCCCGGACCCGGCGGCACCAGGTCGGGGCTGGGCGGGGCGACGGCGAGCGGAGCGGGCGCCACCGGCTCGGACGCTGCCGGACCGGGTACCACCGGCTCGGGTCCGGCTGTCTCGGGTCCGGCTGCTTCGGGTTCTGCTGTCTCGGGTTCTGCTGTCTCGGGGTCTGCGGGCGCAGGCTCGACGGCATCGGCCGACGCCGGGGCCGCGTCCTGCGGCTCGACGGGCTGCGTGGCGGTCGGTGCGGTGCCGTCCTCGGGTTCGGGGTGCTGCAACGAGTCCTCGGTCTCGACACGAGCGTCAGTCACGTCCACGCCTTCCTGCACCCCGCGGCCCCCGCTCCGGGCGCTCCCGCTGCCCGATTCTACGGGCTGCCATGGACGCTCCGATCAGCGCAGCCCACGGGTCCGGCCCCTCAGGTGGACGAGCGCACCCACCGTCGGCTCCCCCTGGTCGGCCACCAGCACCTGGCCGACCACCAGGAGATGGTCGCCGACCAGATGGCTCTGCACGGTGCTGCAGTCGAACCACGCGGCCGCACCGTCCAGCCAGCGGCCCGAACCCTCCCGGACAGGTCGCGACGGCACGCGCTCGAGCTGGCCGACCACGGGACGACCCGGTGACGCGAGCCACTCCGCGAGCGGACCCTGGTCGTCGGCCAGGACGCTCACCGACCATGTCGGGCTGTCCTCGATCGCCTCGGCGATCCTGGAGTCCACGTGCAGCGCGACGCCGAGCAGCGCCGGCTCCTGGGACAGCACCTGGACCGTGCTCACCGTGGCCGCATGGACCGACCCCCGCCAGCCGACCGTCACGACCGCGACCCCTGCGGCGAGCCGCGCCGCGACCGCCCGCAGCGCCTGCGGCTCGACGCTCACTCGGCCTCGGCCTCGGCCTCGGGCAAGACCTCGGGGGCACGGCGGGGCGGCAGCGGGGTCCGGTCGAACACGCGGCGCGGGACCGCGGCCACGCCGAGCGCCAGCACGCCCGACCCGATCATCCAGACCCAGCCGATCGCCGCACCCGCCGGGATCAGCACGTCGCCGCCGGGGCCGCTGCGCGCCAGCACCTGGACCATGATCAGGAGTCCCACCACGTACCCGCCCAGGGCCGGCCACCCGCGCCAGGCGCGGGCCAGCACCCCTGCCGACGCGACGAGCGCCAGCCCCGCGACCAGGCCCCAGGGCTGATGGCCCCGGTGCGCGATCGTGCCGAGCACACCGACCAGAACACCCGCCACCGCGGCGCCGAGCGCGCTGAGGACCCACCCGAAGCGCCCGGAGTCAGTCACGGCCCGGGACGATACGCCTCAGGCCCGCTTGGCGCGGGACGCGGCCTTCGCGCGGGCGTCGGCCGCCAGGATCACCTTGCGGATCCGCACGATGACCGGCGTCACCTCGACGCACTCGTCCTCGCGGGCGAACTCGAGCGACTCCTCGAGGGTGAGGTTGCGCGGCGGGACGAGGTTCTCGAACACGTCCGCCGTGGCGGACCGCATGTTCGTGAGCTTCTTCTCCTTGGTGATGTTCACGTCCATGTCGTCGGCGCGGGCGTTCTCGCCGACGATCTGCCCCTCGTAGACCTCCTGGGTGGGCTGGACGAAGAAGGTGCCACGGTCCTGCAGGTTGATCAGGGCGTACGGCGTGACCGGGCCCGGGCGGTCCGCGACGAGCGAACCGGACTGACGCGTCTCGATGGGCCCCGCCCACGGCTCGTAGCCCTCGGAGATCGAGGAGGCGATGCCGGTGCCGCGGGTGTCGGTCAGGAACCGCGTCCGGAAGCCGATCAGACCGCGCGCCGGGACGAGGAACTCCATGCGCACCCAGCCGGTGCCGTGGTTGGCCATGGTCTCCATGCGGCCCTTACGGCCGGCCATGAGCTGCGTCACCGACCCCAGGTACTCCTCGGGGACGTCGATCGTCATGCGCTCGACGGGCTCGTGCACCTTGCCGTCGACCAGGCGCGTCACCACGGTCGGCTTGCCCACCGTGAGCTCGAAGCCCTCGCGGCGCATCTGCTCGACCAGGATCGCCAGGGCCAGCTCGCCGCGGCCCTGCACCTCCCAGGAGTCAGGCCGGTCGGTCGGCAGCACGCGCAGCGACACGTTGCCGATGAGCTCGCGGTCGAGGCGGTCCTTGACCTGGCGGGCGGTGACCTTGTGCCCCTTGCCGCCCTTGCCGGCCAGCGGGGAGGTGTTGATCCCGATGGTCACGCTGATCGCCGGGTCGTCGACCGTGATGAGCGGCAGCGGACGCGGGTCGTCGGGGTCGGTGAGGGTCTCGCCGATGGTGATGTCCTCGATGCCGGCCACCGCGACGATGTCACCCGGGCCCGCCGAGTCGGTCGGCACCCGCTCGAGCGCCTTGGTCACGAGCAGCTCGGTGATCTTGACGTTCTGCACGGTTCCGCCGTGACGCACCCAGGCCACCTGCTGACCCTTGCGCAGCGTGCCGTTGAAGATCCGCAGCAGGGCGAGACGGCCGAGGAACGGTGACGCGTCGAGGTTGGTGACGTGCGCCTGCAGCGGCGAGCCCTCGTCGTACGTGGGCGCCGGGATCTTCGCCAGGATCGTGGCGAAGAGCGGCTCGAGGTCCTCGCTGTCCGGCAGCCCGCCATCGGCCGGCTGCGTGAGGCTCGCCCGTCCCGCCTTGGCGGCCGCGTAGACCACGGGCACGTCGAGCACGGAGTCCAGGTCCAGGTCCGGCACGTCCTCGTGCAGGTCGGAGGCCAGACCGAGCAGCAGGTCGGTGCTCTCGGCGACGACCTCGGAGATCCGGGCGTCCGGCCGGTCGACCTTGTTCACCACGAGGATGACGGGCAGCTTCGCCTCGAGGGCCTTGCGCAGCACGAACCGGGTCTGCGGCAGCGGGCCCTCGCTCGCGTCGACCAGCAGCACGACACCGTCGACCATCGACAGCCCGCGCTCGACCTCACCGCCGAAGTCGGCGTGGCCGGGGGTGTCGATGACGTTGATCGTCACCCCGTCCGGCTGCCCGTTGAGCGCTGCCGACGGTCCGTTGTAGCGGATCGCCGTGTTCTTGGCGAGGATCGTGATGCCCTTCTCACGCTCCAGCTCGCCGGAGTCCATCGCGCGTCGCTCGACGTGGTCGTGGTCCCCGAAGGACCCCGTCTGCCACAGCATGGCGTCGACGAGGGTGGTCTTGCCGTGGTCGACGTGCGCAACGATCGCGACGTTGCGCAGGTCAGGGCGCGTGGCGGTGGGCACGACGGATACACGTCCTTCAAAGGTGGGAGAGCCTGCGACAACGGCGGGCGCACGGGCAGTCTACCGCCCCCGTCCGCCACGTCCCGCGCCCGGGCCCGGACGGGCCTGGGCGGGCCCGGAGCGCGGGTTCGGTCAGCTCAGTCGCGGGCCCAGGCCCACCAGGCGGACAGATCGGCCGAACCCCAGGTCGGCGCCGTCAGCCCGGTGATCGTCGGACCGTGGCCGTCCGGGTCGGTCGCTGCCAGGACGGGCTGGCTGACCAGCGGCAGAACCACGGCGGCACCGTCCAGCGCGGTCTGCCCCTGGGCGAGCAGGGCGCGGGCCGCGGCCGGGTCGATGCTCGTCCCGGCCCGGTCGAGCACGGCATCGAGCGCGGCGTCCGCATGACCGGTCACGTTGGTCGCGCCGCCGGACCGCCAGCGGGCCAGCACCGAGGCGACGGGGAGCTCGCCCTGGGAGACCGGCACGAGCGCGACGTCCCAGTCGGTCGGGCGCGACCACAGCGTCGTCGCCAGGTCCGTGGTGTCGACGACGGTCACCGCGAACCCGGCCGTCGCTGCCTGGGTGGTGATCGTCTGGACCAGCGCAGCACGGACCGGGTCACCCGTGTCGACGAGCAGCCGCACCGGCACCGCCGATGCACCGGGCACCGCGCCCGTCGCTCTTCCTGAGGCCGCAGCCGCGGTGGCACTCGGGGCGGACGTGGCCGACGGGACCCCGACCTGCGCGAACACCGTGTCGCTTGGCGCGGCACCGGCGGCCGCTGCGAGCGCCGCGCGATCGAGCGAGCCGAGGAAGGCCGCGCGCGCTGCGGTCGCCGAGGCTGCGCCGTCGGCGGGGTAGGACGCGGGGTCGAACGCGCCGCCGCTCTTCTCGCCGACCTGCAGCTGGAGCACCCGGTCGGCGCCGTCCACGACCGTCGCCCCGCCGATCCCGGCGAGCGCCGCGCGCACGTCCGAGGTGTCGACCGGCGCCACGACGTCGACCTTGTCCGAACCGAGGGCCGAGACCTGGTCGAGCGGTGCGAGGTCCGAACGGACCATGACCGAGGCGAACCGGGCCGGAGCCGCACCCGTGTAGGCGCGGTTCCTGGTCAGGACCACCTGGTTGTCGGGGTCCACCGAGGTGATCACGTAGGGGCCGTCACTGACCGCCGCAGCCAGGTCGGTCGCCAACGAGCCGGCATCGGCCGCCGTGCGCCAGGTGCGCGAGATCGCGACCAGCGCGCTGCGGTCGACGTGCACGATCGCGTCCGCCACGGCGGCGGCCCAGTCCGTCGAGGCCGGCGTGGCGCCGGGCGTCGACGCCGCCCCGGACTCGGCGCCCGAGGCCGTCGGGCTGACCACGCCCAGGCTCGGCGCCGCGACGGAGGCCGTGGGAGCCGGGGCCGGGGCGCTGTCGAGTGCCAGCCGGCCGATGACGTGGGCGGGCAGGTTCACGTCGAGCGCCACCTGCCAGTCGGCGACCGGCTGGTCGTAGACCAGCGTGAGGGACCGGGCGTCGAAGGACGGAGTCGCCGGGGCATGCACCAGAGCCGGCGACGTCGCGGCGAAGGAGACCAGGTCGTCCAGGCTCGAGGCGTCGGCGAGCGAACCGTCGGCACCCAACGTCGGCACCGTCTCGTCGAGCTGGCCCGAGCGCGCCGCCCACTCCAGGAGCAGATCCGCACCGGTGACCGGCGTGCCGTCGGACCAGCTGGCGCCCTCGGCGATCGTGTACCGGACCGTGAGCGGTGCGTCGGAGATCTTCTCGACCGTGCCGAACGAGGTGTCCGCCACGACGTCACCCGCGGCATCGAGCGTCGTGAAGCCGACGTGCGTCAGACCACGGACGAGGGTGCTGCCCGGTGTGCGACCCACCGCTGTTGCGGCGTTGAGCGAGCCGAACGGGTAGCTGACCGCCACCGTCGCCGTGGTCTGACGCTGCGTCGATGCGTCCGAGGTGCAGCCGCCGAGCGCCAGGACGAGTGCGAGCGCTGCGCCCCACGCGCTCCGTCGGACCGGCACGACCGGCTCAGCCCTCCTCGAGCAGCATCGCCCGCAGCTCGCGGCGTTCGCGCTGCTTGGCCGGGTTGGGCAGCGGGACCGCCGCGATCAGCCGCTGGGTGTACTGCTGCTGCGGGTTGCGCAGGATCGCATCGCGCGTCCCCTGCTCCACGATGCGGCCGCGCTGCATCACCGCGATCCGGTCGGCCAGCAGGTCGACGACCGCCAGGTCGTGGGTCACGAACAGGCAGGCGAACTTCAGCTCGGACTGCAGGTTCTGCAGCAGCTGGAGCACATGCGCCTGCACCGAGACGTCCAGGGCGGACGTCGGTTCGTCGGCCACCAAGAGCTCCGGGGACAGCGCCAGCGCACGGGCGATCCCGACGCGCTGCTTCTGGCCGCCCGACAGCTCGTGCGGGTAGCGGTTGCGGTAGTCACGAGGCAGCTCGACCTGGTCGAGCAGGTCCTCGATCCGACGCTGCAGCGCGTCACCCTTGGCGATCCCGGCCAGGAACATCGGCTCACCGATCGACTCACCGATCGGCAGGCGCGGGTTCAGCGAGGACGACGGGTCCTGGAACACCATGCCCACCTTGCGGCGCAACGCCGCGACGGTCTTGCGGTCTCGGGTCGAGACGTCGATGCCGCCGACCGTGAGCCGTCCCTCGGCCACCGGCAGCAGCCCGACGGCCGCGCGCCCGATCGTGGTCTTGCCCGAACCCGACTCACCGACCAGGCCCACGACCTCGCCCGGACGCACCACGAGGTCGGCGCCCTCGACGGCGCGGAACGCCGGCATCCGGCCCTGCTTCGGGTACTCGATCGCCACCCGCTCCAGCAGCAGGATGGGCGTCGTCGCGTCGTGCTCCCGGCCGCGCTCGGCCCGGCGGGACTCCTCGAGCAGCCGGGCGTTCTCGGCCTCACGAAGCGCAAGGTCCTCGGCGCTCACGTTGGTCACGAGGTTGTCGGCCCCGGTCGCCGACACGAGGGCCGCGGTCAGGTCGATCTCCGCGCCGCCCAGGTGCGGGACGGCTGCCAGCAGCTCCTGGGTGTACGGGTGCTGCGGGTCGGAGAACACCTGCTCCGAGGTCCCGGTCTCGACGATCAGGCCGCGCCGCATGACGGCGATGCGGTCGGCGAGGTCGGCCACCACCCCCATGTCGTGGGTGATGAGGATGACCGCCGAGTTCAGGTGGTCGCGCAGGTTGCGCATGAGGTCGAGGATCTCGGCCTGGACGGTCACGTCCAGGGCCGTGGTCGGCTCGTCGGCGATGAGCAGGGACGGGTCGCAGGCCAGCGACTGGGCGATCATCGCGCGCTGCCGTTGACCGCCGGACAGCTGGTGCGGGTAGGAGCGGAACGCCTTGGCCGGATCCGGCAGCTCGACCATTGTGAGCAGCTCGATCGCGCGTGCGGCCGCCTGCTCGTGCGACAAGGTGTCGTGCATCCGCAGCGTCTCGACGATCTGCGTCCCGATCGTGTAGACGGGGTTGAGGGCGGTCATCGGCTCCTGGAAGATCATCGCGACCTGGTTGCCGCGGATGTTCCGCATGCGCGAGGCCGGCAGGCCGCGCAGCTCCTCGCCGTTGAGCTTGATGGAGCCGCGCACCCGCGCGTTCTTCGGCAGCAGGTCGAGGATCGCCATCGAGCTCACGGACTTGCCGGAGCCGGACTCCCCCACGATCGCGAGCACCTCACCGGCGGCGACCTCGTAGTTGAGGCCGATCGCGGCCGGGACCCAGACGCGGTCGACGGCGAAGTCCACCGACAGGTCCCGGACTTCGAGCACCGGGGTGCGGGGGGAGGTCGTGGTCATCGTGCTGCTCCTGGGATCATGGCCGTGTGCCGACGAGCGACGAGGTGTGGACGTACCGACCGCGCAGCGCGATCCCCGCCACCGCGGGCGTCTGGTTGCTGGCGGTGGGCATGACCGCCGCGCAGGGCGCGACCGGTGGCACCGCGGGTGTCCTTCGGGCCCTGCCGTTCGCCCTGGCGGGCGCCCTGGCCGGTTGGCTGGTGTTCTACCGGCCGTTCGTCCGGGTCAGCGACGAGGGTGTGCACGTGGTGAACCCGCTGCGCACCTACGAGGTGCCGTGGGAGGCACTCGTCGACATCCGCACCCGCTACACCTGCACCCTCGTGACGCCCCATCGGGCGATCGAGGTCTTCGCAGCCCCGGGGCCCGGTCGCCAGGTCGCTGCGGCCGCGACGGTCACCGATCTGCGGCGCCCGGGCGGCGGCAGTCGCGACAAGCACCGTCCGCTCGACGTCGGTGAGCTTCCCCGCACCGCCTCCGGTGCCGTAGCCACGATGGTGCGGCGTCGCTGGCAGGAGCTCGTCGAGTCCGACCGGCTGGAGCCGGGCCTGGCGGACGTCGTCGAGATCCCCCGCACGACGGATGTCCGGGCGGTCATCGCCCTGGCGGGCCTGCTCGCCCTCGGTGTGCTGCTGGCCGTCGCGACCTGAACCGCGCGCCGAGCCGGTGGCGGACCCGGGCTCGCCGCACGGCGTCCGGCCGGCCGTCATCGACCGTCCTCCGGCCGCGGCGTGGTCCCACCAGCCGTCGCCGACGGGGTGTGGTCGATCGGCGCGACCACCGCCGAGGGTGCCTGCTCCTTGACCTTGCGGAGCGAGACCTTCTTCTGCTGCGGGTCGAACGCGTCGCGCAGCCCGTCGCCGATGAAGTTGATCGACAGACAGATGACGACGATGAACAGCCCGGGCCACCAGAACAGCCACGGCCGGGTCGAGAACGCCGCCTGGTTGCTGCTGATCAGCAGACCAAGGGACGTGTCGGGCGCTTTCACACCGAACCCCAGGTAAGACAGGGACGTCTCGAGCAGGATCGCCGAGGACATCAGCAACGTGGTGTTGACAGTGATGACACCGACCGCGTTCGGCAGGATGTGCTTGAAGATGATCCGCCCCGACGACGCCCCGGCCAGCCGGGCGGCGTCGACGAACTCCCGCTCGCGCAGCGACAGGAACTCCCCGCGCACCAGCCGGGCCATCCCCGTCCACAGCACCAGGCCGAGGAACGAACCCAGCAGCACGAACCCCGCCTTGAGATTGTACCCGATGACGGCGCCGAGCAGCAGCACCGGGATGATGATCACGACGTCGGTGAACCGCATGAGGACCGCCTCGGTCCAGCCGCGGAAGAAGCCCGAGGCGGCCCCCACCGAGACGCCGACGAGCGCCGAGATGCTCCCCACCAGCACGGTGATGACGAGCGAGATCTGGGTACCACGCATCGTCATGGCGAAGTAGTCCCGCCCGACGCTGTCCTGGCCGAAGGGGTGGTCACCGAGCGAGAACGGAAACATCTGCAGGGTCGGACGGCCGCCGTCGACCAGCACCGGGGTGTCGGTCCAGGTGTACTTCCACCAGCCGCTCCACGGCCCGATGCCCACGGAGGTCACCGCGAGCAGCACCACGAGCGCCAGCAGCACCACGGCGATGATCGCGGCCGTGTGCCCGAGGAACCGTTTGCGGACCAGGGCCGCCTGGCTCATGCCCTTGAGGTCGGCGCGGACCTCCTGGCTGTCCAGGGAGTCGGTCATCCGTTCCGTGGTGCTCATGACTTCACCCTCACGCGCGGGTCGAGTGCCGAGTAGGCGAGGTCTGCCAGCAGGTTGAACGTCACGGCGGTGATCCCGACGACGAGGAAGAAGCCCATCACCGGGTTCGGGTCCTGGCGGGACAGCCCAGTGACGAACAGCGCACCCATCCCCTTGAACGAGAACACGTTCTCGGTGATGACGGCGCCGCCGAGCAGCTGCCCGATGTCGAACGCGACGATCGTGGTCAACGGGATGAGAGCGTTACGGAAAGCGTGCCGGGTCACCACCACGCGTTCCGGGAGCCCCTTGGCGCGCGCCGTGCGCACGTAGTCCTGGCCCATCACCTCGAGCATCGACGCCCGCGAGTACCGGGTGTACGAGGCCACCGAGATGAGCACGAGGGCGGCGGTCGGCAGCACCAGGTGGGTGAACGTGTCGATGCCCGTGATCCAGAAGTCACCGTCGAGGTTGGGGGTCTGCGAGCCGATCGTCGCGATCGGCCGGCCGCGGGTGAGGGTGAAGTACGCCGGCCAGGACTGCATGAACCGGTCGAGCAGCACAAGGCCGGCGACCAGGAACGAGGTCAGTCCCGCGGCCTTCATCGACTGCCTGCGGTCGTAGCCGCCGAACAGGTAGCCGGTCAGCACCCCCGCGCCGACGGCCGCCAGTCCGAGCGCCACGACGAGCCACAGGGTCGCGCGGTTCAGCAGCGGCGCCAGGGCGTACATCGCGACGAGGGCGAGCGCGACGGTGGTGAGGCTCGCGTAGAGCGCCTGACGGTTCTGCAGCCCGGCGAGCAGCGCGGTGATCCCGATGGCGACCCCGGCACCCGTGAGCGCCACGAGCACGGGACCCAACCCCGGGTAGGCGAACCACTGGGTGGCGCTGAGGTAGTAGAGCACCCCCGCCGACACGGCGGCGGCTGCTGCTGCGGTGATGACCCGACGCCGCCAGCTGCCACCGATGAGCAGCGGCCAGATGAGCGCCGAGACGACGGCGACGATGCCGATCGCCTTGACCGAGACCACCGGATCAGCCAGGAAGTCGTTGAAGCCGATGGCACCGAACTCCTTGAGGAGCACGGCGACCCAGAAGACCGGGAGCGAGAAGAACAGGAACGCCACGAATGTCACCGAGTAGTCGAGCGCGGAGTACTGCCGCAGCGCCGTGACGATGCCGACGGCGATGCCGACCACGATCGCGATGAGGACCGCGCCCGTGACCAGCTGGAGCGTCGAGGGGATGGCCGCGGACAGCGCGGTCGTGACCGGCTGGCCCTGCAGGGTCGACCCGAGGTCGCACTGCCCGGGGATCACGCACTTGACCGCGCCACCGAGCCAGATGAAGTACCGCAGCGGCGCGGGGACGTCGAGGTGCAGCAGCTCGACGCGCTGCGCGATGAGCTGGTCCTTGTTGGCCTTGGTCGACTCACGGAACTCCGACAGCGGGTCACCAGAGACGGCGACGAGCATGTAGACGAGGAATGACGCGCCCAACAGGACGAGCAGCGACACCCCGAGGCGTCGCATGACGTAGGAGAACATGACAACTCGCTCTCGCCTCACACCGGGCACCTGAGCCGGTGCGGCGTGCGCAGCGTGCCGTGGCGGACCACAGCAGGATGGACAGGGACTCGACGAGCGGTGACGGCTCGACGACTGGCGACAGAACTCTAGTGCCCGCCGCAACGGGCACCAGACCTCGGACGCGACAGCGCCGGGGCCGCAGCGGATGCTGCAGCCCCGGCGCTGTCGTTCACACCGCGGGTGTGAGGTCAGATCAAGAGCTGACCGACCACTCCCACACGTTCCACCACACACCGGACTGGCTCGGGTTGTAGACGTCGATCCCGGAGACCCGGTCGGAGACCGCGTCCACGCCGACCGACTGGAACAGCGGCAGGCCGTACGCGTCGGCGAACAGGTACGGGTCGACCTCGCTCTGCAGCTCGGCCTGCTTGTCCTTGTCGAGCGTCACGACGAGCTCGTCGGTCAGTGCGTCGACCTTCTCGTTCGAGTAGCCGTTGTAGTTGCCGCCACCGGTCGTCGAGAAGATCTGCGGCGTACCGGAGACCCCGACGCCCGGGTTGACCCAACCGAAGATCGACGCGTCGTACGAGCCGTCACCGAGGCGCGAGCCCCAGGCGGCGTCGCCGTTGTCGACGATGGTGAAGCCGGCGTCGGACGCGCTCTTGGCGATCAGCGTGTAGGCGTTCACCCGGTTCGGGTTGTTGATGTTGTAGAGGATCCGCACGGTCGGGTTGGTGACCCCGGCCTCGGCCAGGAGGGCCTTGGCACCCTCGATGTCGACATCGCCGTAGGCGTCGGAGCCGTTCTTCGCGACGGTGTCCGCGTACGAGGCCTGCGCCGGCACGAAGATCTGCGAGTTCAGCACCTCGGCGTCGGACTTCAGCGGCGTGATGATGGCGTCGAGGATCGCCTGGCGCGGGATCGTCTTGAGGAACGCCTCGCGGACCTTGAGCGCCTTGTCGGCGTCGCCGCCGTAGGTCGCCGGGTCGAACGGACCGGCGTTGCTGAACGTCAGGTCGACGTGGTCGTAGGCGAGCTGGTCACCCTCGTGGACCGTCACGCCGGTGACGGCGTCGAGTGCGGTCAGCGTGTCGGCGGACGCCTGGGGCGAGATGACGTCGACCTCACCGTTCTTCAGCGCCTGCACGGCCGCGGTCGCGTCCGGGATGGTGCGCATGATGATCGAGTCGAGCTTCGCCGTGAGGTCGCCCGTGTACTTCGGGTTCGGCACGAGCGTGACGGACTCGTTCTCGACGACCTCCGACACGATGTACGGGCCGCTCGACAGGTACAGGTCCGAGTCCGACGGAAGAGTCGTGGAGTCGTAGCCGGTGTTCCAGAAGTCGGCCACGGCCTGCAGCTCGGTGTCCGGCGTCGTGGCGGTCGGCGCGGTGTCGGCGAGCTTGGTGAACAGGTCCGTCAGGGCCTGCGCATCGGCCAGACCAGCGTTCTTCGCCACGACGTGCGCCGGGGCGTCGGCCGTGAAGGCGATCTCCCAGTCGGCGGCGGGCGTGGAGTAGGTCAGCGTGATCGAACGACCGTCGTCACCGATCTCGGGGAACGCGGTGAGCCCCAGCGTGCCGGTGTCGCCCGCGTAGTCGAAGTAGGTGACCGAGCCGTCGGTGCTGTTGTAGTGGCCGGAGTCGACCGCCCACGCCAGCACGAGGTCGTTGGCGTCGACGGGCTCGCCGTCGGACCAGGTGACGCCCTCGTTGACCGTGTACTTGACGACCAGCGGGTCCTCGGTCACGACCTCGTAGGTGCCGAAGGACTCGTCCTTCGTCACCTTCGGGTCGCCGGCGGCGAACGAGGAGCCGTCGGTGTAGTTGAACCACGCCCGCGTCGGGTACGTGATGACCTTCGCGTTGATGTCGGTGTTGCCGTTCGAGGTGTTCGGGTTGAAGGAGCTGAACGAGTTCGTCTCCGCCACCGTCAACGTGCCGCCCGAGGCCGCAGCGCTCTCGCTGGAGCTCGCGGCCGGCTGGTTCGAGCACGCGCTGAGCGCGAGTGCGCCCGCTGCGAGCACGGCCAGACCGGCACCGATTCGCCTGATCTTCACATGTCCTCCTGGGATGGGGTGGGGGCGCGGCTCCTGCCGGGCGCGAGGCGCGGCGAGGCGGCCGGGACCACCGTCAGTTGACCTCACGGTAATCACACAGCACGTCGGACATCCGACCTGGACCCCGATAGGGGGGTGATCGTTACCCGATTGAGACTGCACCGGGGTGTTCCACCATGCGAGACCCATGTCTGTGTTACGTGCACGAAACAACTGGTCAGCCGGGCGCGACGCGAATGGCACCGGCGGAGACCCGCGGGTGACCTCGACGTCGAGACCGGGCCCGCGTCCGACGCTCAGCCGCCGAGCTTCGAGTCGAAACCCTCCCGCTGGCGCCGTTCGTGCTCAGCGAAGCTCATCGCGAGATCGGACTTGTCGAAGCGCACCTTGTCGTCCTTCGCGCTGATCTCGACCTTCACGCTCCGACCGATCCTGGGCGCCCAGAAGTCGGAGTAGTTGCCCTGCGGCACGGTGACGTTGGTGGTCTCGCCGCCGGGCATGACGACGGCCACGACGAACTCGCGCGTGACCGACGAACCCGAAGACTCACTCACCGACGCGCTCTTGACCCGCGAGTCGAGCACCACACCCGTGGATGACTGCCAGCCTCGTCCGAACATGACTCTCCTTCGGGGGCATCGACCTGACGGTCTCGCGGGAGACGCTACGCGGCACGGCACGAACGGGCCCGTCGAGCTGGCAGCACCCGGCAGCTGGATCGACGCGGCGACCGCTTCCCGTACGTATCCGTCACCCTTGGCGAGCGCATCGCCCAGCAGCGGGAGACACCAGTGCGTCACGGCGTGGTCGTGATCGGCCCACGCCTCCTCGCACATCAGGAAAAGACGGAGGAGGAGCAGGTGGAACAGCTGCTCTCCCTCGTGGTCCTCGGCGTGGTTGGGCGGCACCGCGGAACGGCGAGAGCGGGCACTCCGGTCGCCGACGACCACGATGATGTGGGAAACGCCGCCGAAAGAGAGCCCAGCACCTCGCGCGTTCTCCTACAGTCTTGCGAGGAAGAGGAGATGAGCCCGTGACTGACACAACCGGATCCGCGCCTACCACGACGTCGCCCGCCAACAAGGGGGTCAAGCAGGGGCTCCCCGCGACAGGATTGCCAACGGCGGAGCAGGCAGCCGGGAAGTTGTGGAACGTCGCTCGCCTCGGGACAGCGACACCAGAAGCGTTCGCTCGGCAGTTTGGGGACAAGGTCAAGCCGTCCGGTGGAGCATGGGACACTCGGATGGCTCTCTTGCGCGGCTTCAAGTTGCTGCGCTTCGAGGGCAAGCAAATGGGCCTGTCTGAACTCGGCCAACGGCTGGTCAACAGTTCCGACCTCAACGAGCAGACTAGGGCCCGCCGGACCGCTGTTCTCACATTGAAGGCGTACCGCGAGTTGGTTGAGGCGTTCAACGGCACCACCCTGCCGGAGGCGGCGGCGTTGGCAAGCAAGTTGCAGTTCGAGTATGGCAAGACGGAGGAATTCGCAAGACGTGCGGCTCAGGCGTTCATAGAGTCTCTACGTCATGCAGCGATGCTCGGCGCTGACAACGTCGTCCACAAGGACGGCGTGGGTCACATTCTCCCAACGGTCCCAGCACCGGCTGAGCCGAACCTGCCTGATGCTCCCACCGACGGCGATTTTCAGGATGCGGCCGACGCTGCCCAGATCGACCTGGCTTTCGGCGAGGAAGACGCTGACGAGGATTCCCCCGAAAGCGGTGATGAGCGCCTTCCCCTCGCGGACAGAACGCCAGCCGTTTCCCTTGCTCTCACGTTGGATCTGTCGAAGTACACAGCGCCCGAGGTGGTTACGCTTCTGAGGACTCTTGGCTTCGGCGGCCGTGGCTGACGGGCCCCATAGCGACAGCGACATCTTCGGGGTCACACCAGCAACGCTCCTCGGTGCGCTCCGCGCCGTCGCCTCGTCGGGCACGGTTGATCCCACGGCGGACTACCTGCTCTCGCGCTGCGGCCTGATCAACCACGGCCAGCTAACGGACGCTGGGAAGGCGCTCTTCAGGCTCGCTTGGGTCATGCGGAAGTCCTCCGAGGCGGAGCAAGCGCTCGGGCAGGCACTCCGCCAGCTGAACCCGATCCAGGTGATCGAACAGGAACTGAGAGGGCTTGGATCGGTACCAGAGGAAGGTGTGCTTGACCTCCTGCTTCACCATCGCGCGGCTCCACCCGACGCGGAAGTCACAAAGATCCGGCCTCTGCTGCGTTGGCTGAACGGTGTCGGGGTTCTCGTGTACTCCACGAAACTGAAGGCGGTTCGGAGCCTTGCTCCCGCCCCCGAGGCCGCCCTGGCCGGCGAGGTGTCGGCCATCGCCGCGATGGTCTCCCCGAGAACGCCGTACCTCAATGTCGTGAAGCTACGGCGAGTCCTGCGCACACTGACGGGCACGGTCTACTGGGCCGATCCTCATTTCGGAGCCCGCGCACTCGAGGAACTCGCCGAAGAGTTGGAAATCGGCGCCGTGACGGAGGTGCGCATTCTCTCCGGCGACGCGGAGAATGTGCTCTCCCCGCGATCCATGCGCGACTACGACCGCTTCCGTGCAGAGATGGCCACGCGAGGCATCGCTGTCGAATGGAGAATCGACGACAGGACGACGCGCGACTGGCACGACCGGTGGATCGCGGACGACGAGAACAAGTGGAACGTCCCACCGATCAACACTCTGCTCAAGAACGACTACTCAGAGATTTCTCCGGCAACGGAACGCCCGCCCCTGGAGGAGTGGTGGGCGCGCAGCACGCCGAGGACATAGCCGACGATGCCCGCCTCAGGAACCAAGATCGGCAGTGGACACCCAGACCCTCACACGTTGAAGCGGAACGCACCCCTCGACGACGATGATCCACGGTAATCGGGTGAATCCACCCCTGACCTGCACCTCGACCCCGGGACGCTTGCGGTCGTTCGCGGACGCTGTTGGACCTCTCGCGGACTTCTTGCGG
>JAKLPK010000145.1 GCA_022013895.1 Cellulomonas sp. | reverse complement strand
TGACCCCGCCGGCTCCGGCCCAGGGCGGTGGCCCGTCCGTCGAGCAGGTGCCCGAGCCCGCTGCTCCGACGTCCGGCGCCCGGCTGCCCGATGAGATCGAGCTCACCCGCCTGACCCCGGACCGTCCGGTCGAGCTGCTGCCGGAGGCCTGGCTGCGGCTCGAGTTCGATACGGGCGAGGTGGTCGATGTCGTCGGGGACGGCGCCATCGGGCGCGATCCCGCGCACAGCTCCGGACGCAGCGCACACCACCAGGTGGCGTTGCAGGACCCGGACCGCGCGCTGTCGCGGCTGCACCTGCTCTTCGGGCCGGAGCAGGGCGGCGCACTCCTGTGGGTCAGCGACCCCGGTTCGACCAACGGCACGGTGCTCCAGGACCCGACGGGCGCGGTGGCAGTGCTGGCGCCCGGCGTGCGGGCGGTCATCGGGGCGGGCTGGCAGCTCAAGCTCGGTGACCGGACGGTCCGGGTGTCGGCCATCGTCTGAGGTTCAGGCGGCTACCGGGGTCCGCGCCTGGCGCGCCTGGTGCGAGGCGCGCAGCCCGTCGATCACGAGCAGGGCGACGGCGACCCAGACGAGGGCGAACCCCCACCATCGGGCGGCTGGCATCGCCTCGTGCTGGACGAGCACGCCGATCGCGAGGTGCATGAGCGGTGTCACGTACTGCAGCAGGCCGACCACGGACAGCGGGAGGCGGCGTGCGGCGGCGTTGAACGCGAGCAGCGGGATCGTCGTGACGACGCCGAGGCTGATGAGCGCCGCCAGGTGCCAGCTGCCGTGACCGGTGAACGCTCCGGCGCCCGTCACCTGGAGCCATCCGAGGTAGCCGAGTGCGACCGGGGTCAGCACGAGGGTCTCGGCCGCGAGCCCCGGTGTTGCGGCGACCGTGCGGCCCATCCGGTTCTTCAGCAGGCCGTAGCCGGCGAACGTCACCGCGACCGTCAGCCCGATCCAGGGCACCGCCCCGTTGCCGACGGAGATGACGACCACCGCGGCGGCTCCGAGCCCGAGCGCCACCCACTGGGTACGGCGCAACCTCTCGTGCAGCACGCCGACGGCGAGCCCCACCACCACGAGCGGGTTGATGAAGTACCCGAGCGCGGCGTCCACCGTGTGCCCGCTCGTCACACCGATCACGAAGGTCAGCCAGTTCGTCGCGAGCAGCACCGAGGCCAGGGCGAGCACGGCCATGGCGCGCCGGTCGGCGAGCACGGTGGTGAACGCGCGCCAGGAGCGGGTCGCCACGAGGATGACCAGGCACAGGACGAGCGACCAGACGATCCGGTGCCCGATGACCTCGACGGCACCGGCCGGGGCCATGAGCGGGAAGTACAGCGGGAGCAGACCCCACAGCCCGTAGGCGGTGAGCCCGAGTGCGATGCCCGAACGTTCGGGGGAGCGCGGGACGCCGGTCACGGCTGCACGGTAACCCCGACCCGCGGGCCGCCGGCTGCGGGCGCTCTAGGATGGACGGCGATCCCGTGGCGGGGTGCCACCAGCCCCCGTCGAGCACCCCGTCGAGCACCGAAGGCCGTCCACCTGTGAGCAGCACCCTGCGTGTCGCCGTCGTCGGCGCCGGTCCCGCCGGCACCTACGCGTCCGACATCCTGTCCAAGTCCGTCCCGGACGTGTCGATCGACCTGATCGAACGGCTGCCGGCGCCGTACGGGCTGGTGCGTTACGGCGTCGCCCCCGACCACCCGCGGATCAAGCAGATCATCGTGGCACTGCACAAGGTGCTGGAGCGCGGCGACATCCGGATGCTCGCGAACGTCGACTACGGCACCGACCTGACCCTGGCTGATCTGCGTGAGCACTACGACGCCGTCATCTTCGCGACGGGTGCGATCCGGGACGCTGCGCTGACGATCCCGGGGGTGGACCTGGACGGGTCGTACGGCGCCGCGGACTTCGTGTCCTGGTACGACGGGCACCCGGACGTTCCCCGCACCTGGCCACTGACCGCGCAGCACGTGGCGGTGCTCGGCGCCGGCAACGTGGCGCTCGACGTGGCCCGCGTGCTGGCCAAGCACCCGCAGGACCTGCTGCCCACCGAGGTCCCGGCCAACGTGTACGAGATCCTGTCGAGCAGCCCGGTCACCGATGTGCACGTGTTCGCCCGCCGCGGCCCGGCGCAGGTGAAGTTCTCCCCGCTGGAGCTGCGCGAGCTGGGCATGGTGCCGGACGTCGACGTGGTGGTCTACCCGGAGGACTTCGACTTCGACGAGGGGTCGATGGCGGCGATCCACTCGTCGAACCAGACGAAGCAGGTCGTCAAGACCCTCACCGACTGGACCCTGAAGGAGCCGGAGGAGCTGACCGCCAGCCGGCGCATCCACCTGCACTTCCTGCACCAGCCGGTGGAAGTGCTGGGCGAGGGCGGCAAGGTCGTGGGCCTGCGGACCGAGCGCACGACGCTCACGGGCGACGGCACGGTGACCGGCACGGGTGAGCTGCACGACTGGCCGGTCGAGGCCGTCTACCGGGCGATCGGCTACTTCGGTTCGCCGCTGCCCGAGGTGCCGTTCGACGAGGCGGCCGGTGTCATCGCCAACCGTGAGGGCCGTGTGGTCGACGACTCCGGGACCCCGGTCCCGGGGCTGTACGCGACCGGCTGGATCAAGCGCGGACCGGTCGGGCTCATCGGCCACACCAAGTCCGATGCCCAGGAGACGATCCGGCACCTCGTCGAGGATGCCCCGACGTTGCCGCCGGCGCCCACCAGGGACCCGCAGGCCGTGCTCGATCTGCTGGCCGAGCGCAAGGTCGACGTCGTCCCGTGGTCGGGCTGGGAGCTGCTCGACGCCCATGAGCAGGAGCTGGGTTCGACGCAGGGGCGCGCGCGGGTCAAGGTCGTGCCGCGTGAGCAGATGGTCGACGTCTCGTTGGGGCGCACCCAGGGCTGACGCACCTGGCGGGCCACCAGCGAGGGCGGTCCATGCGGTCTCCCGGACCACGGGGGAACGACCGGGTGCCAGGTTGCGTTCCTTGAGGGAGAGATCCGCAGCTCGAGGAAGGCCCCGATGGGACACCAGCACTACAACGGACTGAAGACCGCCGCTCTGTTCGGGGTCATGTGGGCGGTGCTGCTCGGCATCGGCTGGATGATCGGCGGCGGGACGCCGAGGTTCCTGTGGATCTTCACCGCGATCGGCCTGGTCACGACGGCGTACTCGTACTGGAACTCCGACAAGATCGCGATCCGCGCCATGCGTGCCCGGCCGGTGAGCGAGCTGGAGCAGCCCGTCATGTACCGCGTGGTGCGCGAGCTGTCGACGACGGCCCGTCAACCTATGCCGCAGCTGTACGTGTCCCCGACGATGGCTCCGAACGCCTTCGCGACAGGTCGCAACCCGCAGAACGCGGCCGTGTGCTGCACCGAGGGCATCCTGACGCTCCTCGACGAACGTGAGCTGCGCGGGGTGCTGGGCCACGAGCTCATGCACGTCTACAACCGCGACATCCTCACGTCCTCCATCGCCGCAGCCGTCGCGGGCGTCATCACGTCGGTGGCCCAGTTCGCGCTGTTCTTCGGCGGCGGCTCCGACCGGGACCGCGGCGGCAACCCGCTCGCCGGTCTGCTCCTGGTGTTCCTGGCCCCGCTCGCGGCCACGATGATCCAGCTGGCCATCAGCCGCACGCGTGAGTACGACGCGGACGAGGACGGGGCCACCCTCACCGGCGACCCGCTCGCGCTGGCCTCGGCGCTGCGCAAGCTCGAGTCCGGGACCAAGGCCCGCCCGCTGCCGCAGGACCAGAAGCTGGTCGACGTCTCGCACCTCATGATCGCGAACCCGTTCAGCGGTGCCGGTGCCGCCAGGCTGTTCTCCACCCACCCGCCGATGGCCGACCGGATCGCGCGGCTGGAGGCGATGGCCGGGACGCAGGGCGGGATCACGCGGTACTGAGCGCGGCCTGCCTCAGCGGTAGTTGACGAACTGCAGTGCGGCATCCACGTCGGCGCCCTTGAGCAGGGCGATCGCGGCCTGCAGGTCGTCGCGGCTCTTGGAGGAGACGCGCAACTCATCGCCCTGGATGGCGGCCTTGGCGCCCTTGGGGCCCTCGTCGCGCACGAGCTTGGCCAGCTGTTTGGCGACCTCGGAGGACAGTCCTTCCTTGATGCTGGCCGTCAGCCGGTACTCCTTGCCCGAGGGCTTGGGCTCGCCGTCTCCGGTGTCCAGCGACTTCAGCGAGATGCCGCGTTTGATGAGCTTGGTCTCGAACACGTCGAGCACGGCCTTGACCCGCTCGGCGGAGTTGGCGATGAGCAGGATGGTCTCGCCGCTCCAGGCGATCGAGGCGCCCGCGCCCTTGAAGTCGTAGCGCTGCGAGATCTCCTTGGACGCCTGGTTGAGGGCGTTGTCGACCTCCTGCCGGTCGACCTTGCTCACCACGTCGAACGACGAGTCGCCTGCCATGCCACTGCCTCCTGGTCGGTCGTGTCCCTGCCTGCCCCTGCTGGCGCACGCGATTCGGGCGTGCGGGCTGGAGTTGCTATCCTTCCATCCGCACGTCGTCGACGGTCACCCGAACAGGGTCCGCGACGGCGTCCCTGCGGCGGGTTACCCGAGTGGCCAAAGGGGGCTGACTGTAAATCAGCTGGCAACGCCTACGGGGGTTCGAATCCCTCACCCGCCACAGCGACGGGGCGGTCTGCACACGCAGGCCGCCCCGTTCTTGTCGTTGGGCCCCCGCCAAGTCCCGGGACTCCGAGGCTGGGCAGGTAGTCAACCTGCCCAGCCTCGGGAACACGTGAAAGACGGGACGCGGGCGGGGACCGGGCGGAGACGGGAGCCTGGGCGGGACGGATTTCGTGCGGCCCCCTGGCTCCTGTACTCTGGTCCGCGCCGCCCCGATAGCTCAGTCGGCAGAGCGTCTCCATGGTAAGGAGAAGGTCAAGGGTTCGATTCCCTTTCGGGGCTCTGAGCATGGCTGATGCCATGTCGGGGCGGGGTAGCTCAGTTGGTGAGAGCGCACGACTCATAATCGTGAGGTCGCGGGTTCGAATCCCGCTCCCGCTACCACTCAGCTCCACGGGGCGCGTCGGCCGGCGCGCTCGGTTCGACGAACAGGACGCGCGCCGCGCGCGCGAGAGGTGGCAAGGCCATGGCCAGCAAGAGCCAGGACGTCCGTCCGAAGATCACGCTCGCATGCACGGAGTGCAAGGAGCGGAACTACATCACCAAGAAGAACCGTCGGAACGACCCCGACCGGCTCGAGATGAAGAAGTACTGCCCGCGCGACGGTCGTCACACCGTCCACCGCGAGACCCGCTGACGCCGGTGCCGGTCGACGCTGGCTTCGTCGGTCGGGTCTACCCGCCGACGCCTGCGTACGAGGTGGCCAGCGCCGCTCTCGCGGCGTTCGCCGAGGCCACCGGTGCGACCCACCCCGCCTACGCCGATCCGGCTGCGGCGCGGGCCCTGGGGTATCCCGACGTCCTGGCACCGCCGACCTACGCCGTCGTCATCGCCCAGCGCGCCGAGCAGCAGCTGATCGCCGACCCCGCCGCGAGGATCGACTTCTCCCGCGTGGTGCATGCCGATGAGCGGTTCACCCACCAGCGTCCGATCCATGCGGGTGATCGGCTCATCACCACGCTGCACGTCGAGCAGATCATGGAGCGCGCCGGGATCACCTTGGTGACCACCCGCTGCGAGATCGCCGATGAGGCGGGCGCGGCCGTGTGCACCGTGCGCTCCACCCTCGCGGTGCGGGGGGAGGACCGATGAACGTCGGTGACGAGGTCGCCCGGCGTCAGATCATGGTGGACCGGGCGCGGCTCGTGCGCTACGCCGGTGCCAGCGGCGACTTCAACCCGATCCACTGGAACGAGCGGGTGGCTCTCGAGGCCGGTCTGCCGGGAGTGATCGCGCACGGCATGTGGACGATGGGCGCCGCGATCGACGTCGTCGTCGACTGGCTCGGCGATCCGGCCGGGGTGCTCGACTACCAGGTGCGCTTCAGCCGACCCGTCCCGGTGCCCGACCCCGGGTCCGCCCTGGTCGAGGTGGTGGCGGTCATCGGCGCACTCGATCCGGACGCCGGCACGGCCCGGGTCGATCTGCAGGCCACCGTCGACGGGCAGCGGGTGCTCGGCAAGGCCCAGGCCGTCGTCCGGCTGCCGAGCTGACCTGCCGCTCAGACCGGGACCGGCCCGGTGGTCGTGCCGATCACCAAGGACACGTCGAGGGTGCGGGTACGGGGCTTGGTGCCGTCGAGCAGATCGCCGACCGCGCGGCCGATGAGCTCACCTTTGGCCTGCAACGGCTGATGGACGCTGGTGAGCACGTCCGGGGCCAGCCACGGCAGGTCGAGGCCGTCGAATCCCGCGACCGACACCTCGCCCGGGACGGCGAGCCCGAGCTCACGCGCCGCGAGCAGGACCCCGGAGGCGAGTAGATCGGACTGCGCCACGATCGCGGTCGGCCGGTCCGGTCGGGACAGCAGCTCGCGGCCGGCCGCGGTTCCCAGCTCCACCAGCGAGGCGGGGGTCTCGTAGACCACGGTCGGTTCGATCCCGGCGTCGCGCAGACCGAGGAGCCGACGTCGGGCGATCTCGTAGCGCACGTGGGTGAGCCGGGCGGCATCGGCCGGGCCCTGGCGCCCGTCACGGTCGAACGGCAGGGTGACGGTCGCGATGCGCCGGTGGCCGAGGGCGAGCAGGTGCTCGCCGAGGGTGCGCATCCCCTTGCGGTCCTGGATGCGGATGAGCGCGTCACCCTCGCCCACCCGACCTTCGACGACGACGAGGGGGACCCCACGTTCGCGCAGGGCCGCGAGCACCGGGCTGTCGGTGGTCGCGCCCCACAGGATGACGGCCACGTCCATCGCGGCGGTGGCCAGCAGCGGGTTGAGCGCATCGGTGCCGGGCTCATCGGATCCGCGGACCAGCAGCAGCCCGAGCCCGAGGGTCTCGATGCTCGAGGCGAGCCCGTCGAGCAGCTGGATCGAGACCGGGTCGCGGAACGAACGGCGCAGCGAGTCGCCGACGACGACCCCGACGATGCCGGCGCGGCCGCTGCGCAGCTGACGGCCCAGCGGGTTCGGGCCGCGGTAGCCGAGGGTTCCGGCGGCCTCGAGCACCCGGGCCCGGGTCGTGGCCGCGATCGGCCCTGCTCCGGAGAAGGCGAGCGAGGCGGTGGAGACCGAGACGCCTGCGGCTGCGGCGACGTCGGCCAACGTGGTGCGACCTGGCACGTGTGGCTCCTCCCTGCGATGTCGGCAAGCTTCGGCACGTCCGCACCGGCGGGTTCCGGGACGCGCGGACCGGCCTTTCAGGGCCGGCGCGTCGACGGTTGACGGCGGGGCCAGCGTAGCGACACAATGCCCAGGTCCCTCAAAACGATTCGACCGCACCGTCCGGCTGTGGATCGAATCGATTCGACCTGCGGAGTCCCTCCGTCGGGTCCTGAGAGACCCGAACCTGTCGCCTGCCACCCGTGGAGCCGTCGTGCTACGCCGCGCGCACATCGCGCCCAGCCCCGCCGCCCGGCGGGCCCGTCTGCTGCTCATCGGCATCTACGCGCTCATGGGCCTCATGTTCTCCTCCTGGCTCGCCCGGCTGCCGTCCGCGCGCGCCGCCCTCGGACTGTCCACCGCGCAGCTCGGTGTGGTGCTACTCCTGGGTGCGCTGGGTGCGCTCGTCGCCGTCCTCGTCTCCGGGGTCATCCACGCCCGGCTCGGGAGCCGGCGGCTGATGGTCGTCGCGGCCGTCGTCATCTCCAGCGGCTACCTCGTCATCGGCACCGGTCCGGCGTCCGGTTCGGTGGCGCTGCTGTGCGTCGGCGTCATCGTCAACGGGGTCGGTGTGGCCCTCATCAACCTGGCGATGAACGTCGAGTCCGCCCGGATCGAACGAGCCTTCGGCCGCACCGTCATCCCGCAGTTCCATGCCGGCTTCTCCGCCGGGGCCGTCCTCGGCTCGCTCGGCGGCGCCGCCTGCTCCGCCCTCGACGTCCCGGTCGAGGCGCAGCTCACGACCGTCGCCGCGCTCGGGTTGGTGTGGCGGTTGGCCAGCGTGCGAGCCGGTGTGGTGCTGAACGCCGATGAGGTCCCCGCGGCCTCCGGAACCTCGCCCGCACAGGTACGCAGTGGGGCCCGGGCCTCGTTGCACGCCTGGACCGAACCTCGCACGCTGCTCATCGGCCTGGTCGCGATGGCGGCCTCGCTGTCCGAGGGCTCGGCGAACAACTGGCTGTCGCTGTCCGTCGTCGACTCCTTCGACCGACCCGAAGCCGTCGGCGGCGTCGTGCTCGGGGTGTTCATCGCGTCGATGACGGCCGTCCGGGTGCTCGGTACCCGGCTCATCGACCGGTACGGGCGGGTGCCGGTGCTGCGCACGTCCGGGCTCGTCTCGTTGACCGGGCTCGTGGTGTTCGGCCTCGCGCCGGGACTGCCGCTGGCGATCGTCGGGGTCGTGGCCTGGGGTCTGGGCGCTGCGCTGTCCGTGCCGATCGCCATCGCCGCCGCCTCCGACGAGCCGCTGCGGGCCGCCGGCCGGGTGGCCGTCGTCTCCTCGTTCGCCACGATCGCCTCGCTGGTCGCGCCGCCCGTCCTCGGGGTCGCCGCCCAGTCGCTCGGCACCCGGCACGCCCTCCTGCTGGTGAGTGTGGCGTTGGCGGCCGCGGTCGCCGTCTCGGCGCGGGTGGCGCCGTTGGGCGCGGTCGCGCAGGTGCGGGCGGCGACGGAGCGCACACCCGTGGACGCCCGATGAGCCGGGAGGATGGGGGCGTGGCCACCCCCTCCCGCATCACGCCTGCGGCGCTGCGCCGCGGCTCGTGGGCCGTCTTCGCCGTGTTCTTCCTCAACGGGTTCAACTTCGCGACCTGGGCCTCCCGCCTGCCGGCGGTGCGCGACGGACTGTCCCTGCAGGCCGACCAGATGGGGCTGGTGCTGCTGGCCGCCTCGGTCGGATCGCTGGCCTCGCTCCCGCTGTCCGGGATCGTCGTGCAGCGCCTGGGCGCCCGCGGCACCGTCACCGTGTTCGCGGCGGCCAACGCCGTCGGGCTGGCGGTCGCAGCCCTCGGGGTCCAGCTCGAGTCGGTCACGCTCGTGGCGGTCGCGCTGGCGCTCTACGGGGTGGGAACCGGGGTGTGGGACGCCGCGATGAACTTCGAGGGCGCAGCGGTCGAGCAGCAGCTCGGCCGGACCGTCATGCCGCGCTACCACGCCGGGTTCTCCTTCGGCACGGTGGTGGCCGCCGCACTCGCGGCGTTCGCCGCCGGTCTGGACATCCCCGTGGTGGTGAACATCCCGGTCGCGGTCGGCATGTCGTTCCTCGCGGTCCTGATCGCGGTGCGTCAGTTCGTGCCGGCGCCCGTCTCCGCCGCGAGAGCTGCGCGGTCCGGCGACCTGCTCACCGACCCCGCCGTCGCGACACCGACCCGGACCCGGAACGCGTTCGCCGCCTGGACCGAACCACGCACCCTGCTCGTCGGACTCGTCGTGCTCGCCGCGGCACTCACCGAAGGTGCCGCGAACGACTGGGTGAGCCTGGCCGTCGTCGACGGGTTCGACGTGTCCCATGCGCTCGGGGCGTTCGCCTTCGGGATCTTCGTCACCGCCATGACCGCGACCCGGCTGCTCGGGACCTACGCGCTCGACCGGTTCGGGCGCGTGGCCGTGCTGCGGGCCTCGGCCGCGTTCGGCCTGGTCGGGCTGGCGGTCTTCGGGCTGGTCGGTCCGATGTGGCTGGCGTTGATCGGCGTGGCGATGTGGGGTGCGGGTGCAGCGCTCGGCTTCCCGGTCGGGATGAGCGCCGCCTCGGACGACCCAGCCCATGCCGCACCCCGGCTGGCCGTCGTGTCGACCATCGGCTACAGCGCCTTCCTGGCCGGGCCACCGCTGCTCGGGCTGCTCGCGCAGCACATCGGCTACCGCCACGCGCTGCTCGCGATCATCGTCCCGGTCCTGGCCGGGCTGCTCGTCGTCGGTGCTGCGGCACCGTTGCGCCCGGCCCAGGAGGAGACCGGTGACGCCCCTGCCTAGGCTGGTGGCATGACCGTGACCACCCCCGCCCCGACCCTCGCGCAGCTCACGACGCTGGGTGTGGGCGGCCCGGCCCGTCGGTACGTCGAGACCCGCACCGAGGCCGAGCTCATCGCGGCCGTCGTGGCCGCCGACGCGGCAGGCGACCCCCTGCTCGTGCTGGGTGGCGGGTCCAACGTGCTGGTGCACGACGCCGGGTTCGACGGTGTCGTGGTGCGCGATCTGCGCGATGCGCTCGAGGTGCCCGACCACTCCGCCTGTGCCGGCATCACGCTCGTGGCACCGGCCGGCGCTCCGTGGGACGCCGTCGTGCGGTACGCGGTCGCGGGTGACCTCACCGGGGTCGAGGCGTTGTCCGGCATCCCCGGGTCGGTGGGTGCGACCCCGGTGCAGAACGTCGGGGCGTACGGGCAGGAGGTCGCCCAGACCATCGCCGTCGTGCGGGTCTGGGACCGTGGCCGTGGCCGCGTACGGACCCTGCCGCTGTCGGACCTGCGGTTCGGGTACCGCACCTCGGTGCTCAAGGCGTCGATGCGACCCGACCCGGCCGATCCGCGGGCGCCCTGGGGTCCCACACCGCGCTACGTGGTCCTCGATGTGACGTTCCAGCTGCGCAAGGCCTCGTTGTCCCGGCCGATCGCCTATCCGGAGCTCGCCGCGGCGCTCGGCGTGGCGGTGGGGGAGCGTGCGCCGCTCGCGCAGGTGCGGGCGGCCGTCCTGGCGCTGCGGGCCGGCAAGGGCATGCTGCTCGACGATGCCGATCCCGACACCCGGTCGGCGGGGTCGTTCTTCACCAACCCGGTCCTCGACGCGTCGGCCGCCGCCGCACTGCCGGCCGACGCCCCCCGGTTCGAGGCCGGTGACGGTCGGGTCAAGACCAGTGCGGCGTGGCTGATCGACCGCGCCGGGTTCGCCCGCGGCTTCGGCCTGCCGGGCCCGGCCGCGGTGTCCACCAAGCACGTGCTCGCCCTGACGAACCGGGGAGGCGCCTCCGCCGAGGACCTGCTCGCCCTGGCCCGGACGGTGCGCGACGGTGTGCAGGCCGTATTCGGGGTGCGGCTCGAGGTCGAGCCGGTGCTGGTGGGCGTCGAGCTGTAGCCGGCGGGGCTCCCCTCAGTCGAGCAGCGCCCCGCGCACCAGGTCGAGCGCGGCCTCATCGGACAGCCCGGCGGCTCGGGCCGCGCGGGTGTAGGCGACGGCCGCCGCACGCGCCGCGTCGACCGGCACGGGGGCGCCCTCGGCGATCACCGTCCCGCTGCGCCGCCGGGTCACGACGACCCCGGTGAGCTCGAGCTCACGGAAGGCGCGGGCGACGGTCCCCGGGGCCAGGCCCAGATCGGTGGCCAGGGCCCGGATGGTCGGCAGCCGATCGCCGGCCGCCAGCCGCCCGGCCGCGACGTGGGCGACGACCTGGGTGCGGATCTGCTCGTAGGCGGGGATGCCGGACGTCAGGTCGACCTCGAGCCGGGTGCTCATCCGTCGGCCTCCCCGGTGGTCGCGGGGCGGGCACCCGAGCGGGCGAGCGCGACGACGGCCACCACGGCGCTGGTCAGCCCGAGGGTGGGGGCCATGAGCGCGAGGACGGTGCCGATGACGGTCAGTGCACCGCCGCTCGGCATGGAGGTGTCGTACGGTGCGCCGCCGATCGACCGGATCGACAGACCGGCCACCAGCAGCAGCCCTGCGCAGGTCAGCCCGAGCACGAGCTGGGCGCCGGCGAGCACCCGCGCGGCCGAGCTGCGGCGCAGCGCCAGGTCGTCGCGCTCGTGCGCATCGTCGACGGCCGCCCGCAGCACCACCAGCCGCAGGACGAGCGCGGTGAGCAGGACGACGACCGCGGTGGCCCCGAGCAGCGGGACGGCGTAGGGCCAGCCCGGGTAGGGCCCGGCGGCCGCGCTGCCGTCCGACCAGGTCCGGCTCACCGTGCGCCCGTCGGCATCGGCGGTGAGGCCCCCGGCGAGCAGCAGCACGGTGAGCAGCGCGGCGAGCGCCCCGGACCAGGTGGCCAGACCGGTGCCGATCACCTGTCGGGTCCGACGGGGCCGCAGGGTGGCGCGACGGACGAGCCCGGTCGGCCGCGGCCAGGTGACCTCCCCGAGCAGGTGGACGAGCAGGAACAGCGTGCCGACCGCCGCGGGGGCGAGCGCCGCGACGACTCCCGCTGCCGGTCCGGTGGTCAGGACGAGCAGCCATGAGAGGCCGGTCGCGGCGGCGAAGCTCAGCCAGGCCAGGACGGTGGTCCGGTCGAGATGGCGGCGGGCACGCTGGGCGCTGCGGGTGCCGAGCGGCGGCTGCGGCGCTGCCGGTCCTTCGATCCCGTCGGCGGGGGTGGGGGACGGGGTCGAGACGACCGCGAGCACGGCCACGCCGATCGCGACCAGCAGCATGAACGTGACGAGCGGGAAGATCGAACCGCCCACGATGGCCTCCTCGGTGCCGGGCGGGCTCGTCCGAGCGACCGCCATTGAGTCAATGTATCAATACATTGACTCACGCTCGCTCGATCGGTCAGGCCCTGGTCGCGGTGCCGTCGGCCGCGAGCCAGGACTCGACCCGCGTCAACATCGCAGCCTTCGACGCCGCACCCGCCCGGGACGCCCGGATCGAGCCCCGCGCCAGCTCCGCCAGATCGGCGTCGTCGAAGCCGAGCTCCGTCCGCGCGATCACGTACTGGTCGACCAACCGGGAGCGGAACAGCAACGGGTCGTCGGCCCCGAGCGCCACCGTGGCCCCTGCCTCGACCAGCGTGCGCAACGGCACCTGCGCGGCAGCCTCGAACACCCCGAGCGACACATTGGACGCCGGGCACACCTCGAGCGCCACCCCGGCGGACACCAGCCGGTCGAGCACCCGCGGGTCCTCACCGGCCCGCACCCCGTGCCCCAGCCGGTCCGGGTCCAGGTGGTCGAGCACCTGCTCGACATGCGTCGGGCCCAAGAGCTCGCCGCCGTGCGGGACGCTGGCCAGCCCCGCGCGTCTGGCCAGCGCGAACGCCGGCCCGAACGCCTCGGTGTCACCACGCCGCTCATCGTTGGACAGGCCGAAGCCGACCACCTCGCCGTCCCCCGTCCCGGCGTACCGCGCGGCCAGCCGGGCCAGTGTCCTGGCGTCCAGCGGATGACGGAGCCGCGAGGCCGCCACGACGACCCCCACCTCGATCCCGTGCCGCCGGGCGGCCTGTGCGGCGGCGTCCAGCACGATCTCCACCGCCGGTGTGATCCCACCGACGTACGGTGCGTACGACGTCGGGTCCACCTGCAGCTCGAGGCGGAGTGACCCCTCGGCGGCGTCGTCGGCCACCGCCTCGTCCACCAGCCGACGCATGGCCGCCTCGCTGCGCACCACGGCGCGCGCCGCGTCGTACAACCGCTGGAACCGGAACCAACCACGTTCGGTCCCGGCCACCCGCAACGGGTCGTGGTCGAGCAGGGCCGTGGGCAGCCGCAGACCCTGCTCGCTCGCCAGCTCGGCCAACGTGCTCGGTCGCATCGACCCGGTGAAGTGCAGGTGCAGATGTGCCTTGGGCAGGGCGGTGAGGTCGCGCATCGGGGCCAGTCTGCCTGGTCGCCCTCCCGATCCGCGCCCCGCCCCCGGGCGCGGTCGTGCCGGGCCTACCCGGCTCAGGCGCCGGGCAGGATGCCGCGTTCGATGGCCACCGTGACGGCGCGGGTCCGGTCGTCGACCCCGAGCTTGGCGAACGCCCGCAGCAGATGCGTCTTGACGGTGGCCTCGGTGATGAACAGCTCACGTCCGACGGCCGCGTTCGACAACCCCCGGGCCACCCCGGCCAGCACCTCGGTCTCCCGGGCGGTCAGCCGATCGCCACCGTCACGCAGCTGGGCGACCAGCCGGACAGCGACCGACGGGGACAGCGCCGACTGCCCGCGGGCCGCCGCGCGCACCCCGGCCACCAGCTCTTCCCGCGGGGTGTCCTTGAGCAGGTACCCGGTGGCCCCGGCCTCGACCGCCCGCAGGATGTCGGTGTCGGTCTCATACGTGGTGAGCACCAGCACATGCACCCCCGGGACCTGTGCGACGATGCGTGCGGTCGCGGTGGCCCCGTCCAGCACCGGCATCCGCAGGTCCATGAGCACGAGGTCGGGTCGCAGGGTCTCGGCCAGCGCGACGGCCTGCTCACCGTCGCCGGCCTCACCGACCACCTCGATGTCCGACTCGACGGCGAGCAGGCCGGCCAGCCCCGACCGCACGACGGGGTGGTCGTCGACGATGAGCACCCGGATGCTCATGAGGCCACCGGCAGCGTCAGGCGCAACCGGGTCCCGCCACCCGGTGCGGCCGCCAGCTCGACGCTGCCGCCGCCGGCCGCAGCCCGTTCGCGCACCCCCGTGAGCCCGACGCCTTCCCGCAGGTCCGCGGGCAGGCCGCGGCCGTCGTCGGCCAGGTCGATCGTCACGCAGCCGCCGTCGCGCGCCAACCGCAGCACGACGTGCCGTGCGTCGGCGTGCCGGCGCACGTTCGCCAGCCCCTCCTGCGCCGTGCGCAGCAGGGCGACGGCGACCTCGGCGTCGATGTCGGCCGCCTGGGCATCGACCTCGACCGCCACGTGGGTGCCCGTCTCGGCCTCGAACCGTTCGGCGAGCCGGCCCAGCGCCTGCGCGAGGGTCGCACCCTGCAGCGCGACAGGTCCGAACGCGGCGACCAACGCCCTGGCCTCGGCGAGGTTCTCGCGGGCGACCTGCTCGATCTGCGAGACGCGGGCGCCGGCCTCGTCCGCCCGGTCGCGGTCGAGCAGTGCCGACGCCGTCTGGCTGAGCATGACGATGCTGGTGAAGCCCTGGGCGAGGGTGTCGTGGATCTCCTGCGCGAGGCGTTCCCGTTCGGCCAGCACCCCGGCCGCATGGTGGCTGGCGGCCAGCTCGTCCTGCGCCGCACCCAGCTGGGTGAGCAGGGCGCCGCGTTCCTCGGAGATCTCGGCGATCTGGGTGATCCACAGCCCGAGGGCGATCGCGAACGCGACGCTGGCCACCATCTGCAGCCCCGCCACGCTCCACGCCGCACCGATCCCACCCAGCGATGCGGCGACCGCCACCACGACGGCCGCGGACAGCGCGAGGCACCACAGCGCGCCGGTCACCCGGGTGCGGGCGAAGAACCAGATCTGGGAGTAGGCGATGAACAGCAGCACGAACCCGCCGTCGGTGACCGAGATGGTGCTGGCCGTCACGACGACGAGCAGGACGAGATACGCATCGGTCCCGGCGTGCCACCCGCGCAGCGCTGCCGGGCGTGCCAGCACCGTGTAGCCGACCAGCAGCACCGCGAGCAGCCCCAACGCCCAGGCCCGGCGAGCGTCGTCGCCGGCATCCGGCAGCAGGTAGGTGACGGCTGCCACCCCGGCCATGGCGTAGAACGCCAGGTCCCAGCGGCGCAGGGTGCGCACCCAGAACGTCTGCCGGCCACCCACGTCCTGGTTCATCGTCCCGACCTTCTCACGGTGGTTCGGCCCTCCTGCAGCGGCTCGACGGCGACCTCAGCCGTCGTCGCGTCGGCGCCAGCGGAACGTCCGGATCCCGGCGACCAGGCCGAGGACCAGCCAGGCGGTCAGCACCGCGGCGGTGGCGCCATGCTGCCAGGAGCCCGACGGCTCCATCACGAGGGCCTCGTCGGGCAGGAACGCCGATCGCATGCCCTGGGCCATCCACTTGAGCGGGAACACCGAGGCCACCTGCTGCATCCAGGTCGGCAGGTTGTCGAACTGGAAGAACACCCCGGAGATGAACTGCAGCACCAGCACGATCGGGGTGACCACGGCGCTCGCGGACGTCCCGCTGCGCGGCACCGAGCTGAATGCCACGCCGCACACGGCGCCGGTCGCGGTGCCGAGCACGAACACCCAGCCGAACGTGATCCACCGGTCGGCGGTGTCCGGCAGCGTGACCCCGAACGCTAGTGTCGAGACGGCCAGCAGCAGCGCGGTCTGCACGAGGCTGGTGAGCAGCACCTGCCCCACCTTGCCCAGGAAGTACGAGGCGGCAGGCAACGGTGTGCCGCGCAGCCGCTTGAGCCCGCCGGAGTCGCGTTCCTCGCAGATCCCGATCGCCAGGTTCTGGAAGCTGGAGAGCATGACGCCGGTGGCGATCATGCCGGGCAGGAAGTACTGCGAGAACTCCATGGAGCTGCCCGCCCCCAGGTCGACCGATCCGCCGAAGACCGTCGCGAAGATGCCCATCATGATGATCGGGTAGGCGAAGATGAACACCACGGCGTCCTTGGCCCGGAAGAACTGACGCAGCTCGTAGCCCACCCGGTGCACGCCCAGCCGCAACGTCCCCGGCAGGCGCGTGGCCGTCCCTGGTGCGGTCGCCGCGCGTGTGGTCGCCATGGGTGCACCGGTCGCGCTCATCGCCGGACCTCCTCGATCGTCGTCGTGCCGGCGGCCTGCTCAGCTCCGATGAGCTGCAGGTACACGTCCTCCAGGCTGGGGCGCAGCACCTGCAGCCCCGGCACCTCCTCCTGACCGGCCGCAGTGAACCGCGCCGCGAGCTCGGCCACCACCCGGGTCGGGCTGTCGGTGGCCCGTTCGCGCACCACGCCGTCCTCGGTCCAGCGCACCAGGGCGCGGTGCGAGGTACGTCCGCCCAGGTCGTGCGGGCTGCCCTGCGCCACCACGGTCCCGTCGGTGACGACGACGACGCGGTCGGCCAGACGCTCGGCCTCCTCGAGGTAGTGCGTCGTGAGCAGGATCGTCGTGCCCTCGTCCCGCAGCGACTCGACGAGGTCCCAGAAGTCGTGCCGGGCCTGCGGGTCGAACCCGGTGGTCGGCTCGTCCAGGAACAGCAGCTCGGGCCGTCCGACGATGCCCAGGGCCACGTCCAGCCGGCGGCGCTGCCCGCCGGACAGGTGCCGCGCACCGCTGCGTGCCTTCTCGCGCAGCCCGACGGCGTCGATGAGCTGGTCGGGGTCGCGGTGGACCGGGTAGTAGGTGGCGAAGTGCCGGACGAGCTCGGTGACGGTGGCCTCGCCCAGGTCGTTGCTCGACTGGAGCACGATGCCGATCCTGGACCGCCATGCACGGTCCCCGTCGTGCGGGTCGACGCCCAGCACGCGGACCTCGCCGCCGTCGCGGTGTCGGTACCCCTCGAGGATCTCGACCGTCGTCGTCTTGCCCGCTCCGTTCGGCCCCAGGACAGCGACGATCTCGCCCCGGTCGACGTGCAGGTCCAGGCCGTCGACGGCGCGCTTGTCGCCGTAGCTCTTGTGCAGACCGGTCACTGTGATCGCCGGTGGGCTCGCCGCTGTGCTCATGGCGACCAGCGTGCCCGCCACCCGCAGGGCGCCGCGACCCCCGGGCGTCCGGCACACGGGTCAACCGATCGGTGGACCCGTGTGCCGGAGGTGACGCGGGTGCGAGCGGCTACCTCGCCTCGCCCAGCAGCTCGACGATCCGCCCGACACCCTCGACCAGGTCGTCGTCGCCCAGGGCGTACGAGAGCCGCAGGTACCCGCTGGGCCCGAACGCCTCACCGGGCACGACGGCGACCTCCACCTGCTCCAGGATGAGCGCGGCGAGCTCGGCCGAGGTGGCGGGCGTGATGCCGCGGATGGTGCGGCCGAGGACCCCGGCCACCGACGGGTAGGCGTAGAACGCGCCCTGCGGCACCGGGATCTGCACACCGTCGATCTGCCCGAGCATCGACACCATGGTCTTGCGTCGCCGGTCGAAGGCCGTCCGCATGGCAGCGACGGCGGACAGGTCGCCGGTGAGGGCCTCGATCGCCGCGCGCTGGGAGACATTGGCGACGTTGCTCGTCAGGTGCGACTGCAGGTTGGTCGCGGCCTTGATGACATCGGACGGGCCGATCATCCAGCCCACCCGCCAGCCCGTCATCGCGTAGGTCTTGGCCACCCCATTGAGCACGATGGTGGTGTCCGCGAGCTCGGGCACGACCTTGACGATCGGGGTGAACACGGTCTCGTCGTAGACCAGGTGCTCGTAGATCTCGTCGGTGATGACCCAGATCCCGTGCTCGAGCGCCCAGCGGCCGATCTGCTCGGTCTGCTCGGGGGAGTACACCGCGCCCGTCGGGTTCGACGGGGAGTTGAACAGCAGCACCTTGGTGCGTTCGGTGCGCGCAGCCTCGAGCTGGTCGACCGTGACCAGGTAACCGGCGTCGGCCCCGGCGACGACCTCGACCGGCCGTGCGCCCGCGAGCCGGATGGCCTCGGGATAGGTGGTCCAGTACGGCGTCGGCAGCAGCACCTCGTCGCCCGGGTCCAGCACGGTGGCGAACGCCTGGTAGACCGCCTGCTTGCCGCCGTTGGTCACGAGCACCGACGCGGGGGAGACCTCGTACCCGGAGTCGCGCAGCGTCTTGGCCGCGATGGCGTCCTTGAGTGCGGGCAGCCCGGCCGCCGGGGTGTACCGGTGGTTGGCCGGGTCGGCGGCGGCCCGCACCGCGGCCTCGACGATGGCCGGGGGCGTCGGGAAGTCGGGTTCACCTGCCCCGAAGCCGATGACCGGCCGACCGGCGGCCTTGAGCGCCTTGGCCTTGGCGTCGACGGCCAAGGTGGCGGACGGGGCGATGGCGCCGATGCGGGCAGAGACGCGGGGACGGGCGGCAGGCTGGCTCACGACGACCATCGTGGCAGACCGGGCAGGCCGAGGACCCGTGCCCTCCGCAGTTCGACCCACCTGCCCCTGTCGCGTACAGTTGTCCCCCGGCGGTTGACGATCGTCATGCTGCGGCGTGCCCACGCGCCGGTCCCGGACTTCCGGGTCCGGCCGGATGCGCCGGGGGGATGAGATCGGTGCCGCCGTAGGGCAGTGGCGCAATTGGTAGCGCAGCGGTCTCCAAAACCGCAGGTTGCAGGTTCGAGTCCTGTCTGCCCTGCGCACCCGACCCGGGTCGCGGATGAACGGTGGCCGGGGTGTGTTGGGCCTGATGTGGTGGGCTTGGTGTGTTTCGAGCGGTCCGCGGGCCGGGCGGCACCGGGACCGCTCGATACCGGGACCGCCAGATGCCGAGCCCGCCAGATGCCAGGACCGCCAGAAGTCGAGACCGACAGTTTCCGAGGGGACGAGGACGGACGTGAGCGACATCGCTGCCACCGCTGCTTCGGGTGCCGACGACGCCGAGCCGCGCTCGGGTGCGCCCAAGGGGCGCAAGACCGAAGCCCGGCCCGGGTTGTTCGCCCGCCTCGTCACCTTCGTCCGGCAGGTGGTCGCCGAGCTGAAGAAGGTCGTGCGCCCCACCCGGTCGGAGCTGATCAGCTACACGACGACAGTCCTTGTGTTCGTCGCGGTCGTGATGGCCTTCGTGCTCGTCGTCGACCTCGGGGTCGGCAAGTTCACGTTCTGGGCCTTCGGGGGCTGACCCCGTCCGGTGCCGTCCGCGGCACCCCACCGTCAGAAAGCAGGTTGCACGTGTCGCAGGAGTCGCAGCCCACCCCGGGCGCCGAGGCCGAGCTCGAGGACGTCCTCGAGTCGGTGGCCGCCGTCGAGGGCAGCCCCGTCGCGGAGGAGTCGGTCGAGGCCGAACCCACCGACGCGCCCGACTCGGCGGAGCCGCAGGTCGACCAGTCGGAGACCGACGGCCCGGCGACCGATGAGGACGTCGTCGACGAGGACGACGAGGACGAGGACCCGGTCGCGGCGTTCAAGGCCAAGCTGCGTTCGCTTCCCGGGGACTGGTTCGTCGTGCACTCGTACGCCGGCTACGAGAACCGGGTGAAGACGAACCTCGAGTACCGCACCCAGAGCCTCAACATGGAGGACTACATCTTCCAGGTCGAGGTGCCGCTGGAAGAGGTCGTCGAGATCAAGAACGCCCAGCGCAAGCTGGTCAAGCGGGTGCGCATCCCCGGCTACGTGCTGGTCCGGATGGACCTCACCGACGAGTCGTGGGGCGCCGTTCGGCACACCCCCGGGGTGACCGGTTTCGTCGGGCACACCCACCAGCCGGTGCCGTTGACCCTCGACGAGGTCTTCTCGATGCTCGCCCCGACGGTGCAGGCCAAGACCCCGGCTGCGGCAGCGGCCGCGAAGGCCGCGACCAAGATCGAGGTCGACTTCACCATCGGCGAGTCGGTGACGGTGACCGACGGCGGACCGTTCGACACGCTGCCGGCGACCATCTCCGAGATCAACCCCGAGGGCCAGAAGCTCAAGGTCCTCGTCTCGCTCTTCGGCCGGGAGACCCCGGTCGAGCTGTCCTTCAGTCAGGTCTCCAAGATCTGACCGGAGCGCCCCGACACGGGGTGCTGCAACCGGGTCATCGCCCACGGC
>JAKLPK010000016.1 GCA_022013895.1 Cellulomonas sp. | reverse complement strand
TCAAAGGCATCCGACAGATCTCCCGCCGAGAGGCCAGCGAGCTCCCCAAGTGAAGGTGAGTCGAGCCCTCGCATGATCGAATCGACGGCGAGGTCCGGAAGGTCTTCACGTCGAAGCAGGCCTAGCGAAAGTTCCGCCGCCACGACAGTGAGGTCCGCGGTCACGTCGTCAGGTTACGGGCGAGCGTTCACCCGCGGGCGACAGCCCAGACGATCGAAGCGCGAAGAGGCACTTCCGGGACTGCGGTGCCGCAGTTCTGGCGAGCCCGAGGATGCCCGGGTTCGCTCCCGCCGCTGCGGACCGAATCTGGATCATGCGTCGGTCGACTAAAGTCGACCGGTCCCCACCGGCCTTGGAGGTCCCCCCTGAACGCCGCCCTGCCCCGCCTCGTTGCCTTCGACCTCGACGACACGCTTGCGCCGTCGAAGTCGCCGCTGGACACCCGGATGGCCGACCTGCTGGTCGAGCTGCTGGAGCAGGTCGCGGTGTGCGTGATCTCCGGCGGGCAGTTCGGGCAGTTCCAGATGCAGGTGGTCGACCGGCTGCCGGCGCTCGATGAGGCGACCGCGGCGCGGCTGCACCTCATGCCGACCTGCGGCACGCAGTACTGGCACTCGAAGAATGGCGGGTGGACCTGCGTCTATGCCGAGGACCTCACGCAGGACGAGAAGGACCGGGCGCTGACGGCCGTCGAGTCGAAGGCCCGCGAGCTCGGGCTGTGGGAGGCCAAGACGTGGGGACCGATCCTGGAGGACAGGGGCAGCCAGATCACCTTCTCCGCGCTCGGCCAGGCCGCCCCGGTCGCCGCCAAGACCGCGTGGGACCCGACGGGTTCCCGCAAGACCGCGCTGCGTGACGCCGTCGCGGCGCTGGTGCCGGACCTTGAGGTGCGCTCGGGCGGTTCCACCTCGGTCGACATCACCCGCAAGGGCATCGACAAGGCGTACGGCATGACCAAGCTGGCCGAGCTCACGGGCATCGACCTGCAGGAGATGCTGTTCATCGGCGACCGGCTCGACGAGGCCGGCAACGACTACCCGGTGAAGGCGCTCGGGGTCCCGTGCCACGCCGTCACCGGCTGGACCGACACCGCCGACTACCTCACCGAGCTGATCCCGCAGCTACGCGCCGCCCGCTGAGGGACGCCGCTGGAGTAGCGGCGGCGCTCAGCGCCGCTCGGACCAGCAGCGGAGCTCAGCGCGGGGCGAAGTCGCGGCCCTGCACCAGCTCACGTTCGACCGCACCGCGCACCTGCACCACAGCGTTCACCGCGACCGACAGCGGACCGGAGTCGAACGGCCGGGAGCTGGCCAGGCACTGGTCGGCGAGCTGGCGGACCGACGCGACCTGCCGCAGACCGGACTTGAGCTGGGCGTCGATCGGCTCGGTGAACGGGTCCAGCCGCTGGGAGAGCCGGTAGCGCGGGATGAGCAACCGCCACGTCGCGAGCTGACGTTGGAAGGTGCGCATCTCGCGCTCCACCTCGACCAGGTCCTGAGCCAGGGTGCGCAGCCCCTCGTTCGTGACGACCACCTCACGGGCGGCCGTCGTCGCAGTCTCCTCCAGCGCCCGGCACAGCTGCTGGACGTAGAGCGGGGCGCGCTCGGGGGCGTCGCCGTTGGCCATCTCACGGGCGAACTCCGCGAGCGTCTCGTCGTGCAGGCGGGCCAGCGCGATGCGCAGCCGCAGCTCGGAGATCCGTCCGCGCACATCGGCCAACCGTTGGCGCAGGTCCTCGATCGCCTCGACCAACCACTGGCTGATGGCCGACAGCGGGCCGACGACCCGGCCCAGCACCGGCTCGGTGGCCGCGACCTCGCCCGAGGCCGCGACGGCCGCGGCGACCGCTCCCCGCAACTTCTCGAGCGAGGCCTCCATCTGGTCGGAGGTCTGGGACAACCGACCGGACAGCATCTCCAGCTCGTCGAGCCCGGACATCTGGGAGTCGAGCGCCTGGTCGACGGCGATCGCAGCGTCGATCAGGTCCTGCGCCACACCGGAACCCGGGTCCCGGGGGTCGACCCCGGTCCAGGACGTCGTCTCCCGACGCGCGCGGATCTCGGCGGGCACGGCCATCCGGATGAAGTCCGAGTAGCTCGCGAAACCCAATGAGCCGATCCCCTCGGCGAGGGCCGCGGCACCGAGGCGTGCCGCCGCGACGCGGGAGGCGCCGGCCGAACGCGCGGCCAGCTCCATCGGGAGCACCTTCTCGTACAGCGCGTTGGCGGCCGCGAACAGATCGGTGCGGCACGGTGCCTGGCGGACCGACAGGAAGCCGTCACCGAGCGGCGTGATCGTCGCGAACACCCAGTACGCCGCGCCGTCATGCGCGAGGTTCTTGACGTAGGCGCCCATCGGGTGACCGGCCAGCAGCAGGTCCCACATGATCTGGAAGGCGCCGCCCGGCATGTCCGGGTGCCGGATGAGGTTGTGCGGCTCACGCAGCAGCTCGTCCATCGAGTACGCGGCGTAGTGGCAGAAGACCGCGTTCGCGCCGTCGATGACGCCCTTGCGGTCCGTGGTGGAGAAGAACAGGTCCGCGGTCGCGACCTTGCGCTCCGACCCGTTCGGCACGACGTGCACGGTGCACGCTCCTCTCGCCTGCTCTGGCGTCCCCCGGCACGTGACCCCATCGGCCCGTGCGCCCCGGCAGTGAGAAGAACCCGCTCCTGGATCGTCGAGGCTTGCCCGGTCAGGATACGGGGGACACGGTCACCGGCCGGTCACGACGAGATATCTGCCTGGGTGAATCTGGCCCAGGCAGCGGCACCGAACACGACCACCCAGGCGGCCTGCACGCCCAGACCCGAGGCGATGGTGCCCCAGTCGATCTCCAGTCGCAGCAGCTCGGCGAAGTCGAACCAGTGGTGGGTGAGCAGGTACGGGTGGATGGCCGAGAGCGCACCGAGGCTGTCCAGCACCGCCGAGACGACCGAGACCACCACGGTGGCCGCCATCGCCGCGACCGGCACCTCGGTGAGCGTCGAGAAGAACAGCCCGACGGCGACCAGCCCCGTGAGCGAGAGCCCGATGTACGCGACCACCCCGGCCACCCGGACCATCCCGTCGACCAGCGGGACCGTCGTCCCGGACAGCAGGACCACCTCGCGCAGCCCGAACAGCACCCCACCGGTGATCAACCCGACGATCGCGATCATGAGCACCGCGACGGCCGCGAAGGTCAGCGCGCCCGCGGCCTTGGCGACCAGCAGCCGGGTGCGGTCCACCGGCAGCAGCAGCAGGTAGCGCAGGGTGCCGGTCGAGGCCTCGCCTGCGACGGCGTCACCCGATCCGATCGCGACCGTGAGCGGCAGCAGGAACGGCAGGCACAGGAAGAGCGAGGCCACCACCAGGAACAACCCGTTCTGGGTGGCCTGGGCGATGAAGCCCGGGCCCTGCCCCCCGAGCTCGCTGTGCTGGGTGAAGAACAGCACCAGGCCCAGCAGCAGCGGGACGAACCCGAGCCCGACGATGAGCACCTGGTTGCGTCGACGGCCCAGCACCAGCCGCAGCTCGGCGCGCACCAGGCGCCCGAACGCACCGGGCCGCGCAGACCAGCGTTCGGCGGGAACGGCGTCGGTGGGCGCCGCGGACATCGCTGCGGGCATGGCGTCAGCGGGCGACATCGAAGCCCTCCCCGGTGAGCTCGACGAAGACCTGTTCGAGGGTGGGCGCCAGCACCTGGAGTCCCAGCAGGTCCACCCCCGCATGCACCAGGGTGGCCGAGACGGCCGCGGGCTCGACGGCGCCGAGCACAGCGCCCAGCTCATCGCCCTCGACCGTCACCTGCGCCAGGCCAAGACCTGTGAGCAGCTCTCGGGCTTGGGCGCTCTGGTCGGGGCGGACCCGGACCAGCACCCGCACCGCGCGGTGCTCGGCCAACGCCGAGCGTTCGCCCTGGAGCACCAGCCGGCCGGCCGACATGATCCCCAGATGCGTGCACACCTGGTCGATCTCGGCGAGCAGGTGCGAGGAGACCAGCACCGTCGTGCCCTCGGCGGCCACCTCACGCACCAGGTGACGGACCTCACGGGTGCCCTGCGGGTCCAGACCGTTGGTC
This sequence comes from Cellulomonas sp., assembly GCA_022013895.1. GTDB lineage: Bacteria > Actinomycetota > Actinomycetes > Actinomycetales > Cellulomonadaceae > Cellulomonas. The sequence goes on along the minus strand of JAKLPK010000016.1, from coordinate 20,190 downwards.
GGCTCGTCGAGCACCAGCAGGCGGCGCGGGCGCAGCAGCGCAGCGGCCAGGCCCAGCCGCTGCTTCATCCCCAAGGAGTACTGGCGGTACCGCTTGCTCGCAGCGGCGCCCAGACCGACCCGTCCCAGCGCGCGGTCGAGCCGGGCGTCCCGGGTCGCAGGGTCAGCCGAGGGGTCGCAGGCGTCCAGCCGCACCAGGTTGTCCCGCCCGGACAGGTACGGCTGGAACGCCGGCCCCTCGACGAGGGCGCCCACCGGCCCGAGCACCTGGGCCGCACCGGCGGGCATCGGGCTCCCGAGCACCCGGACCTCACCCGCCGTCGGGCGAACCAGGCCGAGCAGCATCCGGATGGTCGTCGTCTTGCCCGAACCGTTCGGCCCGAGGAACCCGTAGACGGCCCCGGCCGGTACGTGCAGGTCGATCCCGTCGACCGCGACCTGACCCGAGGAGAACCTCTTGGTCAGGCCGCGCGTGACGATCGCAGGTTCGTCCGCCGGGCTCATCCGGCGGCGGTGATGAGCGTCGCGGCCGGCACGGCACCGGCGAGCACCCGGCCGTCGTCCAGCACCAGCACGCTGACCAGGGAGGACGAGAGCAGTCGGCCGCCGTCGACCTTCGTGGTGAGCGCGTCGTAGAGCGCCTGCGGATCGGAGCCGGAGACCGTGCCCGACCCCGAACCCGAGCCGCCGAGCTGGTCGGCGAGGTCATCCGATGAGGTCGAGGTGAGCGCCTGCGAGGCCAGCGCCCCGGACGTCAGTGCGGATGTCGGCACCCCGGTGAGCGTCACGACGGTGTCCCAGCCGCTGCCGCTGGTGCTGACCGACCCGGTGCTCCCAGCGTCGGCCGGCTGCTGGGCGAGGTCCTCATCGCTCGGCAACGGCACGGTGACCTCCTTCACGGTGGCGCCCGCCGGGGTGGAGAACGAGAGCACCGTGTCCGATGGCATCGCGAACGTCACATCGGTGAAGCCCAGCTCCAGGGCCGGATCGGTCGCGTCCTGGGTGCTCCACACCTGGACCCGCAGCGGGCTCCAGGTCTGCGCGTCCACCGCGATGACGACCCGGGAGATCAACGTCGTGTGGCTGGTCGGTGTGACGATCAGCTGGTAGGCGTCCCGGCCGGCGATCGTGGTCGCCGCATCGAGGCTCACCGTCGAGAACTGCTCGACCTGGGCCAGCACATCGGCTGCGGCCGAGGCCGGCGTCGGCAGGTCGGTCGGGACCGGCACGGTGCCGTCGGCGGCCTGTGCCAGACGATCGGCATCGGCCGCATCAAGCGTGTAGTGCACGACGGACTGGTCGGACGAGGTGTAGCTCCAGGCCTGCGTCGCGTCGTGGACCACCGAGTACTCCGAGGTGGTGCCGAGCAGGGAGACCCGGGAGCGGCGGTCGGCGTCGGTCCACACCCGCAACGTCGACGAGCCCGAGAGCAGGTTGATCGGCGCGGCCGACGTCATGCTGTCGCTCATCGCGCTGGCCAGGGCGGACACATCGGGCAGCCCGAGGTTCGCGGTGTAGACCACGGTGCCCGACAGCGGCTGCGGATCGGCTCCGACCACCTTGGCGACGAGCTCGTCGGCGGTGATCGTCGGCAGGTCCGCGGAGTCGGCCGAGGCGAGGACCGGGCGGGCGGCGAAGGCCGCCACCACGAGGGCGAGGGCCACGCCGGGGACGGCCCAGCGGACTGATCGACGGGGTGCCCGGACCGGTGCTGGTGTGCTCATGACCGCCACTGTGCCGCACCCGCCCTGAGGCGTGACTGAGAGCGGCGGCCGCGTCCGGGCGACGGCGACGGAGCCCCGGGTGCGACGATGCGCAGGTGCGAGTGCTGCTGGTCGACGACGAGGTGGCGCTGACCCGTGCGCTCGTGCGCGGGCTGGGCGCCGAGGGGTTCGTCGTGGATGTGGCGCACGACGGCGTCACCGCCCTGGAGCTGGCGGCCGACCGCGACTACGACGCCGTGGTGCTCGACATCATGCTGCCGCGGCGCAACGGCTACGACGTGGTCGGCGACCTGCGGGCCCGCGGGGACGTGACGCCCGTGCTGCTGCTGTCCGCCAAGGACGGTGAGCACGATGTGGCCGACGGGCTCGACCTGGGCGCCGACGACTACCTGACCAAACCGTTCAGCTTCGTGGTGCTGGTGGCACGGCTGCGGGCCCTGCTGAGGCGTCCGCCGACGAGCGCACCGCCCGTCCTGGTGGCCGGCGAGGTGACTCTCGACCCCGCGGCCCGCCAGGTGCGCCACGGTGGGGAGCTCGTCGAGCTCACCGCCCGCGAGCTGGACCTGCTGGAGTACCTCATGCGCCACCCGGGCAGGGTCGTCGGCAAGGTCGAGCTGCTCGACCACGTCTGGGACAACGGTGGCGAGGACGTCAACCTGGTCGAGGTCTACGTCGGCTACCTGCGACGCAAGCTCGGCCGGGACGTGGTGACCACCGTGCGCGGCACCGGCTACCGCATCGGCGACTGAGCGGTGGGACGGCGCCTGCGCACCCGGCTGACGGTCGTGACGACCGGGCTGCTCACGATCGCCCTGGTCGGGGGCGCCGTGACTCTCACCTGGGTGCTGTCCGCCAGCCGGCTCGCCGTGCTCGACCAGGTGGTGCGCGACCGCGTGGAGGTGGTCGCCGGTCTGGTGGCCGACGGCCGGCTGCCCGATGCGCTGCCGGTCGCCGAACCCGGCGAGATGGTCCAGGTGCTCGATGAGGACGGCCTGGTGCTGGCGACCTCGCCGAACGCCAGCCGCACGCTGCCCCTGCTGTCCCACGACCAGATCACCGGGCTCGTCGCACAGACCGATGGCGTGACCGTGGTGCGCAGCTCGGCGGACGGGAGCTACGACCGCGAGGTCCGGGTCGCGGTGCGGGCCGTGCAGTCCGACGACGCCACGGTCGTCGTGGTCGCGACCATGCCGCTCGCGGAGGTGCAAGGACTGCTGCGGGCGTTGCGGGTGGCGCTCGTCATGGTGGTGCCGGCGTGCACGGCCCTGTTCGGGCTCGCCGTCTGGTTGGCGCTCGGCCGTGCGTTGGCCCCCGTCGAACAGCTCCGGGCCGCGGCCGCCCAGGTGGTCGACGCGGGCGGGCCGGGTGAGCTGCCGGTCCCCGCCCACGAGGGTGAGCTGGCAGCCCTGGCCCGCACCCTCAACGAGATGCTGGACCGGCTGCAGGTGGCTTCGGCCCGGCAGCGCTCCTTCGTGGCGGACGCCGCGCACGAGCTGCGCTCGCCGCTGGCCTCGATCAGGGCAGGGGTGGAGGTCGCCCAGGCCCACCCCGACACGTTCGAGGCAGGGGAGCTGGCCGCCGAGCTCGGCCCGCAGGTGCTGCGGATGCAGCGCCTGGTCGACGATCTGCTGCTGCTGGCCAGGGTGGGCATGAGTCCGCGAGCGTCCGGGGAGCTCGACCTGGCGCCCCTGGTGCGCGAGGTCGTCGAGGCGCTGCCGGTCCGGCCCGGGGTCCGGATCACCGTCGTCGGCGACGGGACGGCCGTCGGTGATCGGGAAGCCGTGGGGCGGGTGCTGCGCAACCTGCTCGACAACGCCCTGCGGCACGCCACGGCCCAGGTCGAGGTCACGGTCGCCGACGGTGCGGTCGAGGTGGACGACGACGGCGCCGGGATCCCCGCCGGTGACCGTGAACGCGTGTTCGAGCGGTTCGTCCGGCTGGACGAGGCGCGCGAGCGGGATGCCGGTGGCAGCGGGCTCGGACTGGCCATCGCCCGCGAGCTGGCCCGGGAGGCCGGCGGTGACGTCCGGCTGGGCGAGGCCCCCGGTGGCGGGCTGCGCGCAGGGCTGACATTGGCCCGGGTCGCAGGCGCCCCCGGACCGCCCGGCTGAGCAGGGCGCCTGCCCCGCCTGGTCATCGACGGCGGGCCTGGGTCAGCCCGCGTGCGAGCCCCTGACCTCGACCACGTCCGGCGCCTCGGCGGAACCGGTGCCCACCGGGTCGGTGGCAGGCGCCGGGCGCAACCAGAACGCACCGACGACGGCCACCAGTGAGATCAGCGCGCCGACCTGGAACGCCGCGTGCAGGCCCGCGGCCGTGGCCGCGACCTGGCCCAGGCCGTCGGCCGCCCGGTTCGTCGCGGTCATGGTGAGCACCGCGACGAACAGCGACGTCCCGGCCGCCCCGGCGACCTGCTGCGCCGTCCCGATCGCGGCCGACCCGTAGGAGTACTGGTGCGCGGGCAACGAGCCGAGCGCCGCGGTGAACAGCGGGGTGAACACCAGCGCGAACCCCAGGCTCAGCGTGATGTGCGCCGCGAGCAGGAACCCCAGCGCCCCCGAGGTCGGCAGCATCGTGAGCGCCCACATGGCCAGGCTCACAGCGATGGTCCCCGGCACCAGCAGGACGCGGGGCCCGCGCCGGTCGTAGACGCGACCGACCGCCGGTGCGAGCAGACCCATGAGCAGCCCACCCGGCAGCAGCACCAGCCCCGTGGTGAGCACATCGACCCCGAGCACGTCCTGGGTGTACAGCGGAAGCAGGATGATGACGCCGAACATCGTCACCATGGCGAGTGCCATGAGGGCGACGCCCATCGCGAACGTGGGCACGCGGAACACCCGCAGGTCCAGCAGGGCGTCGTCGCGGCGGGCGAGCCACACCTGGCGGGCGGCGAACAGCGACAGTGCACCGGCACCCACGGCCAGGGCCGCGACGGTGGAGACACCCGCACCGGTGCCCAACGACGACAGCCCGAACACCAGACCGCCGAACCCGAGCGCGGACAACGGCACCGACAGCCAGTCGACCGCGGCGTGCTCGGGTTCGGTGACGTCCGGCATCCGCAGCGCGCCCAGCACCAGGGCGACCAGCGCGATCGGCAGCACCAGCCCGAACATCCACCGCCAGTCGAGCACCGCGAGGATCAGCCCGGAGATCGTCGGTCCCAAGGCGGGGGCCACCGAGATCACCACCGAGATGGTGCCCATGGTCCGGCCGCGGGTCGCCGCCGGTGTCACGGTCATGACGGTGGTCATGAGCAGCGGCAGCATGAGGGCTGTCCCGCCCGCCTGCACGATGCGGCCGATCAGCAGCACGGCGAACCCGGGGGCCACGGCGGCGATCGCGGTCCCGAGGCTGAACAGCCCCATCGAGATAAGGAACACGGTGCGTGTGCGGCTGCGCCGGATGATGAACCCGGAGACCGGGATGACGACCGCCATCGTCAGCATGAAGCCCGTGGTCAACCACTGGGCCGTCGCCGCGTCGATGTCCAGGTCGCTCATCAGCCGGGGGAGCGCGACGCCCATGATCGTCTCGTTGAGGATCACGACGAAGGTCGAGACGAGCAGCAGTGCGACGGCGAGCCGGTTGCGGGGGGTCAGCCCAGGGGACGGTGCAGGCACGGGGGTCTCCGGGTGTTGTGGGCGGTGCGGCCAGTCTCCAGGACAAGCGGTGGGGCGTCGACGGCATTCCCAGCCGGGCGGCGGATGACCTGGTTACCCTGGCCGGGTGAGCACGAGGGACCCCCGGCGACGTGCCGCGTCGTACCGCGTGGAGCACCCCGAGGCCGATGACGGCGATGCCTGTGACGGCGGAGCGCGTGACGGCGGAGCGCGTGACGGCGAGGCCGGAGGCGACGGGGCCCGGACGCCCGCCGGCCCGCCGCAGGCCACCGGACGGATGGAGACGCGCGGCGTCTGGGTCGATCACCTGGTCGACGAGGCGATCCGGCGCGGGGAGTTCGACGACCTGCCGCTGGCGGGCAAGCCCATCCCCGGCCTGGGCCCGGTCCACGACCCTGACTGGTGGCTCAAGGGGCTCGTGCGCCGTGAGCACGTCGGCGGTGAGGGCGTCCTGCCCGAGGCGCTCGCGTTGCGCGGTCTCGACGAGCGGCTCGACGCCCGGCTCGACGCTCTGCGGCACGAGGACCGGGTGCGCGCCGTCGTGCAGGAGTTCAACGACCGGGTGGTGGCGGCCCGGCGCCAGCTCACGGGTGGCCCACCGGTGGTCACCCCGCTCCGCGATGTCGACGCCGAGGTGGCCGAGTGGCGTGATCGCCGCGGGGCGCCCGGGTCGGGTTCGGGGCCGGGTGGCACCGAGGGCGTGGGCCGGGCGCCCCGACGCCGGTGGTGGCGCCGGGGCGGGGCATAGCCCGGGGTCGTCTCAGTCGGAGGCGGCGAGCAGGGCCAGCACCACATCGGCGGAACGCTCCGCCGCATCGTCGACGCGCACGGTGTGGTCCTGGCCGGCGGTAGGGCCGCACAGGTCGGACACGCCGCGCACCGAGACGAACGGGACGCCGAACAGGTGCGCGACCTGGGCCAGCGCGGCGGACTCCATGTCCACCGACTGACCGTCGCGGAACGTGGCCCGGACGCTCGCCAGGGTGCGTCCGTCGATGAACGAGTCGCCGGAAAGCACCAGCCCGCGGCGCAGCGGGCGTCCCGTCGAGGTGGCCAGAGCCGCCTCCACGAGCGCGGGGGTCGAGGCGAACCGTTCGGGCATCCCCGGGACCTGGCCGAGGGCGTAGCCGAACGTCGTGGCATCGGCCGCGGCGAACAGCGACTCATCGGCCACGACCACATCGCCCACGTGCACATCGAGCCCGATACCGCCGGAGGAACCGGCGCTGATGAGCATCCGCGGGGAGCCGACGGTGAGAGCGGAGGCTGCGCCCACTGCGGCGTTGACCAGGCCGATCCCGGAGCGCACGAGCAGCACGGTGCGTCCGTCGACCGCGAGCAGGTGCTGCACGGCTCCGCCGACCTCGGTCGCCCGCCCCACCACCTGGGCGCGGGCCAGGAACGGTTCGGCCTCGTCCGCCATCGCGACGACGACGACCGCATCGAGCCCGATCATGCGCCGGGCACCACGACGGCCCACTCGTCGCGGCGATCGAGGTACTCGCGCGCGGCGGCCTGGGCGCCGGTCAGGGTGTGGTTCGCGCCCCAGCCGCACTGGACCTCGTTGGCGGCGGGGACCTCATCGGCCGCGAGGATGTCGGTGAGGGTGGCGGCAACCAGCTCCATCACGTCCTCGAGGTCGGGGCTGCCGGCGAGCATGAGGTAGAAGCCGGTCTGGCAGCCCATCGGGGAGAAGTCGAGGACCGTGTCGGAGTGGTCGCGCGAGTGCTCGGCGAACAGGTGCTCGAGCGAGTGGACGGTGTCCATCTCCAGGTGCGCGACGTTCGGCTGGGTGAACCGGATGTCGTACTTGGAGATCACATCGCCGTGCGGCAGCGTCTTGCGGTCGGCGAGGCGCACGTACGGCGCCGCGACGGTGCGGTGGTCGAGGTTGAACGACTCGACGTTCATGCGGGGGCTCATGGGCCCAGTCTCCCGCACCGCCCGGGGCGATGTCCGCCCCGAAGTTACTCATTGGTACGAAACCCTCCCCAAGGCCCGACTTCTGGGGCACACTGTGGGCTGCGCCACACCCGGGCCCTTGGTCCCACTCGGGCCCGGCCCGCCGCTCGTCGAAGGAGACACCGTGGTCTTCCGCTCGCCCCTGCCCGACGTCGAGATCCCCGACGTCTCGCTCTACGACTTCCTGCTCGGCTCCCTGCGCGACGACGAGCTCGACCGCGTCGCGATCGTGGACGGCCCCACCGGCGCCGCCACCACCTACGGCGCCCTGCGCGCCCAGGTCGATGCACTGGCCGGCGCCCTGGCCGCACGCGGGGTCGGCCCCGGCACCGTGGTCGGCCTGCACTCGCCGAACGTGCCGGCGTTCGCGGTCGCCTTCCACGCGATCCTGCGGGCGGGCGCGACCGCCACCACCGTGAACGCGCTCGCCACCGCCGACGACGTGGCCGCCCAGCTCGCCGCCTCGGGCGCGGGGTTGCTGCTCACCGTCAGCCCGCTGCTGCCCGCCGCGGTCAAGGGCGCCGAGGTCGCCGGGCTGCCGCACTCACGGGTCATCGTCCTCGACGGGGCGCCGGGTCACGAGTCGCTGCGCGACCTGCTCACCGAGCAGCGACCGGCCCCGCAGGTCCAGGTCCTGGCCAGCGACCTCGCGGTGCTGCCGTACTCCTCCGGGACCGCGGGCCGTCCCAAGGGCGTCATGCTCACGCACCGCAACCTGGTCGCGAACGTGCTGCAGGCCTCGCCCTACGCCGGTGTGCGCGCCGATGACACGGTGCTCGCGCTGCTGCCCTTCTTCCACATCTACGGCATGACCGTGCTGCTCGACCTCGCGCTGCACCACCGCGCGCAGCTGGTGACGATGCCGCGGTTCGACCTCACCGAGTTCTGCCGGATCGTGGCCGAGCACCGCATCACCTACGCCCCGATCGCCCCGCCGGTCGCCGTGGCTCTCGCCAAGCACCCGCTCATCGACTCCTTCGACTTCTCCTCGCTGCGCACCGTGCTGTCCGGGGCGGCCCCGCTCGACGAGGGTGTCGGCACCGCGGTCGCCACCCGGCTCGGGGTGCGGATGCTGCAGGGCTACGGCATGACCGAGATGAGCCCGGTCTCGCACCTCACACCCATCGACCGGCCGGACGTCCCGGTCGGCAGCATCGGGTTCGCGGTGCCGAACCTGGAGTGCATGATCGTCGTCCCGGGCACGCGCGAGGAGGTCGCGGTGCCGGACGACGGGCCGAGCGAGCCCGGTGAGCTGCTCTGCCGCGGGCCGAACATCATGGTCGGCTACCTCGGGGACCAGATCGCCACCGCCGCCGCGCTCGACCCTGACGGATTCCTGCACACCGGCGACCTCGCGACCGTCGATGCCGGTGGCGTGGTCCGGATCGTCGACCGACTCAAGGAGCTCATCAAGTACAAGGGCTACCAGGTGGCGCCCGCCGAGCTCGAAGGGCTGCTGCTGTCGCACCCGCAGATCGCCGACGCCGCCGTGGTCGGCGCCCGGGACGCCGAGGGCGAGGAGGTGCCGAAGGCGTTCGTCGTCCCGGTGCCCGGGGTCGAGCTCACCGCCGCCGACGTCATGGACTTCGTCGCGGCCAAGGTCGCGCCGTACAAGAAGGTGCGCCAGGTCGAGTTCGTCGAGGCGATCCCGAAATCGGCCGCAGGCAAGATCCTGCGTCGTGAGCTGCGGGCCCGCGCGCGGGTGGCGGCTGCCGAGGTACGGGCGTAGCTGCGGGCAGCGGGTGGGCGCTGCCGACGCACGAACGCAGCTGTCGGCAGGCACCGATCCGCGGGTGCCCATCGGGCTGCGCGTCGTGGCCCGCGGGTCGTGGCCCGCGGCTCGTCAGCGCCCGCGCAACCGGTCCGTGAGCCGTCGTTCGCGTTTGGTCGGCCGTCCGGCGCCGCGTTCGCGTTCGGCGACCGCGACGCGGCGCTCCTTGGGGACCACGGCGGGTGAGCGGTCGAGGTAGCAGGCCACCGCCACGGGGGCGCCGACCCGCTTGACCACGAGCCGCTGCACCAGCACGATCCGCTCGCGCTCACCGCCGCGCACCACCACCTCGTCGCCGGGGACGACGATCGTGGCGGGTTTGGCCCGTTCGCCGTTGATCCGCACATGACCGGCGCGACATGCGGCGCCCGCGGCCGAACGGGTCGGGAACAGCCGCACGGCCCAGCACCAGGCATCCACGCGGGCCCGGGTGACCTCCATGCACGGCAGCGTACGGCGGCGACGGGTCAGCGGGCCCGCCGCCGCCGCACGGGCGGCTCAGCCCCGCAGGCGGCGGTACGCCTCGATGAGCGACCGGGTGGAGGAGTCCTGCGCGGCCAGTGCGGCCTCGTCGCCGGCGACCGCGGGGGCCACCTGCAGCGCGAGCTGCTTGCCCAGCTCGACACCCCACTGGTCGAAGGAGTCGATGCCCCACACCGCACCCTGGACGAACGTGATGTGCTCGTACAGCGCGATGAGCTGGCCCACCACCGACGGGGTGAGCGACGGGGCCAGGATCGAGGTGGTCGGCCGGTTCCCGCTGAACACCCGGGCCGGCACGATCGCCTCGGCGGTGCCCTCGGCACGCACCTCGTCGGCCGTCTTGCCGAAGGCCAGCGCCTTGGTCTGGGCGAAGAAGTTGGCCAGGAACAGGCCGTGCACATCGGTGTCACCGTCGGCCAGCGGGTGGGTCGGGGTGGCGCAGGCGATGAAGTCGGCCGGGATCAGCCGGGTGCCCTGGTGGATGAGCTGGTAGAAGGCGTGCTGACCGTTGGTGCCCGGCTCGCCCCAGAAGACCTCACCGGTCTGCGTCGTCACGGGGCTGCCGTCCCAGCGCACCGACTTGCCGTTGGACTCCATCGTCAGCTGCTGCAGGTAGGCCGGGAAGCGGTGCAGGTGCTGGTCGTAGGGCAGCACGGCGTGCGTGTGGGCGCCGAGGAAGTTGGTGTTCCAGACGTTGAGCAGTCCCATGAGCAGCGGCACGTTCTGGGTCGCCGGGGTCGTGGCCATGTGCACGTCGACGGCGTGGAAGCCTGCGAGCAGATCCTCGAACGCCTCACGGCCCAGCGCGATCACCAGGCTGGTGCCGATCGCCGAGTCCACCGAGTACCGCCCGCCGACCCAGTCCCAGAACCCGAACGCGTTCGCCGGGTCGATGCCGAAGGCTGCGACCTTGTCCAGTGCGGTCGAGACGGCGACGAAGTGGGCGGCGACCGCTGTGGCACGGGCCTGCTCGGTGTCCTCGATCCGACCCTCGGCCACGAGCCTGTCGAGCAGCCAGGTGCGGGCCAGGCGGGCGTTGGTGAGCGTCTCCAGGGTGCCGAACGTCTTGGACGCGACGATGAAGAGCGTGGTCGTCGGGTCGAGGTCGGCCACCGTCTCGGCCAGGTCGGTCGGGTCGATGTTGGAGACGAAGCGGCAGCTCAGGCCGTCCTTGACGTAGGGCTTGAGCGCCTCGTAGACCATGACGGGGCCAAGGTCCGAGCCACCGATGCCGATGTTGACGACCGTGCGGATGGCCTCACCGTTGACGCCGGTCCAGGCGCCGGTGCGCACCTTCTCGGCGAAGGCGTAGACCTTCTCGAGCACGTCGTGGACGTCGGCGTCGACCTGCTGGCCGTCCACCACGAGGGGAGGCTCGGCGTCGCCCGGGCGACGCAGCGCGGTGTGCAGGACGGCGCGGTCCTCGGTGACGTTGATGTGCTCACCGGCCAGCATGGCGGCGTAGCGGTCGGCGACCCCGGTCTGCTCGGCCAGGTCGAGCAGCAGCCCGACGGTCTGGTCGGTCACCAGGTTCTTGGACAGGTCGACGTGCAGGTCGGCCAGCTGGAAGCTCAGCCGCTGGGCCCGCTCAGGGTCGTCGGCGAACCAGCCCCGCAGGTCGGGGGTGAGTGCGGCCTGGTGCTCGGTGAGCTGCTGCCAGGCGGGCGTGGTCGTGGGATCGATCGGCGTCGTCACGGGTTCACCGTACTTTCCGTCGGCGCAGGTGCACGAGGACGTCGGGCCGGGGCGCGTCCGGCGTCGGGCGTCCCGCGTCCGGCCGACGTGAGTGCCCGGTGACCCTGGACATCTGTCACCTGTCGCACGCGCCCAAGGCGGATCGGTGCGCAGGTACCTGCCTACCGGCCACGATGGGGGCATGGGCCGGGTGACGTGCATGGGGCTGACCACGCTCGACGTGGTCCAGGTGGTCGACCGGCTGCCCGGCCCCGACGAGAAGATGGTCGCCTCCGACGGCTGGGTGGTGTTCGGCGGACCGGCGGCCAACGCAGCCGCGACGAGCGCGGCCCTCGGCGTACCGACCCGGCTGGTCACGGCCCTGGGCACCGGCCCGGTGGCCGATCTGGCCCGGGCCGGGCTGGACGCCGCGGGGGTCGAGGTCGTCGATCTGGCGCCCACCGTCCCGGAGCTGCTGCCGGTCTCGTCGGTGCTGGTCAGCGGCCGATCGCGCGCCGTGGTGTCACGCAACGCAGCGGGAGCCCCCGATCTGGCCGAGGCCGCGGCGCTCATCGATCCGGCGCTGGTCGATCCAGGTGCCGGGGGAGACGTGCTGCTGGTCGACGGCCACCACCTGGGCGCGGCGATCGTGCTCGCCCGCCGCGCGCGAGCCGCGGGGGTCCACGTGCTGCTCGACGGCGGGAGCTGGAAGCCGAGGTTCGAGCAGCTGCTCGCCCACGTCGACACCGCGGTGCTGTCGGGCGACCTGGTGCTGCCGGGTCGTGCTCGGCCCGGGTCGAGCGTCGAGGTGGATGCGCTGCTGGTCGCCGTGGCCGAGCTCGGTCCGAGGGTCGTGGCGCGGTCGTCGGGTCCGGGCCCGGTGCGGGTGCTGCTCGGACCGGGCGTCGTCGAGGAGCTGTCACCCGAGCGGGTTCCGGCCGAGCAGGTGGTGGACACCCTGGGCGCAGGCGATGTGCTGCACGGCGCCATGGCCGCGGCACTCGCCGGCGGTGCCGGGCTGCTCGATGCGCTGGCCTGGGGGATGCGGTGCGCCACGACGTCGGTCCGCCACCGCGGCGCCCTCACCTGGCTCGCCTGACGCTGCCCCGCCGACTCCACCTGCAGAACTGGGCAGTTCGGGCCTCGGCCTCGGCGTGTCGGGTCGCCCAACTGCCCAGTTGCCGGGCCAGCGGGGAAGAGAGTGCGGGATCGGGCGCTCGGCGGCGGGGCGTGAGTCGCTCGTGTGTCCGACTCGTCACGTTCTGGTCACGATCGGTTCACCCTCTTGACCTCCATTAGTTAGGAAGGTCTACTAACAAATGTGACGACGGCAGCGCAGACGTCGCCCTCCGGGGCGGCACGCAGGGTCGAACGGGCGCTTCGCCCGACGGCCAAGGTGCTGCCCGGACACGCCCGGGCCCACAACCGGGCCCTGGTCCTCGGCCACCTCTTCCACACCGGCCCGTCGTCACGGGCCGATATCGCCCGCAGCACCGGCCTGACCCGGGTCACCGTCTCCGACCTGGTGAGCGAGCTGGTCGAGGAAGGTCTGGTCGCGGATCGCGGGGTGCGCACCGAGAGCCGGGTCGGCAAACCCGCGACGCTCGTCGGGATGCGGACCGACGAGCTCTCCGTCGTCGCACTCGACCTCACCGACGACGCCGATGCGCTGGGCGCTCTGATGACCCCGCACGGGGAGGTGCTGCTGCGCCGGTCGGTGCCCTGGGCCGGGCGGTCGGGGGCCGCAGCGGTCGACCTCGTCCGAGACCTGGCCCGTGAGGTGCTGGAGGCGGCGGACCGTCGGGTGATCGGCGCGGGCATCGCCTCACCCGGCGTCATCGACCCGGACGGCACCGTCGTGCAGGCACCCAACCGCGGCTGGCAGGACGTGCCGCTGGCCGCCCTCCTCACCTCCGCGCTCGGTGTCCCGGTGCACGTGGCCAACGACGCCGACACCCGCGCGCTCGCCGAGTTCACCTACGGGGGAGCGGCCGGCAGCGGCACCCTCGTGCTCACCATCGGGGCGGGAGTGGGTGCCGGCGTCGTCGTCGACGGCGGGCTGCTGCGCGGCACCCACTTCGCGGCCGGTGAGATCGGGCACGTCACCGTCGTGGACGCCACGACGGGGGAGGAGCCCTACCCGTGCGCCTGCGGGCGGTACGGCTGCCTGGAGACCGTGCTGTCGGTGCCCGCCCTGCGGCGGCGCACGGCCGGTCTCGACCACGACTCCGCGGCGGCCGCGCTGGCTTCCGCGGGCCGGTTGCTGGGGCTCGCCCTGGCGCCGGTGGTCAGCGTCCTCGACCTCGCGGAGGTCCTGCTCTCCGGTCCGCCGGAGCTGCTGGACGGTCCGCTGCGGATCGCGGCGCTGGACACCCTCCGGGAACGCACGATGCCGGTGATCGGCTCCGGTCTCGTCGTGCGCACCGGATCTCTGGGTCAGGACGTGGCGCTCGCGGGCGCTGCGGTCCTGGTCCTGTCGGGCCAGCTCGGGGTCTCGTGAGGACCCCGAGCCGGCCCCTTGCAGGTCGAAAGCTCCACCCGGCGACGCCGTCCGGCACTCGCCTCGAACACGGGAGGAACCCCAACGTGAAGATGCTACGTTTCGCGGCCCTCGGTGCTGCCGCAGCACTCGCGCTCACCGCCTGCAGCTCCGGCGGCGGTACGGACTCGTCGTCCGCCTCAGGGACGCCGGAAGCGGCGACCATCAAGCTCTGGCTCGCCGGCGGTGACACGCCCGACGAGCTGCGCGAGTACCTCAAGACCGAGTTCGCCAAGCAGAACCCGGGCTCGACGCTCGTCATCGAGCAGCAGGACTGGGGCGATCTGGTGACCAAGCTCACCACGGCCCTGCCCGACAAGGAGAACACGCCCGATGTCGTCGAGCTGGGCAACACCCAGTCCTCGACGTTCACCAACGTCGGGGCGTTCCTGGACATCAGCGACATGTACGACGAGCTCGGCGGCGACAAGCTGCTGCCCAGCTTCGTCGAGGCCGGCGAGGTGGACGGCAAGAACTACACGCTGCCGTACTACTTCGGTTCGCGGTACGTCTTCTACCGGGCCGATCTGTGGGCCGCCGCGGGCGTCACCGCACCGCCCGCCACGCTCGCCGAGTTCAACGCCGACGTGGCGAAGATCGCCACGGCCGACCCGAACGGCATCTCGAACCTGTCCGGCTTCTGGCTCGGCGGCCAGGACTGGCGCAACGCCATCTCCTGGATCTTCGCCAACGGCGGGGAGCTCGCGGTCAAGGACGGCGACACGTGGACGTCGACCATGTCCGACCCCAAGACGCAGGAGGGCCTCAAGCAGCTCCAGGAGCTGTGGACCACGGCGTCCAAGGCGCCGCGGGACGCGACCGACGCCAACACCTACAACCACCTCAACGACGCCGACTCGGTCGCCGCGGAGGACGGGTCGACCACGGCCTACTCGCTGGATGCGGCCACGATCATGGCGCCGGGTTGGGCGCACTGGTCGATCGGTGACCTCGTCACCGTGGACGGCAAGGACACCCGGGAGTGGAACGACTCGACCTTCGGCGTGTTCCCGCTGCCGGGTGTCGACGGGGGCTACGCGCCCGTCTTCGCCGGTGGGTCCAACATCGGCATCTCGGCCGCCTCGCAGCACCCCGAGCTGGCCAAGTCGCTCATGAAGATCATCTTCAGCGCGGAGTACCAGGAGATGCTCGGCAAGAACGGCCTCGGCCCGGCGAACTCGGACTACGTGTCCTCGCTCGGCGACGACCAGTTCGCGCAGGCGCTCATCAACTCGGCGCTCAACTCCAAGCTCACCCCGGCCGCTCCGGGCTGGGCCGCCCTGGAGTCCAGCAAGAAGCTCGAGGAGTTCTTCCAGAAGATCTCCGAGGGCGCCGACATCGCGGCCACGGCCAAGGCCTTCGACGCCGAAGCCACCCCCATCCTCAACGGCAAGGCCTAACCGCCCCGTCCGTCCCCGCCCCCGTCCGTCCCGGGCCCCCGCCCGTCCAGGATTCCGGGGCTGTGCGTGCGCGCAACCTGCACAGCCCCGGAATCCGGAGCGGGGACGAGGCCTCGGAGTTCGGTGCGGGACGTGGCCCCGGAGTCCGGAGCGGGACGTGGCCCCGGGGTTCGGTGCGGGGACGCGGGATCGTGGGGGCGTGGGGCCGGAGGCGGGTTCGGGGGAACGGTGCCGTCCGATGGGGATGATCCGCGTCTGAGGAAGTGCGCACGTCTTGGGAGAGACCCATGTCTGAGGGAAGGAGGTCGATGGGACGCCGCGAGAGCTCGGTCACGCCCGCCTCGACCACGCCCGCACCGAACCCGTCCGACCCGGTGAACGACGCCGCGTCGGGCCCGGTCGTCCGCCGGCGACGCCCACCGCGGGTGCCGTACGCCCTGCTGGCGCCGTCGGTCGCGATCCTGCTGCTCGCGCTGGCCTACCCGCTGTTCTGGCAGGTGGTCACCTCGATGCAGCAGTTCGGGCTCGCCCAGCAGTTCGGGAAGCCGCCGGTCTTCGTCGGGCTACAGAACTACATCGACCTGTTCACCGATGGGTACCTGTGGACCGTGGTTGCCCGGTCGATCGCGTTCTGCCTGGTCAACGCCTTCGTGACGGTGCTGGTCGGGGTGGGGGTCGCACTGCTCATGAAGGTGGTGCACACCCCCGTGCGGATCGCGGTCCAGGTGGCGATGCTGCTCGCCTGGGCCATGCCGGTGGTTGCCTCGATGACCGTGTGGCGCTGGTTGTTCGACTACCGGTACGGCGTGGTCAACGCCGGGCTCACCGCGCTCGGCCTGGACTTCACGGGTCACTCCTGGTTGGCGAACCCGCTGTCGTTCTTCTTCGTCGCGACCGTCATCGTCGTGTGGATGTCGGTGCCGTTCGTGGCGTTCTCCGCCTACGCCGGACTGACCCAGGTGCCCGACGAGGTCCTGGAGGCCGCCGCCCTGGACGGTGCGAGCGGCGTCAAGGCGTTCCGCTGGATCACCATGCCGATGATCGCGCCGGTGCTGTCGATCGTGCTGCTGCTGCAGATCATCTGGGACCTGCGGGTGTTCGCCCAGATCAGGCTGCTGCAGGACGCCGGCGGCACGCCGAGCGAGACCAACCTGCTCGGCACGTACATCTACTCCCTCGGTGTCGGCTCCGGTGACTTCGGTGCCGCCTCCGCCGTCTCGATCTTCGTGCTGCTGCTCACCGTGGCCCTGTCCTGGGGCTACGTGCGCCGGCTGCTGCGCGACGAGGAGGAATCGTGAGCACGCTCGTCGTCACCCGGCCGTCGGTGGCGCGCCGTCGTCGACCGAGGGTGGGCAGGCTGGTCGCCTCGGCCGTGGGGCTGGCGATCGCGATCGTGTGGGCGTTCCCCGTCTACTGGATGGCGAACTCGTCGCTCATGTCGAGCATCCGGCTGCAGGACGGCCGGGTCCACCTGCTGCCGGTGAACGCCTCGTGGGACAACTACGCGGCGGTGTGGGCGTCCGGGTCGTTCCTGCCGGCGCTGCGGATGTCGCTCGCGGTCACGTTCCTGACCCTGGCGGTCACGTTGGTCTTCGCGTTCCTCGCCGCGCTGGCGATCAGCAGGTTCCGGTTCCGCGGGCGACGCAGCTTCATCCTCGCGGTGCTGCTCATCCAGATGCTGCCGGCCGAGGGGCTCTTCATCGCGCAGTACCGTCTGATCGGCTCGATGCACCTGCTCAACACGGTGCTCGGCGTCTCGATCCTGTACATCGCGGCGGTCGTGCCGTTCACCGTGTGGATGCTGCGGGGGTTCGTCGCGGGTGTCCCCATCGAGCTCGAGGAGGCAGCCATGGTCGACGGGCTGTCCCGCACGCAGGCGTTCATCCGCATCACCTTCCCGCTGCTGGCCCCGGGCCTGGTGGCGTCCGGGGTGTACGCGTTCCTGCAGGCGTGGAACGAGTTCACGGTGGCGCTCGTGGTGCTGCAGTCCGATGCGGCCAAGACGCTGCCGATCTGGTTGCGCTCCTTCGTGCAGGCGTCGGCCAGCAGGGACACCGACTGGGGGCAGGTGATGGCGGCCTCGACCCTCATCGCGGTGCCGGTCATCGTGTTCTTCCTGTTCGTGCAGGGCCGGATGACCTCAGGGCTGGTGTCCGGTGCGGTCAAGGGCTGACGGCGGGCTGCGCGTCGGCCTGGACATCGGCGGGTCCAAGACGCAGGCCGTCGTGATCGACGACGAGGGCACGGTGCTGGCCACCGCCCGCACCCCCACGGTCCCGGGGGTGGCGGGCCTGCTCGAGGTCGCCGCCGCGACGGTCGCGCAGGCCCTGGCCGCCGCAGGTCTGGACCGAGCCCGCGCCGTCGGCGTCGGTCTGCCCGGCGTCGTCGATTCCGAGGCGGGACTGGTCGAGCACGCGGTCAACCTCGGAATCCATGAGGCGGTGGGGTTGGGGGGGTTGCTCTCGGGGCGGCTGGGGGTGGCGGTGCGGTGCGAGAACGATCTGAACGCGGCCGCCATCGGTGCGCGTCGGCTGCTGGTGGGCACGGGGGAGGTGGAGGTCGACGACCTGGCGTTCCTGGCGCTGGGCACGGGGTTGGCGGCGGGTCTGCTGCTCGACGGCCGGTTGCGGCGTGGTTCGCACGGGGCCGCGGGTGAGATCGGTCATCTCATCCACGTGGCGGGCGGGCTGGTGTGCCCCTGCGGCCAGCGTGGCTGCCTCGAGCGGTATGCGTCCGGTTCAGCGCTGGACGCGGCCTGGCCGTCGCACGACGGGGTGCCGGCACCGGTCGCGGTGTTCGCTGCGGCGCAGGCGGGTGACGCGCGGGCCCAGCAGGTGCGAGCGACGTTCATCGAGGCGCTCGCCGCGGCCGTCCGGGTGCTCGTGCTCACCTGTGATGTGCGCCGGGTCGTCATCGGGGGTGGGGTGGCGGCCCTCGGCGTCCCGCTCCTCGACGCGTTGACCGACGAGCTGCGCGCCCAGGCGTACGGTTCCTCCTTCCTCCGGTCCCTGGCGATTGCCGACCGGGTCCGGCTCGCACCGGCGGGGCTCCCCGTCGGTGCTTTCGGTGCGGCTCTGCTCGCACCCGACGAGGAGGTCTGATGGAGGTCGTCATCGCACCGGCCGATGCGCTGGCACGGCTCGCCGCGGATGCGGTCGAACAGCTGGTGCGCGCCCGGCCAGAGGCTGTGCTCGGGCTCGCCACGGGGTCGAGCCCGCTGGCGGTCTACGACGAGCTCGTGCGACGGCACGTCGAGCAGGGGCTGTCGTTCGCCCGCGCCCGGGCGTTCACGCTCGACGAGTACGTCGGGCTCGCGGCCGACCACCCGCAGCGGTACCGCAACGTCATCGCCCGTGAGCTCACCGATCGGATCGATCTGGACCCGGCCCGTGTCGCAGGTCCGGACGGGTCGGCCGACGACCTGCCCGCCGCCTGCGCGGCCTATGAGCAGGCGATCTCCGCTGCCGGTGGCATCGACCTGCAGATCCTCGGCATCGGGACGGACGGGCACATCGCGTTCAACGAGCCCGGTTCGTCACTGGCCTCACGCACCCGGGTCAAGACGCTCACGCTGCAGACCCGGCAGGACAACGCCCGGTTCTTCGGCGACGACCCGTCCGCCGTCCCGAACCACTGCGTCACGCAGGGCATCGGCACCATCCTGGCGGCCCGCCACCTGGTGCTGCTGGCCACCGGTCGGGCGAAGGCCGAGGCCGTGCACCAGCTGGTCGAGGGGCCGGTGAGTGCCATGTGGCCGGCCAGCGCCCTGCAGCTGCACCCGCATGTGAGCGTGCTGGTGGACGATGCCGCGGCGGGTCGCCTCCAGCTCGCCGACCACTTCCGTCAGACCTGGGAGGCCAAACCGGCCTGGCAGGGGCTGTAGGCGCCGGGGTTCGTGTGGGTGCCCGCCGTAGACTTGTCGCATGACCTCCCAGCCGCTGCCGCCCACCGGTCCTGACGAACCGTCGGGACCGGGTGGGCCGGGCGGGCCGGATGCGGGCACCGCACTGCTGGAGCGTGAGGAGACCCGGGAACAGGTCGAACCGGGTGACCACGAACGGTTCGCGCACTACGTGCGCAAGGAACGGATCCTGCAGTCCGCGGTGAGCGGCAAACCCGTCGTCGCGCTGTGCGGCAAGGTCTGGGTGCCCGGTCGCGACCCGAGCAAGTTCCCGGTGTGCCCCGCCTGCAAGGCGATCCTCGAGGGCATGGGTGCCGGCGGCGGGGACGGCGACGGCAAGGGCGATGACAAAGGTGGGTCCGGCGGGTCGGGTAGGCGCTGGGGCTTCGGCCGCGGCGGCTCCTCGGACGGGCGGTGAGCGCGGGACCCTCTCCCGCGTCGCCGTCGTCGCACCCCGTTCCGCCGCATGTGTCGCGGGCGGCCTCGTTGCCGCCCGCGTACCCGGCGCGCGCGTCGTGGGGGACGGCCGAACGGTTGCGGGCGTGGCAGGCGCAGGCGCTCGTGGTCTACCGCGAGAAGGCCGCACGTGACTTCCTGGCCGTCGCGACCCCGGGGGCGGGCAAGACGACCTTCGCGCTGCGGGTCGCGGCCGAGCTGCTGGAGGCGGGGACGGTCCGCCGGATCACGGTGGTCGCACCGACCGAGCACCTGAAGAAGCAGTGGGCCGATGCCGCCGCGCGGGTGGGCATCCGGCTCGACCCGGCGTTCAGCAACGCCCAGGGCCGCCACGGTGCGGGGTTCGACGGGGTCGCGGTCACCTACGCGCAGGTGGCGAGCAAACCCGCGCTGCATGCGGCGCGTACGGCTGCGGCCCGCACCCTGGTCATCCTGGACGAGGTGCACCACGGCGGCGATGCGCTGAGCTGGGGCGATGCGGTCCACGACGCGTTCGAGGGTGCGACGCGCCGGTTGGCGCTCACCGGCACCCCGTTCCGCTCGGACACCTCGGCGATCCCGTTCGTGCGGTACGAACCGGACCACGACGGGATCCGCCGCTCGGTGGCGGATGTGACCTACGGCTACGGCGAGGCGTTGCGCGACCACGTCGTGC
>JAKLPK010000144.1 GCA_022013895.1 Cellulomonas sp. | reverse complement strand
TCGCCCGGCAGGCCGTCCGCCGGTTCGGTGGTCGCGGTGTCCACCCACTACACCTGCACCCGGTCGCGCACCGCGGCGAGCACGCGCTCCACCGCCTCGTCCACCGGCACGCCGTTCTCCTGACGTCCGTCGCGGTAGCGGAACGAGACGGCACCGGCCTCGACGTCCTGCTCGCCCGCGATGAGCACGAACGGCACCTTCTGCGTGGCGGCGTTGCGGATCTTCTTGCCGAACCGGTCGTCCGAGGTGTCGAGCTCGGTGCGGATGCCCTCCGCACGCAGCCGGTCGAGCACGCTCTGCAGGTGCGCCGTGAA
Source organism: Cellulomonas sp. (assembly GCA_022013895.1). Taxonomy (GTDB): domain Bacteria; phylum Actinomycetota; class Actinomycetes; order Actinomycetales; family Cellulomonadaceae; genus Cellulomonas. The sequence continues at coordinate 12,120 of JAKLPK010000144.1, read as the reverse complement.
CGGTTCGGCCACCGGGACGCCCAGCACCTGGACGGGTGCCAGCCAGGCCGGGAACGCCCCGGCGTAGTGCTCGGTCAGCACCGCGAAGAACCGCTCGATCGACCCGAACAGCGCGCGGTGGATCATCACCGGTCGCTGCCGGCTGCCGTCCGACGCCGTGTACTCCAGCTCGAACCGCTCGGGCAGGTTGAAGTCGAGCTGGATGGTCGACATCTGCCAGGTCCGGCCGATCGCGTCCTTGGCCTGGACGGAGATCTTGGGGCCGTAGAACGCGGCACCGCCCGGATCGGGCACGAGCTCCAGGCCGGAGGACTCGGCGACGGCCCGCAGGGTGTCGGTCGCCTCCGCCCAGACCTCGTCCGTACCCACGGACTTGTCGGGGTTGCGGGTCGACAGCTCGAGGTAGAAGTCGGTGAGGCCGTAGTCCTTGAGCAGGTCGAGGACGAACGTCAGCAGGCTGGTCAGCTCCCCGGCCATCTGCTCACGGGTGCAGTAGATGTGCGCATCGTCCTGCGTGAAGCCGCGGGCCCGCGTCATGCCGTGCACGACGCCGGACTTCTCGTACCGGTAGACGGTGCCGAACTCGAACAGCCGCAGCGGCAGCTCCCGGTAGGACCGCCCGCGCGAGGCGAAGATCAGGTTGTGCATCGGGCAGTTCATCGGCTTGAGGTAGTAGTCCTGCGCCGCCCGCTTGATGTTGCCCTCGGCGTCCCGCTCCTCGTCCAGCTGCATGGGCGGGTACATGCCGTCGGAATACCAGTCGAGGTGGCCCGAGGTCTGGAACAGCTTGGCCTTGGTGATGTGCGGGGTGTTGACGAAGGAGTACCCGGAGGCCAGGTGACGCCTGCGGGAGTAGTCCTCCATCTCCATCCGGATGATCCCGCCCTTGGGGTGGAACACCGGCAGCCCCGAGCCGATCTCATCGGGGAAGGAGAACAGGTCGAGCTCCGCGCCGAGGCGGCGGTGGTCGCGTCGCTCGGCCTCGGCGATCCGGTCCAGGTGGGCGCGCAGATCGTCCTTGGTCGCCCAGGCCGTGCCGTAGATGCGCTGCAGCTGGGGGTTCTTCTCCGAACCGCGCCAGTAGGCCGCGGCCGACCGGGTGAGCTGGAACCCGTTGCCCAGCAGGCGGGTGCTCGGCAGGTGCGGGCCGCGGCACAGGTCCTGCCAGGCGACGCTGCCGTCCTTGCGCCGGTTCTCGTACATGGTGAGCCCGCCGAGACCGACCTCGACCGATGCGCCGTCGTCCTCGGACGCCTCGCCCTTGATGCCGATGAGCTCGAGCTTGTAGGGCTCGGCGGCCTCGATGGTGCGGGCCTGCTCCTCGGTGACGTCGACCCGGTGGAAGGTCTGGCCCTCCTTGACGATCTTGGCCATCGCCTTCTCGAGGGCGCGCAGGTCCTCCGGCGTGAAGGGGGTCTCGACGTCGAAGTCGTAGTAGAAGCCGTCGGTGATGGGTGGGCCGATCCCGAGCTGCGCCGACGGGTTGACCTGCTGGACAGCCTGCGCGAGCACATGCGCGGCCGAGTGCCGGAGCACCATGAGGCCGTCGGGTTCGGTGATCGTGACGGCTTCGACCACGACGCCCGGGACCAGCACGCGCGCCAGGTCCTGCAGCTCGCCGTCGACCCGGACGACCACGACGTCGCGCCGGCCCTGGTACAGGTCGGCGCCGGTAGTGCCCGGCTCCACCGTGGTCGGCACGCCGTCGACGGTGAGGGTGAGGGGCTCGGGCACGAGGAGGACTCCTTGAGAGGGTGCTGCGGCGCGGGTTCCCGCGCTGACCGGCACAGGGCCAGGTCGGACCCCTCGATGCTACCCATCGCGCACGTCCGGCCGGACACCCTCGGCAGGCCACGCCCGGGGCGCGCTGACGGGTTCGGAGCAGGGCACGATGCGCATCGACCGGCTGCCGCCGGGCTTCCCCGCCCGGCCCGCCCGCCTCTCCCGCGGGACGTCTGTGCCCGAGGACTCAGCCAACGACGGCGCCGGACGGACCACAGGCCGCCCCGGGTCCCGGGACGGCCTGTGACGGTGCTGGTGGGCGATACTGGGTTCGAACCAGTGTCGACGGGCACTCTCGAATCTGTCGCTGACGTGCGGTCGCAGTCCTCTGACCTGCGGCGCAATGAGACAGTATCGCGGGACGCTGGCGGACACAAGAGGACACCGATAGACTCCCGGATAGCACGTAGATCGCACGATCTGGCGACACTGGGAAGGAACCAGGTGGCGGGCAAGGCTGGTCGGCGCACCTTCGGCTACCTGCGCAGGCTTCCGTCCAAGCGCTACCAGGCGTCCTACCTGGCCCCCGACGGCGTGCGGTACACGGCTCCGCACACCTTCGACACGAAGCAGGACGCCGAGGCGTGGCTGGCGGCCGAGTCCCGCAAGATCAGCCTCGACGCCTGGGTGCCGCCGGCCGAGTCGCGTGTCGTGCCGGTGACCTTCGGGGAGTACGCCGAGCGGTGGCTCAAGGACCGCCCGCTCAAGCCGCGCACCGCCGAGCACTACCGCTCCCTGCTCGACCGGCAGATCCTGCCGACGTTCGCCGACATCGCCGTGAAGCACATCACGCCCGCCGCGGTGCGTCGCTGGCACTCCGACACCGGCGGTGCGCACCCGACGCTACGGGCGCACGCCTACGGCCTGCTGCGCACCATCTGCGGGACGGCGGTGGTCGACGAGCTGCTCCCGGCGAACCCGTGCACGATCCGCGGTGCCGGATCGGCCAGGCGGGCGGTGAAGATCAAGCCCGCCACCCTCGACGAGCTCGGCGTCATCGTGACGGCCATGCCTGAGCGACTGCAGCTCATGGTGCTGCTCGCCTCCTGGTGCGCGCTGCGCTTCGGCGAGCTGGCCGAGCTGCGCCGCGGGGACATCGAGCTGCGCACGCTCGATCGCGGGAAGGCCACCGAGCACAAGGTCGTCACGCTCAAGGTGCGCCGAGGCGTCGTGCGAGCCGCCGGGAAGGTCGTCATCGGCACCCCGAAGACCGAGTCCGGCATCCGCGACGTGGCCGTGCCGCCGCACCTGGTGCCCGCGGTCGAGGCCCACCTACGCGACCACACGGGCCCGCGGAAGGACGCTCTGCTGTTCCCGGGCACCGGCGGTCAGAACATCGCCCCCAGCACGCTCTACACGCACTGGTATGCCGCCAGGACAGCCGCCGGGCGCGATGACCTGCGCTGGCACGACCTGCGGCACACCGGCGCCGTCCTGGCCGCCTCCACGGGTGCCACCCTCGCCGAGTTGATGGCCCGGCTCGGCCACTCGTCACCAGCCGCCGCGATGCGCTACCAGCACGCCGCCAAGGACCGCGACCGCGCCATCGCGGACGCGCTGAGCCAGATCGCAGAGGGGGCATCGACGTGAGACGCGCATGGCGTACCACGGTGTGGCCGCGTGGCTGGTGGGCTTCCGCGAGTCGCGCGGTCGAGCAGGTCGGTGGGGAACTTGGGCCGGAGCCGGCAGAACAGCGGTGGCCGAGCCTGCTCGAGCTGACCCAACGCGATCGACTCGTAGATGTCTACGACCCAGAGGGGCACCTCGTCGCCGTGCTCGGTCCGCGACCAGACGCCTACCTGTGGACTCGCGGCATGGGTGGTCACGAGATCCTCGGGCAACTCGTCGGCAACGGGCTGCGGCTCGGCGACCCTCTGCACGGCCAGACGTCCCCTCGCGCCCGCATCGAGGTCATCGAGTGCCCGGAGTGCCCACCGGGCCGCCGGTACGCCGTCGAGGCCAGGGACCTCGTCGCCGCCAACGCAAGGCACCGCAGTGGACGTGTCCCACGGGTCACGGTTTGTCACGTGGCGTAGCGTTAGCGCCGAAAGTGGCGCTAGGTCCGCCGACGGATGGCGGGCCGACCCGGTAAGGCCCGGGGTAGATCGCACGTGAAGCGAGCGTGCAGGTCCCTCCTGGAGCCTGCCCATGCGCGCCTCGTCGCATCCTCACAAGCTCGTCTCGCTCGCTGTCGCCGCCGAAGCGATCGACGTTCACCCCCGCACGATCCGTCGCAGGATCGCCGACGGAACGATCGTCGGATACCGCGTCGGCAAGCTCGTCAAGGTCGATCCCGCCGACGTCGAAGCGCTCGTGCGTCCGATCGCCGCCGCCCGCCGTGGTGACGCGGCGTGACCACCGTGTACGGCCCGGACCACGAGCCGGCCGCCTGGTTGCGCGCGCTGGAGACGGCCCGGCTTGAGGCCATGCGGGCGGAGGGCGTCCCGCTCGATGGCTCGGCCGACGTCGTGACCACGCTGCGGGACCCGTCCCTCGCCACGAGCTGGGGGCGCTGGTGCTCGCGGTGCCAGGTGCAGGTGCCCGCCAACGAGAGCCTCTCGGGCCTCGTGACGACCCCGCTGCCCGGCGTGGTGCTGGCGGGCGCCCTGTGCCCGGCGTGCGCCGTCGCCGAGACGGCTGACGCGTCGGCGTCTGCGGCGACCGGGACGGCGTGATGGGGGCCCAGCTCGTCGGGCTGGCGTTCGCGGCCATGGAGGGCCGCAAGATCCCGATGCCGGCTCGACTGGTGCTCCTGCGCATGGCGCACACCGCCCGAGACACCGACGACCCGCCGGTGTACTACGCCGGCCGGGACAAGCTCGCACTGTCCATCGGCTACCGAGAGGCGGACCTCGGGACCGAGAACGTCACGAGGCACGTCAGGCGCCTCGTGACAGCGCTCATCAGTGAGGGCCTGATCGAACGGGTGGATGGCGACGGAAGACCGGTCAAGACGGTCGACGAGGACGGGAAGCAGGTCCCGGGCTTCGCGCGCACGCACCGCAGCCAGCGCTACGCGCTCCGTCTCGGGAGCGCCCTCCTGGCCCCAGAAGCGGACCTCTCAGACCCCCCAGAAGCGGACACCTCAGACCCCCCAGGTTGGGCGGCTGGGGGGTCTGAGGTGTCCGGACTGGGGGGTCTGGCAGACCCCCCGAAGGAAGAAGGAGGAACCAGTAACTACCAGGAACCACCACAGGACAACAGCATCAGTCCCAAGGTGACCTCACCAGCGCGCACCGGCGAAGACGATGATGACGAGTACCCCCGTGCCCGTGACCTCCTCCTCGCGCTGCCCGAGGCCCAGCAGGACCGAGCCCGCGCCTGGGCCCTCGCCGAGTTCCCCGACGCCACAGCGACCCGCCGGGCCATCGAGGCCGCCCGCATGCTCGGGGTCCTGGCGTGAGCGCCGCCGAGCTGGACCGCGACCCCACCGACCGCGGGCTGTCCGTCGTGCCCGACACGACCCATGCATGCCGGGGCGGATGGATCGGCGACGAGGACCACCCCACCCCCTGCCCTCGATGCCGCCCCCACCTGCACCGAGGGCCCGGCCGCGCCGGCACCGTGGCATGGCGACCAGCGGCCAGGGCCCGCACGTGAGGGTCGTCGTCATCCTGTGCGGCCCACCCGGCGCCGGCAAGAGCACCGCCGCGCGCGCATCCGGCATGGACGTCTACGACGCAGACGATGAACGCTGGGCCACTGAGGGCGACTTCGTCCGCGGCATCGCCCGCCTCGCCCACGACCCCGACGCCCACGCCGTCGTCATCCGCTCAGCAGCCACCAGCACCGCACGCGCACGCTGGCGCACCCTCACCCAAGCCACCCACTGCCTCGTCATCGCCACCGACCCCGACGAGTGCGCACGCCGCGTCCGAGCCCGAGGGCGCCCACGCCTGGCCCGTGAGCTCGTCGGCCTCCGACGCTGGTGGACCAGGCACGAGCGGGCCGACGGCGTCCGCGACTTCACCACCTGGGCCGACATCGGACCAGCCACCGCACCACCACCTCGACAACCGCCCCGCCCCACCAAAGGCAGGCGGGCGGGGTACGGGTACCAGCACCGGCAGATGCGCGCACGCTGGCAGCAGCGCATCGACGCAGGCGAGACCGTCCTGTGCTGGCGCTGCGGGCTGGAGCTGCACGGCACCGACTGGCACCTCGGCCACGACGACGACGACCGCAGCGTGTACCGCGGGCCCGAGTGCACGACGTGCAACCTCCGGGCTGGCGGACTCAAGTCGGTCGAGGTCAGGAACGAACGATCTGTGCAGAACCTACAAGCGATCACCGCTGAGCACACGGTCGAGCCGACGTCTCGTAGGTGGTGAACCCGCAGGTCAGCGCGTTTCTTTGCTGGCCCAGAGGGCGCCCCACCCTTCGACTTCCCGTCTTTTTTTGGTAGCAAACCTCACATCCGCGACACATCACGAGAGGACTCCGATGAACGACACCCCACCCCCCGCGCTCGACCTTCGAACGCGTGTGCGGTACCGTCGCTCTGTCACCGGGTCGCTGGTCATCCGCTCCCGGTGGCTTGACGGGCTGGCCATCCGCCCGGGGTACGGCCCGGTGTTCAAGGGCGCGGTCGAGCATCTCCCGCGACCTCACCGGCTGGTGCGTTCACCTTCCCCGGGAGCCCGTCGTGTCTGAGTTCATGACCCTTCTGCGTGCCGCCGATGCGAGCCGCGCTCTGGGGGATCTGAGCACACGCACGGCCGGGCGGGACCTGACCCGCGATGAGCGGCGCCTCGCCGCCCGGTACCGGGCGCTCGTCGAGGCAGGAGCGCGCACCTCACCCTTCACCACCGACGCCACGAGCGTCCGGCACATCCAAGAAGGAGCATGACCATGGAAGAGCTCAAGCGGGCGCTGGCCGAGCAGCTCGGCCTTCGCAAGCACATCTTCGAGACCGAGGTGCAGCCCCTCATCGACTCAACCCGGAGCCGGGCCATGACCGGCGAGGAGCAGCAGAAGTCCGCCGACATCGACGCGCGGATTCGCGCGATCGACAGCCGGATCCTGCAGCTGCGCGGCCAGATCGACACCGAGGAGCAGCGCGCCGAGCTGGGCCTGGGCGGGAGCGGTTGGGGCGGCGGTGGCTCGGCTGATGGTGAGTTCGGCGAGCAGATGCGCGACATGCTGCGCGGGCGCCGCACCGAGCCCGTCGAGCTCACCGTCCCGATGCAGCGCGGGGCTGTGACCGTCGCCGGAGGGATGCGGGTCCGGGCCCTGACCACGGCCGGGTCCGGGGCGAACACCATTGGGGTGTCGGTCTTCAACCAGCTCGTGCAGTCGATGCAGGACGGTTCGGGGCTGCTGCGGGCCGGGGTGACGATGGTCGCCACCGACACCGGCGAGCCGCTGATCGTGCCCCGCGGCGCGGTCGGGGCCGCGGACCTGGTCGCCGAGGGACAGCCGATCAGCGGCACCGACCCCACGCTGTCGAGCACGACCCTGCGGGCCTACAAGCTCGGCCAGATCGTCAAGGTCAACCGGGAGTTCCTGGAGGACACCGACCCGATGGTCGGCACGTACGTGGCCGCACAGGCCGGTCTCGCGCTGGGCCTGGGCATGGGCAACCTGCTCGTGACGGGCACCGGCACCAACGAGCCCACCGGCCTGCTCACGGCCGCGACGGTCGGCGTGACCGGCCCGACCGGCACCACGACCGGGTTCGGTGCCCAGGCGACCGCAGGGCAGGGCACCGACCTGCTCAACGACCTGTTCGCCTCGGTCGCCGAGCCCTACGCCGGATCACCGGCCGCCGCGTTCCTGGCCCGCAACGCCACGATCACCAAGGTGAAGAACCTCAAGACCACGGCCGGTGACCCGGTCGGCACGGGCTTCGTCGCCAACGGCGCCGGGGCCCCGTTCATCCCGGACGCGTTCATGCCGGTCCCCGCAGCCGGCGCCACCACCGTCGCGTTCGGCGACTGGCGCGCGTTCTGGGTCCGCATCGTCGGCGGCGTCCGCTTCGAGCGCTCCGACCACGTCCTGTTCGACTCCGACCAGGTCGCGTTCAAGGCAACCGTCCGCTTCGACGGCGCCCTCGTCGACCCGGGCGCCGTCCGGCTGTACAAGCACTCCGCCACCTGACCCGCGGCGTCAACGCCACCCGCCGGGCGCCGTCGTCCATGGCCCGGCGGGACCGAAGGCCGACGAGGTGCTCCTTCTCGGACACCGAAGACCCGACCTGCGCCGCACCACCCCGGCCCCGGCCGTCACCACGACGAGCCGGGGCCGGCCGTGATCGTGACGAGCCGCGTCTAGTTGGGCGGAAGAATCTCAGCGACCGCTACGCCCGTAGTGATTCCGGCAGTCGCCTGAACAGCGAAGGAAATGAGCAGTCTCAAGACGTTGTCGCGCCAGCCTTGGCGGTGCTCCTCCGGTACAGCCTCCTCAACCGCCACGGACATAGCTCCTCCAACGCGGTAGATCGCATCCCGCAGCGTCACTTCTCCGCCGTTTGCGACGTCATTCAAGCAAGCGAGCGCCTCGACGATGAGACCAGCAAGGTATCGTCGAACGTCGTCGGTGAGACCCGGGGTGGTGCGAACAAGCCGGAGACTCTCGTCGAGCGCCTGACTGAGGCGATCAAGTTCGTCGCTGCCGATGACAGGCGCGTAGCGGACCGAGTCAAGCTGCTGCGCAAGGGCGCGGAGCATTCGAATCTCGAGCGGCGCCGCGGTTGGGCGAAGGCTACTGACCGTAGATCCCCACGGCGAACCTAGCGAGAAGACGCCCTTGAACCAGGCGACCTGGGTCTCACGGTAGTGCGACACCTCCTCACCGATCGCTTCCATCGCCCCGAGAGCTGCGTCGATCTCGAGGAGCCATCGCATTGCCCTCTTGTGGTCGTCCCAGTACCCGGGCAGGTCGGGCGGACCTCCACGGTGCATCTCCGGCGTTTGGTTCGGCGGCACGTGCCAGCGCTCCAGAAGGTCTGCCAGCAGTGTCGCCGAGTTCGCCATGCGCGGGACGCTACAACCTCCACATCACACTCACACCCGATTCGTTTCCCAGCGCTGCCCGGCTGAGGACCAGGACACAAGTTGGGACGGCGAGAGCGTCACGACGCTGGATACGGCGCCGGCACCAGTTCCGCGTCCGCCGCCTCGCTGATGAGCGCGAACGGGTCGCTGCGGAGTGCACGAGCGAGACGCTCGAGGTCGATCAGGTCCATCGCCCGCCGACCGCACATCAGCGCCGACAGCTCGTCTGGGCCGTACCCGGCCGCCACCGCCACCTCGTTCTGACCGATCGGCAGGCCCGCGATCCGCGCCCGGATCGCCGCGCAGACCCTTGTCTGGGTGCTGCCTGCCGAGCCCAGTTCCCCGGCTGCCTGGCGCTCACGCCCCTGAGCGCCTTGGAGCACGTCGGCCGCCCGGTACAGGGCATCGGCCACCTCCCGAACCTCGCCGGGGTCCTCAAGGTCCGGCCCGACGTACAGGTTCACGAACAACCCGACCACGGCGGTCGCCCCATCCTCGGTGTGATGCTCGACCGCACCGACCTCCACGCCCGGCATGAACTCGCGGATCGCGTAGCGCTCCCAGACCTCATCGACCACGACCCACGTCCACCCGTCCCGAACCTCCGTGGCCCACGCCGGGCCCGAAACGTCCGCCGGCGCCGGGAATCTCGGGACCAGGCGCCCCAGCACGTCCTCGGCCCGTTCGCGGTCACCGGCCAGCCGCAGGACGGCCACGACCTCCTCGACGTCCGCGCCCGGGAACTTCGCGGCCAAGCTTGCCAACCACCCCTCGTCGCGCGGGACGGCGGTCGCCTCGTCGTACATCCGCAGCACGTCCGGCCGGTCCGGCAAAGCCTCAGCCATGAGCCTGCGAACCTCAGCCCGCCGCTCGGGCGAACACGTCACCGCGCTCACCGGACAACCTCCGCCCGCGCGAACGCCAACGCGGCACGCACCAGGTCCGCGTCCCCGGCCGCCAGGTAGCCGACGACGACAGCCACCTCGGCGCGAGCCGGGTCGGTCTGTGCCCAGGAGTCGCTGAGCCCCGACGCCGCGGCGACATCGGCCCCCAGGTCGACGACCGCGCCGACCTCGACCTCAGCCTGAGCGAACAGCTCGCTCGCCTTCACGCCGGCCGCCTCGGCGATCCGCGCGAAGGTCGCCACCGGCCAGGACGCGGGGTCAGCCTCGCAGGCGGCCAGCTCGCGAGCGTCCATACCGGCGTCCGCCGCAAGCCTCGCGAGGTCGAGCCCCGCCGCCTCAACCGCTCTGCGCAGCGCTCCGGCCACCGAACGCCCGAACGGCGCGTCGGCCGGATCGGGGGCGAACACGGACCGCTCCTGCACGGCGCGAACGCTCACCGTGCCCTGACGGCGGTTGCGGGTGAAGTTGTCGTAGGTGGTGCTCATTGGGACCTCCGGTCTGGGCCCGCCGACACCGGATCGCACGTAGATCGCAGAAGGGGCACCATCCCGTCCGGGATAGTGCCCCTCACCTGCAACAACGCTGGTGGGCGATACTGGGTTCGAACCAGTGACCTCCTCGGTGTGAACGAGGCGCTCTACCACTGAGCCAATCGCCCGCTGCGCGGTGTACCCACCGCAGTGGACCGCGCCCGGGAATGCTACCCGGAGCGGGGCCGAAAGCCGAACTCGAACCGTCACCTGATCGATGACCGCGCGCCCCTGGCCATCCGGCCGCTGTTCGGCCAAGATCATCCGACGGGTACGACGAGCATCTCGGAGAGTGGTCGCCGGGTGCTCATGCGGGTGAAACCGGGCTGTCTACACGGCATCTTCGGGGAGACAACTGTCATGATGGCGGAGCGTGGAAGGAGGGGTGGATGACGCAGCAGGGCTTTGACGTCGTCGAGGTCATCGCGGTCCAACTCATCGGTTCGGACGCCAGCGTGATCCAGGTCAGCACGGAGTTCTCCTTCCGCGCCAACGACCCCTACACCGTGCGGGCCGTCTTCACTGGCGCCCAGTCGGTGTCCACATGGCTGCTCGGCCGCGAGCTCCTGGCCGATGGACTCCATGCCCCCGCCGATGAACCCGCAGGTAACGGCGACGTCCAGGTGTGGCTCGACGAGGACCCCGAGTACGTGCTGATCTCGCTGTCGGGCGTCGAGGGCAACGCCCTGCTCGCCGCGCCGACCGAGCCGCTGGTCCGATTCATCGCCCGCACCGAACAGCTCGTGCCGATCGGTGCGGAGAGCGACCGCATGCAGAGCGAGATCAGCGCACTGATCGCCGCGCTGCTCACCGCCTGAGCGGTTCACCGACCACGCGACGGGCCGACCCCTGAGGGGGCGGCCCGTTGTTCTGTCTCCTCCGAGGCCCCGGGGGCCCGGCACGCGCCGACGGACTACGGGTCCAGGTCGACCAGGCGCCTGGTCTCGACCAGGCGCCGCAGCTCGAGCGTGAGAGGCCCTGGGGCCACCGCCGCACCGTCGAGGGCCACCACCGGTGCCACCCCGCGGATGGTGCTGCTCACGGCCAGACCGGCGCGTGCCGCCGCCACCTGGTCGAGCACGGACTCGTAGCCCACCGTCCGTTCGACGACGGGCAGCCCGGCACCCGTCGCCCATTCGAGCAGGAGCTCGCGCGTCACCCCGCCCAGGCAGCCGCTGCTCAACGGCGGCGTGACGATCTGACCGTCGACCTCGACCAGGACATTCGAGGTGGTGCACTCGCACAGCTGCCCGCGGGTGTTGGCCAGCACGGCCTCATCGGCACCCAGGTCGTGCGCGTAGCGAGCCGCCACCAGGTTGTCCGCCGTGGAGATCGCCTTGACACCGACCAGCGCGGCCCGGTCGTTGCGGATCCACGGCACGCGCACGACGCGGACATCGCGCACGGGCGTGGCGGCGCTCCCGACGATGAAGGTCACCCCGTCACCGGCATCGGCCGAGCTGCCGGACGTGATCGTGATCCGCAACCTGCCGTAGCCCCACCCCCCGGTGCGCGCCACGAGCGCGGCAGCCTCGCGCAGCTCGTCGCCGTCCGGGGTAGCCAGCCCGACGGCCGCCGCCGAACGAGCCAGCCGCGCCAGGTGCCGGGTGACCGCGAAGGCCGCCCCGTCGATGACCGCCAACGACTCGTAGACCCCCAGGCCACCGGTCAGTCCGCGGTCCCGCGGCCCCACCAGCGGCTCGTCCGGCGAACGCAGCCGGCCACCGCTCCACACGATCGGATCACCCATGCCCCCAGCATCCCGCTTCACATCCCGTTCACCTGAGTTGGACTCTCGGCGATGGACTCGGTTAGAGTCTGGGACGCGCACGGAGCCGGGGTTCAACCGGAACGTGCCGCGCGGACGTGGCTCAGTTGGTAGAGCATCACCTTGCCAAGGTGAGGGTC
>JAKLPK010000143.1 GCA_022013895.1 Cellulomonas sp. | reverse complement strand
TGTCCCGCAGGAACACGGGCTGCCCGGCCTCGTCCCGGCCCAGCGGATCGGACTCGAAGTCGAAGTCCATCGTGCCGGCCAGCGAGTAGGCGATCACCAGCGGCGGGCTGGCCAGGTAGTTCATCTTGACGTCGGGGTTGATCCGGCCCTCGAAGTTCCGGTTGCCCGACAGCACGGCGGCGATCGCCAGGTCGTGCTCGTTGACAGCCGCCGAGACCTTCTCGTCCAGCGGACCAGAGTTGCCGATGCAGGTCGCGCAGCCATAGCCGACCAGGTGGAAGCCGAGCTTCTCCAGGTACGGCCACAGCCCGGCCTTCTCGTAGTAGTTGGTGACGACCTGAGACCCGGGAGCCATCGAGGTCTTGACCCACGGCTTGGCCGTCAGCCCCTTCTCGACGGCCTTCCTCGCCAGCAGCCCCGCGGCGAGCATCACCGACGGGTTCGAGGTATTGGTGCACGACGTGATCGAGGCGATCGCCACGGCACCGTGGAACAGCTCGAACTGCCTGCCGGTCGAGTCGGTCACCGGGAAGGAGATCGGGTGCGCAGGACCGACGGCCGGGGAGTCGGACGCCGGGAACGACTCCTTCTCGGACTCGTCGACACCGTTGAGGGTCGGGGCGTAGTTCGGCAGGTCACGGGCGAACTGCTCCTTGGCCCGCGACAGCTCGATCCGGTCCTGCGGGCGCTTCGGGCCGGCGATCGACGGCACGACCGTCGACAGGTCGAGCTCGAGGTACTCGGAGAACACCGGCTCGGTGTAGCCGTCCGCGGTCGGGTCCAGCCACAGGCCCTGCTCGCGGGCGTAGGCCTCGACCAGCGCCACCTGCTCGTCGGGGCGACCCGTCAGACGCAGGTAGTCCAGCGTGCCGGAGTCGATCGGGAAGATCGCACAGGTGGAGCCGAACTCGGGGCTCATGTTCCCGATCGTCGCGCGGTTGGCCAACGGCACCGCCGCGACCCCTGCCCCGTAGAACTCGACGAACTTCCCGACCACACCGTGCTTGCGCAGCATCTGCGTGATCGTGAGCACGACATCGGTCGCGGTGACGCCGGCCGGGATCGCACCGGTGAGCTTGAACCCCACGACCCGCGGGATGAGCATCGACACCGGCTGGCCCAGCATCGCGGCCTCCGCCTCGATACCGCCGACACCCCAGCCCAGCACGCCGAGGCCGTTGACCATGGTGGTGTGCGAGTCGGTGCCCACACAGGTGTCCGGGTAGGCCCGCAGGACACCGTCGACCGCCCGGGTCATCACCACGCGGGCCAGGTACTCGATGTTGACCTGGTGGACGATACCGGTGCCCGGCGGGACGACCTTGAAGTCGTCGAACGCCGTCTGGCCCCAGCGCAGGAACTGGTAGCGCTCGCGGTTGCGCTGGTACTCCAGCTCGACGTTGCGCTCGAAGGCATCCGCCCGACCTGCGACGTCGATCTGGACCGAGTGGTCGATGACCATCTCGGCCGGCGACAGCGGGTTGATCTGGGACGGGTCACCGCCCAGGTCGACGACGGCCTCCCGCATGGTCGCCAGGTCCACGACGCAGGGCACGCCGGTGAAGTCCTGCATGATCACCCGCGCCGGGGTGAACTGGATCTCCGTGTCCGGCTGGGCGTCCGGGTCCCACGCGGCCAGGGCGCGCACGTGGTCGGCCGTGATGTTGGCGCCGTCCTCCGTCCGCAGCAGGTTCTCCGCCAGGACCTTGAGGCTGTACGGCAGTCGCTCCAGGCCGGGGACGGCCGCGAGCCGGTACACCTCGTAGTCGGTGCCGCCGACCTGAAGCGTGCCGCGCGACCCGAAGCTGTCGAGGTTGCTCACCGAGGGTTCTCCTTCGCACCGGGGTGTTATCTCGATATCAAGATATCACCTGACGAGCCCCCGCCCATGCCGAACGCGCACCCGACACACCGTCCGCGAGCGGTCCGGATCAGCCTTCCGACGCGCCCGCCCTCGCCTCTTCCGCAGCCTTGCGCTCGGCTTCGACGAGCCGCTCGTGCGACCGCGGGTCGTAATCCGGGGTGCCCTGCTTGTTGAGCTCCTCGGCCACCGCTCGTTTGGCTGCCGCCAACCTGCTGGTCCGGTCCTCGGACATGTCCGCCTCCCTGGTCGCGCCACCTGGACACCGCCCACGGTAGGCGTGGGAGCGCCCGACCGCGAGGGCGCGCGGCCGCCGGGTCAGACCTGCGGAGCGCCGGATCGCACCAGGACGGCGACCGCCTCCAGGTGGTGCGTCATCGGGAACAGGTCCAGCCCGTGCAGCCGGTCCAGCACGTAGCCGCCGGCGGCGAACAGCGCGACGTCCCTGGCCAGCGCGGCCGGGTCGCACGCCACGTAGACCACCCGCTCGGGGACGAGCGACATCACATCGGCCACCACGGTGCGGCCCGCACCGGTTCGCGGCGGGTCGAGCACGACCACATCGGCGTGGACCACCTCGTCGCTCGAACGCAGCACGCGGCCGACGTCCCCGTGGATGAGCGTGACCTGCGGTGCGTCGTGCACGTTCCGCCGGGCGTCCCGGACGGCGCGTTCATCACCCTCGACGGCCACCACGGCACCGTCCGGCCCCACGGCACCCGCCAGGGGAACCGTGAACAGGCCTGCACCGGAGTACAGGTCGGCGACCGTCGCCCCCGTGACATCGCCGACGCCGGCGAGCACCTCGTCGACGAGCACCGCCGGGGCGCTGCGGTGCGCCTGCCAGAAACCGTCGGCCGCGACCCGGTAGGTGTGCGGTCCGACCTGTTCGCGCACCGACCGGGTCGCGGTAGCCCGTCGGTCCACCCGGTCGTGCGCCAGATCCCAGGGCTCACCCTCGACCAGCACCACGGGGTGGTCGCCCGAGACCGGCGCGGCGACCTCGATCCGGGCGCCGGCCGGCCAGCTCCGTTCGAACAGCTCGAGCGCTGCGACCTGCTCGGTCGCCAACGGCATCGAGGACAGGGCCTGCACGTCATGGCTGTGCCACACCCGCATACCCGCCCGGCCGTCGTCGTCGGCCACCAGGTCCACCCGGGTGCGCCAGGCCAACCCGCCGCGCTCGACATCGCCCGGAGCAGGCAGGACGGTGACCTCACGGTCGTCGTGGGCGAGCCTGCGGAGCTGTTCGGCGAGAACGGCGGCCTTCCACACCTGCTGGGCGGCCGGGGCCACGTGCCCGAGCTCACCCCCGCCGACCCCTCCCGGACCCGCCTGCGGCCACGGTGAGACCACCCGGTCGACCGAGGCCTCGAGCACCTCGACAGCATCGGCGCGCCAGAACTTCGCATCCGACCCGGCGTGCGTCAGACGTGCGCGCACCCGCTCACCGGGCAACGTGTGCCGGACGAACACGACCCGGCCGTCGAGCCGCGCGACGCAGTGTCCACCGTGGGCCACCGGACCGATCGTCAGCTCGACCAGCTGCTCGCCGGTCATGCGTCGTCGTCCGTCGTCGGACCGGACGGCGAGGTCAGACCCCGTCTGGCCTCGCCCGCCACCGGGCGGTCATCGAGCTGCTCGGCGGCCGCATGCGTCCGGGCCGAGGAGTCCAGCTGCCACGGGACCGACGCCACGATCACTCCGCGCATGAACAGCAGACGACTCTTGAGCCGGATCGCGCTCTGGTTGTGCAGGAGCGCCTCCCACCAGTGCCCGACGACGTACTCCGGGACATACACGACGATGAGGTCACGAGGGCTCTCTCTGCGGATGGAACGAACATAGGTGAGCACCGGCCGGGTGATCTCGCGGAACGGGGAGTCGAGGACCTTGAGCGGGACGGGCAGGTCCATCGACTCCCACTGCTCGCGCAGCGCCACCACGTCCTCGGGGTCCACCCCGACCGTGACGGCCTCCAGGACCGAGGGACGCGAGGCCCGCGCATAGGCAAGAGCACGCATCGTAGGCCGGTGCAGGTGCGAGACCAGCACGATGGCGTGCACGCGGCTCGGCAGGGCCCGGGCCGACGGTGCGTCCGCATCCAGTGCCAGCTCCTTGCGCACCCGGTCGTAGTGCCGGTGGATGGCGTTCATGAGTGTGAAGACCGCCACCATCGCGAGGATCGCGATCCAGGCGCCGAGCAGGAACTTGGTGACGATGACGACGACCAGCACGGTCGCCGTCATCGCGAAGCCCACCGCGTTGATCACCCGGGACCGCTTCATCCGGGCGCGCACCGCAGGATCGGGTTCGGTGCGCAGGTGCCGGCCCCAGTGCCGCAGCATGCCGAGCTGCGACAGCGAGAACGAGACGAACACCCCGACGGTGTAGAGCGGGATGAGCAACGTGACATCGGCGTTGAATGCCCAGATCAGCACGGCCGCGCCGCCGGCCAGCGTGACGATGCCGTTGGACAGCGCCAGCCGGTCGCCGCGGGTGTGCAGCTGGCGGGGCATCCAGCCGTCCCGGGCCAGGATCGAGCCCAGCACCGGGAAACCGTTGAAGGCCGTGTTGGCCGCGAGCACCAGGATCAGCCCGGTCACAGCTGCGACGAGGTGGAACGCCCACGGGAAGCCCGAGAAGATCGCCTCGGAGAGCTGGCTGATCACGGGGGCCTGGACGTAGCTGTCGCCGACCGGGACGCCGTCGCGCAGCAGCTGCGTGGCGGGGTCCTCGACGTAGTGGACTCCTGCCGCGCGGGCCAGGAACAAGATGGACAGCACGAGCGTCGAGCTGATCAGGCCGAGCAGCAGCAGCGTCGTCGCCGCATTCTTGCTCTTCGGCTTCTTGAACGCCGGGACGCCGTTGCTGATGGCCTCGACCCCGGTGAGGGCGGTCGACCCGGACGCGAACGCCCGCAGCACGAGGAACGCCCCCGCCATCCCCGCCAGCCCGGTCTCGTAGCCCAGCGTCGGCGCCAGGGTGAGCTCCGACGACACGGCCTGCGGCAACGTGCCGCTGGCCCAGCGCACCAGACCGACGGCCGCCGTGATGCCGATCGTGGCCATGTAGAGGTAGACCGGGGCCGCGAACGCCGTCCCGGACTCCCGGACGCCACGCAGGTTGAGCAGCATGAGGACCACCACGATCCCCAGACCGAGCGGGACCTCGTGGCCGCGCAGCTCGGGGATCGCCGCCGAGGCGTACCGGGAGCCCGCCGAGACGGATACGGCGACGGTGAGCACGTAGTCCACCAGCAGTGCGGAGGCCACCGTGAGGCCGGCTCTCGGGCCGAGGTTGACCGTCGCCACCTCGTAGTCGCCCCCGCCGGACGGGTACGCGTGCACGTTCTGCCGGTACGAGGCGATGACGGTGGCCATCACCACGACCACGGCCAGGCCCACCCAGGGCGACAGCATGGTCGCCGCCAGCCCCGCCGCGGCCAGGGTCAGGAGGATCTCGTCAGGGGCGTAGGCCACCGAGGACAGCGCATCGGACGCGAACACCGGGAGCGCGATCCGCTTGGGCAGAAGCGTGTGGCCCATCCGGTCGCTGCGGACAGGGCGGCCCAGGAGCAGGCGCTTGGCGGCTTCAGCGAGGTCGGACACGAGGTCTGATGGTAGGGCCGCGGCGCGTGCACGGCGCCCGGCATCCGTCCCGACCGTGGAGGCGGTAGCCTCACCGCTCGTGCACTTCGTCATCATGGGTTGCGGGCGCGTCGGCGCCGCACTGGCCCTCTCCCTCGAGGAGCGGGGCCACTCGGTGGCGGTCGTCGACCAGAACGCCGAGTCGTTCCGCCGGTTGCCCCCGTCGTTCGAGGGCAACAAGGTGACCGGTCTGGGTTTCGACCGTGACACCCTCACGAGCGCCGGGATCGACGACGCCTACGGTTTCGCGGCTGTCGCCGACGGTGACAACTCGAACATCCTCGCGGCCCGCGTGGTGCGCGAGACCTTCGGGGTGGACAACGTGGTCGCCCGCATCTACGACCCGCACCGCGCCGAGGTCTACCAGCGTCTCGGCATCCCCACCGTCGCGACGGTGCGCTGGACCACCGACCAGGTGCTGCGTCGTCTGCTCCCGATGGGCGCCACCGACGAGTACCGCGACGCCTCGGGGCAGATCGCGCTGGCCCAGGTGGACGTCAACCCGGCCTGGGCCGGGTTGCCGGTGCGCCACCTCGAGGATGCCAGCGGCGCACGGGTCGCCTACCTCACCCGCTACGGGGACGGCGTGCTGCCGACCTCCTCGACCGTCCTGCAGGAGAACGACGTGGTCCATGTGCTGCTGCGGGTCGAGGACACCCCGGCCGTCGAGCGGGTCCTCACCGGACTCCCGCCGGTGAGCTCATGAGGGTCATCATCGCCGGGGCCGGTTCGGTCGGCCGGTCCATCGCACGCGAGCTGCTGCTCCACGGCCATGAGGTGACGGTCGTCGACCGGCAGCCATCGGCCATGCGCGTGGCCCAGGTCGCCGACGCTGAATGGGTGCTCGCCGATGCGTGCGAGCTGCCCGCGCTGCGCCAGATCCGCGCCGATGAGTGCGATGTCATGGTCGCCGCGACCGGGGACGACAAGGCGAACCTGGTGATCTCACTGCTCGCCAAGACCGAGTTCGGAGTCCCGCGCACCGTCGCCCGGGTGAACAACCCGAAGAACGAGTGGATGTTCGACGAGGCCTGGGGCGTGAACGTCGCAGTCTCGACACCGCGGATCATGACGGCGATGGTCGAAGAAGCCGTCGCGGTCGGCGACCTGGTGAAGATCTTCACCTTCCACCAGTCCAAGGCGGACATCCGCGAGGTCACCCTTCCCGAGGGTTCTGCGCTGGTGGGACGCCTGGTCGGTCAGATCGTGTGGCCGACCGACACCGTGCTCGCCTGCATCGTGCGCGATGCCCGGCCGCTGGCGCCCAGCCCGGACGACACCCTCGAGGGGCGCGACGAGCTGCTCTTCGTCACAGGCCGGGATGCGGACGAGGCTGCTCTCGAGCGGGTGCTGGCCGGACAAGAACCCAGCTGAACCACAGCGCCAGGGCGAACAGGGGGACGCCCATCACCAGTTTCGCGGTCCCCAACCAGGCGACCTGCGAGGCCAGGTAGAGCGGCACCTGGACGGCGAGCCTCGCACCGAAGACCGCGACCCACAGCCAGGTCGCCCAGGTGGCGCGCCGACGCAGCACCCGGTCGGAGCGGAACGCCCCGACGGCCGCCCACGAGCCTCCGCCGAGCGGCCCGTCGGCCTCGAAGAGCCCCACCAGGACGCCGACGACCGGCCACCCGACCAGGACGGACACCGCGGTCCCGACCAGGTAGAAGACATTGGTCCACAGACCCCAGGCGAAGTAGTTCTCCGCCCGCCCCGAGGCCAGGGCCCAGACCACCCCGATCCCCACACCGAGCACGCCCGACAGGGCCTGCGTGAGCGGGGTGCGCTGGAGAAGTCTGATGACGACGGCAGCCAGCGCCGCCGCCCCTGCCGCGACCACCGCCGGGACCACCCGTTGCCCGGTGACCAGGAACACCACGACGAAGAGCAGACCCGGGGCGATCGACTCGACCAGACCCCGCACCCCGCCGATCGACTCGACGATCGAGAACTGCTCACCGCTCAGCGCACGGACCCCCGTACGCGGCGTCGGCTCACTCACCGGGACGCGGGCGCAGCTGGTAGCGGGGGTTGAAGACGACACGGCGACCGTCCACCTTGCACACCAGACCCTCCACCTTGAGCCGCCTGCCCGGGACGATGCCGGCGATCTCACGACGCCCGAGCCACACCAGGTCGAGCGTCCCGCTGCCGTCGTACAGCTCGGCCTCGATCGCCGGGACGCCCTCACGCGGGCGCAGGGTCACCGAACGGAGCACCCCGGAGACGACGGCCCGACCGCGTTCGGCCAGCTGCCCCACGGGTGTGCACCCGGCCGCCTCGGCGTCCTGACGCTCCTCGGCAGCC
Source organism: Cellulomonas sp. (assembly GCA_022013895.1). Classification (GTDB taxonomy): domain Bacteria; phylum Actinomycetota; class Actinomycetes; order Actinomycetales; family Cellulomonadaceae; genus Cellulomonas. The sequence continues at coordinate 2,311 of JAKLPK010000143.1, read as the reverse complement.
TCGACCTCCGCACGCGATGCGAGCAGGGAGCGCGCGCGCTCACGCATGGTGCTCATCGGATCTCCGTGATCTCGGGTCCCCGCACGAACGGGTCCACCGGCGGGACGTCCGGGGCGACCGGTGCAGGTCCCTGACCGGGCAGGTGCATCGGCAAGGGCTCACGCGGCGCCATCGCCTGCGCGCCCCGGACCACGACGGTCCCGCCGAAGAAGGTCTCCACCACGGCGGCGGCCTCGGGCTCGACGGTCGCCCGCCCGGTCACGACTCCCCGCAGGAACCACCGCGGACCGTCGGCCCCGAGGAACCGGACCACCCGGTGGCCGGTGCGGCCCTCAGCGGTCCGCACCGCGACCCGCGCCAGCAGCTCACGTCCGAACGGTCCCGGAAGGTCGTCGACCGTGCCGTCGTCGGAGGTCACCTGCTGGGCGATCTCCTCGCGGATCTCGTCCCAGATTCCTTCGGTGCGCGGTGCGGCGAACGGCGCCAGCTGCAACTCGGAGCCGTCGAGCTCGACCCGGACGAGAGTGACGACCTGGCCCTTGCTCTCCAGGTGCACCTTGGCTCCGGGCACGACGGGCAACCGCAACCCACCGAGGTCGAGGCGTCCGTCCGAGTCCTCCACCTGCGTCGAGTCCCAGGGGCCGTGGGGTGCTTCGGCGGGTGCATCGTCCAGGACCGCGTCCGAGGGGTCCGCGTCCTGCTGGCCGGGCTCGGCCTGCGACCCGTCGACATCATCATGTGCGGCGTCCTTCGTGCCGCGGCGGAACAGCGCCACCTACGCACTCCCGTCCAGGCGCGCCCGCGCGCGCCGTCGTCGCACAGGGTAGTCCGCGTCGGGCGACCATCCGGTCACGGGGTACCCCACCCGCCCGACGAACCGAAGCCCGCAGCCCCGCGCTGCGAGGACGGCAGCTCGGCGACCTCGACGAACGCTGCACGCTCTACCCGCTGGACGACGAGCTGCGCGATCCGGTCACCGCGGTTCAGCCGCAGCTCCTCATGGGCGTCGGTGTTGAGCAACGTCACCTTGATCTCGCCGCGGTAACCGGCGTCGACCGTTCCGGGCGCGTTGACGACCGTCAGGCCGTGGCGGGCCGCCAGACCCGATCGGGGGTGCACGAACGCGGCATGGCCGGGCGGCAACGCGATGGCCACACCGGTCGGCACAGTGGCGCGCTCCCCCGGCGCCAGCACCAGGTCGACCGCGGTCATGAGATCCGCACCCGCATCGCCCTCCTGGGAGTAGCCGGGGACGGGAAGCCCGGGGTCCAGCCGCACCAGCAGCACCTCGACGTCGCTCACGGCGCCCGACCCTACCGGGCAGCCGCCCGCACCAGACGGCACGGTGATGCGATGCTGATCCCGTGACGACCCCACCTGCCTACGACGAGCGACTGTGGTTCGGCCCGGTGGGGTGGTTCGCGGTGGTGCTCGCGGCGGTCTCGCTCGGTGCCGTGCCTGCACCGCTCGACCCCGGCCTCGGCCTCGTGGTCGGCGCTGTCTCGCTCGTCGTGGCGAGTCTGGTCGTGGTGGCGACCACCGCACGGGTGCGGGTCGACGGAGGCACGCTCCGGGCGGGCCGCGCCGAGGTGCCGGTACAGCTGCTCGCCGCACCCCGACGGCTCGACGGTCCCGAGCTGGCCACCGAGCTCGGCCCCGCGCTCGACGCACGCTCCTACGCATGCCTGCGTTCCTGGGTGCGGACGGCCGTCCGGGTGGAGCTGCGCGACCCGCAGGACGCCACGCCGTACTGGATCGTGTCGACCCGCCACCCCCAGGCCCTCGTGGCCGCACTCCTCGCGGCCGGCGCCGCACCGGCAGCCCCGGCGCCGACCAGCGCTCTCGCCGACACGCTCGCCGTCACCGACACCTTCGTCGAGACCGTCGCCCATCACCGGCCGACCGACGAGAAGCACCCGGACGGGCGCCAGGACGACGACGGCCGGTGACCCGCGGGTCACCGGCCGTCGTCGATCTGGTGCTGGATCAGGCAGCGCACTCCGAGCAGACCGGCTGGCCGTCCTTCTCGTAGGCGAGCTGGCTGCGGTGGTGCACGAGGAAGCAGTGGGAGCAGGTGAACTCATCCGCCTGGCGCGGCAGCACCCGGACGGACAGCTCCTCCCCCGAGAGGTCGGCGCCCGGCAGCTCGAAGCCCTCGGCGGCCTCCGTCTCATCCTCGTCGACCACGCCCGAGTTCTTGTCGGAACGCCGTGCCTGGAGCTCCTGGAGGCTGTCCTCGGACATCTCCTCCTCGGTCTTGCGAGGAGCGTCGTAGTCGGTAGCCATCTGTGGCGTCACTCTCCGTGGTCGG
>JAKLPK010000142.1 GCA_022013895.1 Cellulomonas sp. | reverse complement strand
GGACCCGGCGGTGCTGGTGCACCTGTCGCGGACGGCCGGCTACTCGATCGACCAGCTCGACTCCATCCTCAACCGCCGGTCGGGGATGCTCGGGCTGTGCGGGCACACCGATATGCGCGATGTGAACGCCGCCGCGGACGCCGGTGACGAGGACGCCCTGCTGGCGCTCGAGGTCTACTACCACCGCATCCGCGGGTACGTCGGCAACTACTACGCCCAACTCGGGCACGTCGATGTCGTCGCGTTCACGGCGGGTATCGGCGAGAACGACGACCGGACGCGTGCCGGTGCGCTGCGCGGGCTGTCCGAGCTCGGCATCGAGGTCGACCCGGAGCGGAACGCCGGCAGCAAGTCCGAGCCGACGGTCATCTCCCCCGAGGGCGCGCGGGTCACCGTGCTCGTCGTGCCGACCAACGAGGAGCTGGAGATCGCCCGGCAGTCTGCTGCGCTCGTCCAGGCCTGATCCCACGCGCCGCCGGCCCCGCCCCGATCCCCGGGACGGGGCCGGCGGCGCGTCAGCGCTCGTCCAGGGCCCGGCGTGCCCGCGAGGCCGCCATGAGCAGCGCCGTCCGGGTCGCGCCGGTCGACCACGGCACCACACCCCCACGGCGCCGCAGCACCGTCTGCGGATCGGTGACCTGGTCGACGAGCATCCGGACGTCGCTCCGCCCGGACGAACCGCGCGGGGTGCCGACCATCAGCAGATCGGCCCGCACGTCCAGGTCGCAGGTGCGCGGGGCGGATGTCCAGACCAGCGCCCGGGGCATCGGACCGGTCTCGTTCATGGCGGCCACGGCCTCATCGTCGGAGGCCACCTCGTCGAGCACGACGAGCGGCCCGTCCACCGGCTCATGGCGGACGGGGTCCCCGGCCGGGACGTCCCCGAGCACGGTCGGTGCGTAGAAGAGCGGACCGGAGCGCACCAACGGTTCACCGCCGGTCATCACCCGGGCCCCGACCCCGGCGGCCTCGGCCACCAGGTCGCCGATCTGCTGCAGCTGCGCCGCGGTCGACAGGGAACCCAGCTCGGCCCGGTAGTCCAGGCCGGGCCCCACGGCCAGCAGCTGCGTCGCCTGGACGAACGCCTCCTCGAAGGGGACGGCCACCGCCCGATGGACCTGCACCCGGCGCACGGCGGACGGTGAGCCGTCGAAGCACATCCGTGCGAGCGCCCTGGCGGTGGCCCCGACCGGGGCGTCAGGACGCACGTAGGCCGCGACCGTGCCCGGTGCGAGCCGGTTCACCGGGACCTGGAGGTGCCCCGCGAGCCCGGCCAGCTCACGACCCGTGGCTGTCGACGGGACCAGCAGCCGGTCGCCAACCGCGACGGCCGCCGCGCCGACCTCGATCCCGCCGGTGAGCACCTGGAGCAGCTCGACCGGCAGACCGGCATCCTCCACGAGCTCGGCGACCCACAGTCCGACGAGCACCGCCTGGGGGTCCGGGTGCAGCAGCACGGCGCTGCCGGTGAGCAAGGGTGCGAGCGCCGCACCCAAGGTGCTGGCCAGCGGGGCCCGGGCGGCCCCGATCACAGCCACCACACCGGCCGGGCGGCGCCGCGCGACGGATCCGTCGAGGTGGCGCCGCTCCCGTGACGGGTCGCGGCCCGCGAGCCGCCGGGCGAGTTCGGCGACACCGATGAGCTCGGCGGACGCCGTCGACCGGGCCAGGCCCGTCTCCACCTGCATCAGATCGAGCGCATCGCTCTGCCGCACGAGCAGGAGGTCGTGCACGGCGCGCAGACCCGCACGCCGGCGCCGCGGCGGTACCGCGGCCCAGCGTCGGTGGGCCGCCCGCGCACGGGCAGCGGCCGCCGGGACATCGTCCGGACCGGATGCCGGGACGGCGGCGACCGGGGCGCCGGTGAACGGGGCGTACGCGGTCGCCGTACCAGCACCGGGACCGACGACCGCCCGCGCGCAGAGCGTGCGCAGGTCGTCAGGCTCCAGCACGTACGTCGCCAGGGGGTCGGTGTCCGGATCGGCCAGATGTGCCGACGACTCCTCGTGCGCCATCTCCCCAGGCTACGTGCCCGGGGCCGCGGGACCCGGAGCCGCTCGCTCCGCGTGCCGCGGCGTCACGCGCCGACCCTCACCGGCCCCGATACCACGCCCGGCTCGTCACCAGCCGAGCGCCGCCCGGACCTGCGGGTCCGCGAGCGCCACCACGGCGGCCCTGGCCTCGTCCGCCGACCCGGCCGCAAGTGCCGCGGCCGCCATCTGCTCGCAGGTGGCCAGGGTGTGGTGACGCACCGCGTAGCGGACGGCCGGCACCGCACCGGCCGCCATCGACAGACTCGTGACACCGAGCCCGACGAGCACGAGCGCCATCAGGGGGTCGCTCGCGGACTCCCCGCAGACCCCGACCGGTTTGCCCGTGGTCTTGCCGGCCCGTGCCGTGCTGGCCACCAGCTCGATCACGGCCGGCTGCCAGGCCGACAGCAGATCGGCGAGCTCACCGCGCAGCCGGTCGGTCGCCATCGTGTACTGGGCCAGGTCGTTGGTGCCGAGCGAGACGAAGTCGACCTCGGCCAGGATCTGCTCGGCCCGCAGTGCTGCCGCGGGGATCTCGACCATGACGCCCACGGTCTTCACACCGACGGCGTGGGCGGCCTTGGCGAAGTCTCGGGCCTCGGCCGGCGTGGCGATCATCGGCGCCATCACCCAGGGCGCGGTGCCAGTGGCCTCCTGGGCGGCGGCCAGCGCCGCGAGCTGGGTCGTGATCAGGTCCGGGTGGGTGCGCACCAGGCGGTAGCCGCGCACGCCGAGCGCCGGGTTCTCCTCATCGGCGGCGGTGGCGAAGGCCAGCGGTTTGTCCGCACCGGCGTCCAGCGTCCGCACGACGACCTTGCGGCCCCCGAGGGCGGTGAGCGCGCGGGTGTAGGTCGCAGCCTGGTCCTCGACGCTCGGCGCGGTCGCCCGCTCGAGGAACAGCACCTCGGTGCGGAACAGGCCGACGCCCTCGACCGCGGTGCCGGCGACGCGTTCGGCGTCCTCTGCCGTGCCGATGTTCGCGAGCAGGGCCACCGGGTGGCCGTCGGCGGTCGCACCGGCCGCGGTGTCCGAGGCGAGCGCGCGTTCAGCCTTCGCCCGTTCGACCAGAGTGGTGCGCAGCGCCTCGTCGGGCTCCACCGTGACCACACCGGCGGCGGCATCGACGGCCACGTCGACGCCTTCGGGCAGATCGGTGGCACCGGCGACCCGCACGATGCAGGGGATGCCGAGCTGGCCGGCGATGATCGCCGTGTGACCGGTGGGACCGCCGAGCTCGGTGACGATGGCGAGCACGTTGGCCAGGTCGAGCGCCGCGGTGTCGGCCGGCGCCAGGTCGCGGGCGACGACGACGGACGGGACCCGCAGCTCGGGGACGCCCGGGGCAGGCAGCCCGAGCGCAGCGGCGACCAGCCGGTCGCGGACCGAGCGCAGGTCGGTGACCCGCTCGGCCAGGTAGCCACCGGCCTGCTCGAACATGGTGACGAAGGTGGACACGACGCCGTCGATCGCCGAGACCGGCGCTTCACCGGCGTCGACCCGGGCCAGCACCTGGGAGCGCAACGCCGGGTCGGCGGCCATCTGGGCGGTGGCGGTCAGCACCTCGGCCAGAGAGCCGTCGGCCCGCCCGGCCTGCGCCTGCAACGAGGCTGCGACCTTGGCGAACGCCGAGTCGAGCACGGCGTGCGTGGTGGCGACGTCGGCCGGTCTGCCGTCGACGAGCACCGGGGTGTCGGCGGGCGCGACCGGGGCCGGTCGTACCTGGACGACCGGGCCGACGACGCCGCCCCGGCCGACGCCGACACCCATGAGGCGGGTGCCGGCGTCGACCGACAGAGCGGTGCCGCTCACTTCTGCTCCTCGTCGAGGTCGGTCGCCAGCAGGGCGACGAGCTCGTCGAGGATGCGGTCGGCGTCCGAACCGTCCGCGGTGAGCGTGACCTCCTCACCATGACCGACGCCCAGCGACATCACGAACAGGATGCTGGACGCGTCGACGGGGACTCCCCCGGCCTTGGCGATCGTCACCGGGAGGGTCGCAGCGGCGACGGCCTGGGTGAAGATCGTGGCGGGTCGGGCGTGCAGCCCCACCCGGGAGGCGACGGCGACGGTGCGCTCGGCCATGGTGGACCTCTCTTTGCTTGCGGTTGCGGACTACTTTAGGCGAATCGGATGTCGGTTCGCCCGGGTCCAGACTCAGATCGAGACGAGCTCGTTCTCGGCCGCCAGATCGGCGTCCGACCCGCGGCCGATCCCCTTCGCGACGATCACCAGAGCGGCCGAGACGAGCATGCCGATGAGGATCGCCAGCAGGAACAGCAGCGGCTGGTGGACGAGCGGCGTCACCCAGAACCCGCCGTGCGGGGCGAGGACGCCGGCGCCGAACGCCATCGACAGACCACCGGTGACCGCACCACCGATCATGAACGACGGGATGAGACGCAGCGGGTCGGCTGCGGCGAACGGGATCGCGCCCTCGGAGATGAACGACAGGCCCAGCAGCCAGGCGGACTTCCCGGCCTCACGCTCGGACTCGGTGAACAGCTTCGGGCGCAGGACGGTCGCCAGGGCGACGGCCAGCGGCGGGACCATCCCGGCGGCCATGACGGCCGCCATGATCTTGGCCTGCGGGTCCGAGCTCGTGACGGCGTTGGCCAGACCGGTGGTCGCGAACACGTAGGCGACCTTGTTGAGCGGACCGCCGAGGTCGAAGCACATCATCAGGCCGAGGATGATCCCGAGCAGCACGGCGCTGGTCCCGGACATCGAGTTGAGCCACGAGGTCAGACCGTCGTTCACGGACTTCATCGGCGGGCCGATGATCAGGGCGGTCGCGACACCGACCACCATGACGGTGAGCAGCGGGATCACGACGACCGGCATGACGCCACGCACACCCTTGGGGACCTTCCACCGGGCGATCCACAGTGCCAGGAAGCCGGCGAGGAAGCCGGTGACGATACCGCCGAGGAAGCCTGCCCCGACGAGGACGGCGGCGAAACCTCCGACGAACCCGGGGGCGATACCAGGCCGGTCGGCGATGCCGTACGCGATGTAGCCGGACAGCGCCGGGACCAGGAACGCGAACGCCCACTTGCCGACCCAGAACAGCAGCACCGCCCAGGCCTGCAACGAGCCGACGGAGAACCCGTCGTTGATCCAGGCGATGAAGTCGGTGCTGTTGCTGCCGTCGACCACCTGGGTGACCTCGATGGCGCCGTTGGTCGGCCACGCGATGGTGGCGAGCATGAAGCCGATCGCGATGAGCAGACCGCCTGCGGCGACGAACGGGATCATGTGCGACACGCCGGTCATGAGGTACTGCCGGATCTTGTGGCCGACACCGCCTGCCTTGGACCCGCCGGCCGCGACCGGCGTGGGCGCGGCGACGGTGGCTGCCGGCGCACCAGAGGCTGCGAACGCCTCGACGGCCGCGACCGCCTGGGCGAGCACACCGGGTGCGTCGTGCACGGCCTTCTTCACACCGACGTCGATGAACGGCTTGCCGGCGAACCGGCCCTTGTCCTTGACCTCCAGATCGGCGGCGTAGATCACGCCGTCGGCAGCGGCGATGACCGCGGGGTCGATCGGGGTGGCCCCCGCGGCCCCCTGTGTCTCGACGACAACCTCGTGACCTGCGGCTCTACCCGCCTGTTCGAGGGCCTCGGCGGCCATGTAGGTGTGTGCGATCCCCGTGGGACACGAGGAGACGGCGACGAACTTCATGAGGGACCTTCCGGTTCGAGGGGTGGCGTCATCGCCACCCCGGGTGGGTCGGGGCGGAACGGCGGAGCGGGACGTGCTGTGCGGCGAGGTGCGGTCAGGCCGGGACGACCTCGGTCGTGATGATCTGGGCGACGGTCGCGGCATCGGTCGCGTCGTTCAGGGCCTGTCGGAACTCCGGGTGCACCAGCCGACGGGCCAGAGCAGCCAGGATCTTGAGGTGGTCGGCGTCACCGCTGGCCGGTGCCGCGATGAGGAACACCAGGGTGGCGGGGCCGTCGGGGGCACCGAAGTCGACACCGGCCGGCACCTTGCCGACCGCCAGGCTCGGCACCGTGACGTGGGCCGAGCGCGCGTGCGGCAACCCGATGCCACCCGGCATCCCGGTCGCCATCTGGGCCTCACGGTCACGCACGTCGGCATGGAAACCGTCGGCGTCGGTCACCCTCCCTGCCGCGGCCAGCAGGTCGATCAGCGCACGGGTGGCCTGGTCCCGGTCGGCCGCGACGAGGTCGACGGCGACGAGCTCGGGGGTGATCAGAGGGGTGCTCATCTCACAGCTCCTTCAGTGGGAGGTTGGGGTCTGGCTCGTTCACGACGCGGACTGCGTCCAGCTCGATCTGGTCGGGGGTCGGTACCGCCGTGCCGGGGAGCAGCACTGCGGCACGCCCCCAGGCGACCGCGGTCGCCAGGCGTTGCGCGGGATCGCCGCTCGCGCCGAGGAACCCGGCCAGGGTCGTGTCCCCGGCCCCGACGGTCGACGCGGGGACCAGGGCGGGGCCGCCGGCCCACCACGCGTGGTCGGCGTCGACCAGCAGCGCACCGTGACCGCCGAGGCTGATGAGCACGGTGTCGGTCCCCATCGCGATGACGTCCCGTGCGGCCAGGACGGCATCGCCCACGGTGACGAGCCGGCGTCCGACGAGCTCGCCGAGCTCGTCCTCGTTGGGCTTGATGACCTGCAGTCCGCCGCCGCGTACGGCGCGGGCCAGCGGTACCCCGGACGTGTCGAGCGCGACCGGCACCCGGTACCGGGCGGCGAGCCCGGCGAGCCGGGCGAAGAACGACTCACCGGCGCCCGCCGGGAGGCTGCCCGCCGCGACGAGCAGCTCGGGCCGGTCGGCGAGCAGCTCCTCGACGGCCCCGAGGAGCGCATCGACCTCGGTCGGGCACAATGTCGGGCCGGGCGCGTTGACCTTGGTGGTGACCCCCGTCGCCTCGACGAGCGTGATGTTGGTGCGGGTCTCCCCGGCGACGGCGACCGGACGGGCGACGACGTGCTGATCGGCGAGCAGCGCGACCAGGAGATCGCCGTCGCCACCGCCGACCGGCAGCACCGCGATGGTGTCCAGCCCTTGGGCGACCAGCGCGCGGGAGACGTTGATGCCCTTGCCGCCGGCGTCGAGGTGGGTGGCGTGGGCCCGGTTGACCTCACCGACCTGGAGCGAGGTGACGTCGAGCGCCCGGTCGACGCTCGGGTTGGGGGTGAAGGTGACGATCATGCGCGCACCACCGTCAGCCCGGTGGCCTCGAGCTCCTCGGCCAGCTCGCGGTCGACCCCCGAGTCGGTGATCACCGTGTCGACCTCGGACAACGGGACGATGGTGGCGAAGTCGACGCGACCGATCTTGGTGCGGTCGGCGAGGACGACGGTGCGTCGCGCGGCGCCGACCAGCGCCCGCTTGACTGCGGCCTCGGCCAGGTCCGGGGTGGTCAGCCCGCGCTCGACGGAGAGCCCGTTGGTACCGATGAAGGCGACATCGGCCTGGATCTCGGCGAGGTCCCGCAGCGCCCAGGCACCGACCGCGGCATAGGT
>JAKLPK010000141.1 GCA_022013895.1 Cellulomonas sp. | reverse complement strand
GTGGCGGATGTTCTCCCACGTGCTGACGCTGTCCCGGTCGAGCAGAACCGGCCCGGTGTACCCGCGCTTCCGGGCGTACCGGGCCATGAGCTCGGCCTCGGGGACGGGGCCACCCACCGCGCCACCGCACAGCACGAGTACCTGATCGACGACCTCAGGGTCGAAGGACCGCAGCCCGGCCCGCACTCGGAAGCGGTTGACGTGGTTCGCTCGCCGCCCCCGGTTCCGGTACCCGAGGACGACCACCGCCTCCGTGGTCGGGGCGACGTCATGCTTCGTCCCGAGAAGCCGGCCAGCCGACTGGCGATGGACGAGCTCTGCCCAGGCGAACAGGCCCGCGAGAGCAGCCGCCGGGAGGACCAGGACGCGCAGCTGCACGTCGCGAGCGTACGTCGCACGTCGCAGGCGCACCGGTCACTGCTCTCGCGTCGTCACCTCTGCCTGCTCGTAGACGATCGGCGCTTCCATGACCGCGAGGACCTCCGGCGCGAACCAGTGCTCGCGACCGCCCCGGCCGTGGGAACCAAGACTGTGCAACCACCCCTTGCCCACGGCGTTGCGGATGAGGTTGCGGGCACCCTGGTTGGTGAGGTCGCGCCCGATCTCGACCGACTTCACCGTCACGAACGGGTTGCGGACGATGATCTCGACGAGCCGGGGCAGGCTGGACCGCTGCTTGATCGCCTCGGCGTAGTAGGTCTCGCGAATCGCGATGAGGCGCTGCGAGCGCTCCACCGCGTCCATCGCCTGCTCACGCACCGCGGTGAGGAAGAACACCAGCCAGCTCTCGACCTCGCCGCTCTCGCGGACCTGCTGCAGTCGGTCGTAGTACACGTCTCGGTGGGTCTCGAAGTAGTGCGAGAGGTAGAGCAGCGGGAGGGGCAGTCGCCCGCGTTCCATCAGGAGCAGGTTGATGAGGAGCCTGCCCATCCGACCGTTGCCGTCGAGGAACGGGTGGATCGTCTCGAACTGGTAGTGCATGAGCGCCGCCTGGATGAGCGCGGGAAGCGCCGCACCCTCCTCGTTGACGAAGACCTCCCAGTCGCCCATCAGCTCCGGAAGGTGGCGATGGAGGGGTGGGACGAAGACCGCGTCGACGGGCGTCGCACCAGGTGCGCCGACCCAGACTGGCGAGCGCCGATACTCGCCCGGGTTCTTCTCCTCACCACGGACCCCGGTGAGCAGCGCCGCGTGGACCTGCAGGACGAGCCGCTGCGTGATCGGCCGGCTGTTCGCAAGCTCGTAGGCCAGCTGCGTCGCCTCGAGACACTGCTGAACCTCACGTGTGTCGTCGTTGGTCGAGCTCTCGTCGATCTCGGCCTGGAACACGTCCGAGAGCGAGGCTTGCGTCCCCTCGATGCGGGAGCTCGCGAGCGCCTCTCGGCGTAGGTACGGCCCGATGAGGAGCCCCGGGTCCCTGATGAGCGTGCCGAGCCCTTGCAGACGCCCAAGGGCGGCGTCGGCCTCAGACAACGCGAGGACGACAGTGCTGCTGAGGTCGAGCTGCCGAGGGATCGGACGGGGCAGGTAGTAGGTGAAGGCGGCACGATCGCCGGGATCACGGACCGCACGCCCGAAGATCGACTCCGCAAATCGGCCAGCATCCACGGACATCAACATACAACTGAGGGCTCTCAAAGTTGGAATAAAAGACGGCGATGCCTAGCCACGTTGGAGCGTCGTCGGGAACCTCCTGCTCGCGACGGGCAGAGCTGCACCCCGCGCCGTCAGGAGGCCTCGACGAGCGAGTCGTCCGAGCCCGCGATCTCGCCTGCCAGGACCCGGGAACGCTCGGCGCGTCGGTCCGCCGCGGGATCGGCTGAGATCTCGGCCGATCCCGCGCAGGACAGCCGAGCCGGCGACGTCCGGCGCGGGATCGGTGGGCCGAGGGCGGGCGGGGAGCTCCGGTGGGCGGCAGTTGAACCTGCCCCTGGGGCAGGCCGTAGCGTCCGGGCATGACCTCGGATCGAGCTGACGCCCCGACCCCTTCTGCCGTCCGCGGACCTGGCCCGGCACTGGCCTCGGCCCCGGCTTCGACTTCGGCCTCGGCCTCCGCTTCGAGCCCGGCTTCGCCTTCCGCCCCGGCCCGGGCGGGCCACCTGGCCTCCCAACGGACGTGGGCCGCGCCCGACGTGAGCGCGCCGGAGGGCATCGTCACCTCCGTGGCCGCCCTGGCCCGCTCCGCGTCACTGACCGAGAAGGCGGTGCGGATCTACCTCCAGCGAGGTCTCCTGGAGGCCCGCGACGCCGGGGGCGGGCGGCGCTCCTTCGGGCCGGACCAGATCGTCCGAGCCAGGCTCATCGGCCTGCTGCGGACGATCGACCTGCCGCTGTCCACGGTGCGCGACGTGCTGGACGCCGACGACCCCGTTGTCGCCTTCGACGCGCTGTGGAGCACCCGACGACAGGAGCTGCGCACCCGGCTGGCGACCGCCGAGCAGGTCCGAGCCGCTCTCACCGCGGCACGGCGACCACCGGTCGACGAGATTCGGCTGCGCGAGGTACCCGAGCAGCTCACGTTGTCGCAGGAGGTGACAGCCGATCTCGCCGGGGTGGGCGATGCGATCCGGGGGTCGACGGCCAGGCTCTTCGAGGCCCTGGGCGGCGCGGGCGTCGAGCTCGCCGCGGCCCCGTACGTCGAGTACCCGGAACGGGCAACCGAGGGTTTCACCGCACGCCTCGTGGTGCACGCACCGGTCGTCGGGGTGCTGCGTCCGCCCGGTCCGGGCTTCCGGCTGTCGGTCGCGGCCGCACACCTCCAGGCCTACGTGCCGCTGAGCCAGGACCAGGCGGACGACCGCGAGCTGCTGGTCGCCGTCCACGACCACCTGTCCACCGGGGCGTTCGCGGTCGACCTGATGCCGGTCGGGGCCAACCGCGAGGTCTACCTCCCGGGCTTCGGCACAGGGACCGGCGGCGGGACCGGCACCGGGACCGCCGAACCGGTGATGGAGGTCGCCGTCCCCGTCGACCGCCGCTGACCGGGCAGCAGGGGACACTGTCGTCCATGCACCTACCGTCCGCCCCCGGCACGGAGGGCCACGGCCCGACGGGACCGCAACCAGCCGGATCTCATCCGACCAGATCGGCCCCGACCACCACCGATGCGGACGTCGATGCCCTGGTCGAGCAGGTGGCGCGTCAGCTGCGCGAGCACGGCGAACGCATGACGGCCCCTCGTCGGGCGGTGCTCACGGCTCTGGCCCGGCGCGGTGGGCACCTGCTGGCGCCCGATGTGGTGGCGGCGGTCGCCGAGGCAGATCCGACGGTGCACCGGGCGAGCGTCTACCGGACCCTGGAGGCGCTCTCCGAGCTCGGCGTCGTGCAGCACCTGCACCTGGGGCACGGCGGGACGGCGTACCACCTGGCCCGCGGTGAGCACACGCACCTGCACGCCCAGTGCCGGGTCTGCGGTGCGGTGCTCGACCTGCCGGCCGACCTGCTCGACGAGGTGGGGCGGGAGCTGGCCCGGCGGGACGGGTTCGTCCTCGACCCCGGGCACGTGGCGCTGTCCGGGACGTGCGCCGCGTGCTCGGCCGGCTGACCACGACCTCACACCGGGCATCCGGTCGGTGGAACCGCTAATGCGACGCGTCGCAACACGGTAGCCTCCGTCAGTCGGCCAGCGGCGGCCGGCGGACGGAGGACACCCCATGCACATCCCCGACGGCTACCTGTCACCCGTGACCTGCGCCGTGACCGCAGCGGCAGCAGTGCCCTTCCTGGTGGTCGCCTCCCGCAAGGTCACCGAGGTAGTCAAGACCAAGGACGTGCCGCTGCTGGCGATGTTCTCCGCCGTGAGCTTCCTGGTCATGATGTTCAACGTGCCGATCCCCGACGGCACGACGGCCCACGCGGTCGGGGCGGTGATCATCGCGATCGTCCTCGGACCATGGGCGGCGGTGATAGCAGTCACTGTCGCCCTCCTGTTCCAGGCCCTGCTGTTCGGCGACGGCGGTGTGCTCACGCTCGGTGCGAACGTGCTCAACATGGCCGTGATCATGCCGTTCGTGGGCCTGTGGGCGTACCGCGCCGTCGCTGGCCGCTCGCCCCTGACCAGCCGACGCAGGCTCGTGGCCGCGGGTGTCGCCGGGTACATCGGGATCAACGCCGCCGGTCTGGCGACCGCGATCGAGCTGGGCATCCAGCCCCTCATCGCCCACACCGCCGACGGGACGCCGCTGTACTCCCCGTACAACCTGGCCCAGACGATCCCCGCGATGGCGCTCGCGCACCTGACCATCGCCGGGGCGGCCGAGACGATCCTCACCGTGGGCGTCTTCGCCTACCTGGCCCACGCCGACGTCCGCCGCCTGGTGCCGAACCACCCGGGCATCCCGCCTACCGCAGCCGCCGCACCCGTCCGGCAGCCGGGGCGGGTCGGTCCGGGCCGGATCACGCCGGGTCGGATCACACCTGGCCGGGTCGCGATCGGGTTCGTCGCGGTGATGGTCGCCCTCGCCCCGCTCGGCCTGCTGGCACCCGGCGGGGCGTTCGGCGAGGACGCACCGGAGGACCTCGACCTGGGCAGCCTCGGCCTGAGCTCGATCCCCGACGGTCTCAACCGGTTCAGCGGCTTCTGGAGCCACACGCTGCTCGGCGACTACGGGTTCGCCGACGGGCAGAACGCCGTGCTCGGCTACTGGCTCTCGGCCCTCGTCGGGATCGCCGTGATCGGGGCCGTGATCTACCTGGTCGCCCGGTCGGCCGCGGCCATCGGCCACCGGTCCGGGCGTCCGGGCGCCGGGAGCGACCCGACCGGCGTGGATGCACCGGCTGCGATCTGACCCCATGACTGCCACGTCGGCCGCGCTCGTCCTGCCTGAGCCGGCAGCGGCGACGGCCACCGGACCGCACACCGTCCCCGAGTGGCTCACGGCCCCGGTCTCCGACGACCCGACCTACGCACCAGGTGGGCGGCGCCTGCGCCGGTCGTTCGTCGAGCAGAACCTCGACAGCTCGGCCCGGCTGCTGCGCCAGGCCATGTTCGCCGAGGACGATGCGCAGGCCGACGGTCTGCTGCAGCGCCTGGACCCTCGGGCCAAGCTCATCGGGCTGCTCATCGTCCTCATCGGGCTGTCGCTCGTCCGGAACCCGGCCGTCCTGGTCGGCGCCTACGCCGGCACCCTCGCGCTCGCCGCGGCGAGCCGGGTCCAGGTGCTGCCGTTCCTGCGGCGGGTCTGGGTGGCCGTCCCGCTGTTCACCGCGGTCGTCGTCGCGCCGGCCACCCTGTCCGTCGTCCTGCCCGGTGACGTCGTGGTCCCGCTGTGGACGTGGGACGGGACGGTCGAGGGATTCACGTCCCAGGGGCTGACCAGCGCCGCGATGCTCATCGGCCGGGTCGCCTGCTCGGTCTCCGCGGTGCTGCTCCTCACCCTGACCACCCCGTGGGTGCGGTTGCTCGCGGCGTTGGGCGGGCTCGGCGTGCCGCGGATGTTCGTGATGGTGATCGCGATGGCGTACCGGTACGTGTTCCTGCTGCTCGGGACGGTCACCGACATGTACACCAGCCGCCGATCGCGCACGGTGGGCACCGTCTCGCACGGCCGGGCGGGACGGGCGCTGCTCGGCGCCTCGGCCGGTGCGCTGGTCACCAAGGCACACCACCTGTCCGATGAGGTGCACCAGGCGATGGTGGCCCGTGGCTACCGCGGCCAGGCGCACACGCTGCACATCGAACGGTTGACGGCGCGCGACCTGCTGGCCGTCGGGGCCGCGGTCGCCGCGACGGTCGCCCTGCTGCTCGCGGACGGTGCCCTTGGCCGCTGAGCCGCAGATCGTGCTCGCCTGCCGCGATGTGCACTACTCCTACCTCGACCGCTTCCCCGCCCTGGCCGGGGTCAGCCTCGATGTCCACGCCGGGGAACGCCTCGCCCTGCTCGGGGCCAACGGGTGCGGCAAGTCCACGCTGCTCAAGGTGCTCGACGGTCTGGTCTTCCCCACATCGGGCACGGTGCACGCCTTCGGCCGGCCGCTCACCGAGGACGGGCTGGAGGATGCGCAGCTGTCGGCCGCGTTCCGCTCCCGCGTCGGCTTCGTGTTCCAGAACGCCGACACCCAGGTGTTCTCCCCGACGGTCCGCGAGGAGATCGCCTTCGGCCCGCTGCAGCTCGGGCTGCCGCCGGACCAGGTGCAGATCCGCATCGACGAGGTGCTCGCGCTGCTGGAGATCACCGAGCTCGCGGACCGCACGCCCTTCCAGCTCTCGGGCGGTCAGAAGAAGCAGGTCGCCATCGCCTCGATCCTGGTGATGAACCCGCAGGTGCTGCTGTTCGACGAACCGACCGCGGCGCTCGACCCGCGCAGCCGGCACTGGCTCATCGAGCTCATGCGCACGCTCGCGGAGGCCGGCAAGACCCTCGTCCTGGCGACCCACGACCTGGAGCGGCTGCCGGACGTGGCCGACCGCGTGCTCGTCCTCGCCGAGGACCACACCCTCGTGGCGGACGGACCGACCGCCACCGTGCTCGACGACCGGGCGCTGCTGCGCGAGGTCAACCTCATCCACGGGGGCAGCTGAGCGCCGCGACCCGCGTCCGCGCAGGTGGGGCCCGTGGCCGACGGACGCCCGGACGGGACCTCGGTCCCTTGATCGCACGCCGAAGTCGGTCCCGCACCGCGGTCCGCTGTGGGAGGGTGCTGTCCATCGACGACGAGACTGGGGTGGGACCGTGCGCTATCGCCACGTAGGTGCAGGTGTAGGGGCAGGGCTCGCGGCAGTCCTGGCCCTGGCTGGCTGCGGCCAGGGCACCTCGACCTCCGCATCGAGCTCGACAGCCTCCGACGGCGCCTGCCCGCTGACGATCTCCGACGCCTGGGTGAAGGCCGTGGACTCGGGGATGACCGCGGCGTTCGGCACCCTGGAGAACACCAGCGACCAGACCGTCACGATCGACTCGGCGAGCTCGCCCGCCTCCTCGATGCTCGAGCTGCACGAGGTGGTGACCGGGACGGACGGGTCGGCGACCATGCAGCCCAAGTCCGGCGGCTTCGTCATCGAGCCGGGCGCGACCCAGACGCTCGAACCGGGCGGTGAGCACATCATGTTCATGGGCGTCGCCGCACCCATCGAGGCCGGTGACGACGTGACCGTGACGCTGCACACGACGGCCGGGGCCTCCTGCGTGATGGCGGCCTCCGCCCGGACGTACGACGGCGGCAACGAGACGTACGCCCCGAGCATGGACATGTCGAGCGGGTCCCCGACGGGCGACATGGACATGTCCACGCCGTGACCGAACAGTCCCCCAGTCGTCGCACCGTGCTGACGGCCGGTCTCGCAGCCGTCACCGGGGCGGGTGCCGCGCTGGGCGGGCGGGCCGTGTGGGACGCCGCGACCGACGCCGGGTCGACGGCCCGGTCCGGGTCGACGAACCCGCCCGGGTCGACGGCCGGCGGTGCCGTCGGCCAGGCCCGGGTGGCGTTCCGCGGGGAGCGGCAGCCCGGGGTCGCCACCACAGCCCCGGCCTTCCTCACGATGGTCGCGTTCGACCTGGCGCCCGGCGTGGACCGGGAGGCCCTGGTGCGGCTGATGAAGGTCTGGACCGAGGACTGCGAACGGCTGATGGCCGGGACGGCCCCGCTGGCCGACCAGGCCGGTGAGCTGACCGCGCTGCCGGCGAGCCTGACGACCACCGTCGGCTACGGCCCGGGGTTCTTCGCCGCGGCCGACCTCGTGGACCGCGCCCCGAGCTGGCTCGCACCGCTGCCCGCGTTCACCGTGGACAGGCTCGAGGACCGGTGGTCGGGCGGTGACCTCATGGTCCAGGTCTGCGGGGACGACGAGCTCGCCATCGCGCATACGGTCCGGGTGCTCACGGTCGGGGCCAGCACGTTCGCCTCGGTCCGCTGGACCCAGCGCGGCTTCCGGCACGCCCCGGGCGTCACCGCACCGGGGGCCACCATGCGCAACCTCATGGGTCAGCTCGACGGCTCCCACAACGTCGATCCCGCCGCCACCCCCGACCTGGTGTGGCACTCGGGGACCGACGCCGGCTGGCTTCCCGGTGGCACATCCATGGTGGTGCGGCGCATCCGGATGGACCTGGACACGTGGGACATCGTCGACCGCGCCAGCCGTGAGTCCGCGATGGGCCGCCGACTGGCCGACGGGGCCCCGCTCACCGGGACGGTCGAGTCCGACCTGCCCGACCTGGACGCGCGCGACGCCCGCGGCTTCACGGTCATCGGCCCCGCGGCTCATGTGCGGCGGGCCGCCGCGACCACC
>JAKLPK010000140.1 GCA_022013895.1 Cellulomonas sp. | reverse complement strand
TCGCTGGCCGGCAAGGAGGCCTCGGGCACGGGCAACATGAAGTTCGCGCTCAACGGTGCCCTCACCATCGGCACCGACGACGGCGCGAACGTCGAGATCCGCCGGCTCGTCGGCGACGAGCACTTCTTCCTGTTCGGGCTGCTGGAGCCGCAGGTCGAGGCGCTGCAGGCTGCCGGCTACCACCCGTCGGCCTACTACGCGGCCGATGACCGGCTGCGCGCCGCGATCGACCTCATCGCCTCGGGTGCGTTCTCGGGCGGCGACCGGTCGGTGTTCGAGCCGGTGGTCTCCAACCTGCTCAACGACGACCGCTTCCTGGTGCTCGCGGACTACGCGGCCTACCTGGAGGCCCAGGACCGGGTCGACGTGGCCTACGCCGACACCGAGTCATGGACCCGCTCGGCCATCCTCAACGTGGCCCGCAGCGGCTACTTCTCCTCGGACCGCTCGATGCGCGACTACATCGACCGCATCTGGCAGACCTACCCAGTCCTGGAGAGCTAACCCCCCTCCCGTCCCCTCCCCTCCCCGTCCCCGCGCGTTTCCGAGGCTGGGCAGGTTGATCACCTGCCCAGCCTCGGAAACGCAGGGCTCTCCGCGGTCGGGGTGAGTCTCACAGCTGCTGGCTGCCGCGATTCCGCGGGTGGGCGTGGTGTGAGCCTGCCCAGCCTCGGAGACGCATGGGGGCGCGGGGGGGAGGAGGCGAGGGGCCTGGCTCTTGGGGGGTGGGCGTATCGGGTCGGGAGCTCTCGGCGCGCGCGGGGGCGGGCCGTCGGGAGTGCGGGGGACGTGTCGCACGGACGTCGGGTCAGGCGCGCGGGGGGCTCAGCACGGCGAAGGGGTCGGTGACCTCCAGGGCCCGGGCGGTGAACCGGTAGATCGCTGCGGGCCGACCACCGCCGGGTCCGTGGTGGGCCGTGGCACCGGTGGGCTCGATCTGGCCGCGGCGCACCAGGATGCGTTGCAGGTTGGTCGGGTCGACGTCGTGGCCGAGGGCCGCCCGGTAGACCCGGACCAGCTCGGACATGGTGAACTCCGGCGGCGCGAGCGCGAAGCCGAGGTTGGTGTACGAGAGCTTCGAACGCAGCCGCCCGACGGCGGCCCGCACGATCTCGCCGTGGTCGAACGCCGTCCGTGGCAGCGCATCGGTGGGGTGCCAGGTGGTGTCGGCCGGGACCTGCGGGTCGGCGTCCAGCGGCACCAGGCCCAGGTAGCTGGTGGCGACCACCCGGCGGTCGGGGACCCGGTCCGGGCGGCCCCGGGAGTCGAGCTGTTCGAGGTGGGCGAGTTCGCGGACGTCGACCTTCTCGGCGAGCTGGCGGCGGATCGAGCCACCGAGGTGCTCATCGTCGGCCAGGTCGCCTCCGGGCAGGCTCCACGCACCGGCGTCGGGGTCGATCGCGCGCCGCCAGAGCAGGACGTCGAGCCCGTCGCCGCGCACCTGGAGCACCGCGGCGAGCACCTCGTGCCCGCACGCGGTGTGAGAGGAGCTCGGCCCGGACACGGCCGTATGGTAGCGTTCGCGGGGTTATCGACCAGTAGTCGAAAACTCCGACACCCGGCCGGCGCCGCGCCGCACGGTGTCCGGCGTCCGACTGCAGGACGACGCACGAGCCACGTCGGCACGACACAGCACGCAGGACGAGAGCCGGGCAGGTCACGACCTGCCGGGCGCCCCGGCCGCCCTGGAGGACGCGATGACCAGCACCATCACGCAGGACGACGCCGTGCCCACGCGGGACGACGACCTGCCGACGCGGGACGACGACCTGCCTGCCGACTGGGCCGACCAGGTCCGGGCCCTGGCCGCCGAACGCGATGCGGTGATCCTGGCGCACAACTACGAGCTGCCGCAGATCCAGGACGTCGCCGATCACGTCGGCGACTCGCTCGCGCTGTCCCGGATCGCCGCGAGCGTGCCGAACGCCGAGATCGTGTTCTGCGGTGTGCACTTCATGGCCGAGACCGCCAAGATCCTGAGCCCCGACAAGCGGGTGCTCATCCCCGACGCCCGCGCGGGCTGCTCGCTGGCCGACACCATCACCGCCGACCAGCTGCGTGCGTGGAAGGCCGAGCACCCTGGCGCCGCCGTCGTCGCCTACGTCAACACCACGGCCGCCGTGAAGGCCGAGTCCGATGTGTGCTGCACGTCCTCCAACGCAGCCGATGTGGTGCGCTCCATCCCCGCCGACCGGCAGATCCTGTTCCTGCCGGACCGGCACCTGGGCGAGCACGTGCGCCGGGTCACCGGCCGCGACCTGTGGATCTGGCAGGGCCAGTGCCACGTGCACGAGGGCATCGGCGGCGATCTGCTGCGCGGGGCCATCGCGGCCGACCCGGGGGCCGACGTCCTCGTGCACCCCGAGTGCTCCTGCGCGACGGCCGCGCTGTCGATGGCCGCCGCCGGTGAGATCCCGGCCGACCGGGTCCGCATCGTGTCCACCGGCGGGATGCTCGACGAGGCCCGTCGGACGGGCGCCAGCAAGGTGCTGGTGGCGACCGAGGTCGGCATGCTCCACCAGCTTCGCAAGGCGAACCCGGGTGTGCAGTTCGAGGCCGTGAGCCGCGGCGCCGTCTGCCCCTACATGAAGATGATCACCCCCGCCCGGCTGCTCGACGCGTTGCGGTTCGGCCGCGACGAGGTGCACGTCGACCCGTCGATCGCCGACCGGGCCCGCGGTGCGGTGGAACGGATGATCGCGCTCGGCTCGTCCCCGGCGGTCGCCAGGTGAGCGCGCCGACGCTGGACCGGGGGGCGCGCACCGAACCGTTGGCGGCCAGCCTGGTCGCCGGCCGCCTGGCCGCACCCGGGCCGACCTGGACGGTGCGCACCGATGTGCTCGTCGTGGGCTCGGGCGTCGCGGGTCTGACGGTTGCCGCCGGGCTCACCGGTTCCGGGCTGTCCGTGCACGTGGTGACCAAGGGCGCCCTGGATGCCGGCAGCACCCGCTGGGCGCAGGGCGGGATCGCGCGGGCCACCGCTGACGCCGATGACGTCGAGCTGCACGTGCGCGACACCCTGGTGGCCGGGGCCGGGCTGTGCGAACCCGCAGCGGTCCGCCGGTTGGCGCAGGAGGGCCGGGCGGCCGTCGAGCTGCTGGCCGCGCGTGGGGCCCGGTTCGATGCGGGACCGGACGGCACGCCGGCGCAGACCCGCGAGGGTGGGCACTCGCGGGCGCGGATCGTGCACGCCGGCGGCGATGCGACCGGTGCCGAGGTGCAGCGTGCCCTGCAGGCCGCGGTCACCGGGGCGACGGTGCTGGAGCGCGCCTTCCTGCTCGACCTGGACCGGGCGGCCGACGGTGCGGTGGCCGGGGCGACCGTGGCCCTGCTCGACGCCCGGGGCGAGGTGCGCTCGGTCGGCCGGGTCGAGGCCCGCGCCACCGTGCTGGCCACCGGCGGTCTGGGCCACGTGTTCGCCAGCACGACCACGCCACCGGCCGTCACGGGCGACGGGATGGCCGCGGCGTTGCGGGCCGGTGCGGTGCTGCGTGATGTGGAGTTCGTGCAGTTCCACCCGACGGTGTTCGCGGCGCCGGGGGGCGGCGCTGCCGGGCAGACGCTGCTGGTCTCCGAGGCGGTGCGCGGTGAGGGTGCGGTGCTCGTCGACGCCC
>JAKLPK010000139.1 GCA_022013895.1 Cellulomonas sp. | reverse complement strand
GCGAAGTCGGGGATGATCACATCGATCCCCGGCTGGTGGTCCTCGGGGAACAGCACCCCGCAGTCGACGACGAGCAACCGCCCGCCGAACTCGAACACGGTCATGTTGCGGCCGATCTCCCCCAGACCACCCATCGGGGTGATCCGCAGAGCTCCCTTCCGCAACGGCTTCGGTGTTGTCAGGCGTCGTTCATGAACGGTCTGCATGGGTCTCCTGTGTGAGGTTCGTGGTGGCCGAGATCGGGGACGACCTCGGGTCGAGCAAGACTGTGGGTCACTCGTCGCCGACGGGCAGGGTGCGCAGCCCGATGCCGGGGTGCTGGGTCTCGATGGTGCGCAACCGCCACACGTCACGCACCAGGGCGAGCCGCGTGCCGTCCGTCCGGCGGACCAGCTCGACGCCCGAGGATGCGGCCAGGGCGGTCGCGGCCTCCTCGGTCGCCAGGCGGGCGACGGTGAGGTCGAGCGCGTCGAGCGCCATCGGCACCCGGAACTCGTGCTCCATCCGGAACGCCGCGACCTCGAACTGCAGGGGCCCGACCGCCGCCAGGATCGGGGTGCCGTCGCCGCGGGAGTCGGACACCATCACCTGGACGACGCCCTCCTGCTCGAGCTGGGCGATGCCCCGGCGGAACTGCTTGGAGCGGCTGGGGTCGGTGCACCGCGCGAGGACGAAGTGCTCGGGTGCGAACGAGGGCAGCGGGGGGAACACCACGGGCGGGCCGGCCGGGTCGAACAGGGTGTCGCCCACGTCCAGCGCCCCGGCGTTCACCAGGCCGATCACATCACCGGGGTAGGCGACCTCGATGGACTCACGGGTGCGGCCGAACATCGACTGCGCGTACTTGGTCGCGAACGGCCGGCCGGTCTGGGCGTGCACCACCGGCATACCGCGCTGGAACTGTCCCGAGCACACCCGGACGAACGCGACCCGGTCCCGGTGCTGGGGGTCCATCCCGGCCTGCACCTTGAAGACGACACCGCTGAACGGCGCGTCCACCGGTCGCAGCTCCTTGGCCACGTCACGGCGCGGACCGGGCCCCGGCGCCAGGGTCGCGAGCACCTCGAGCAGCTGACGCACCCCGATATTGGTGAGCGCCACCCCGAACAGCAGCGGGGACGTCCGGCCGGCGAGGAACGACTCCATGTCGACCGAGGGCAGCAGCCCGGCACCGTCCCGCGCCTCGATGACCTCGTCGGGCAGCCGCGCGGCGGCCTCGGCGAACGTGAGGTGCTCCTCCTCCGCGAGGTGCGCACCGCCCGGTGCGCGTTTGGCGAAGGTCACCGAACCGTCGCGCAGGTCCAGCAGCCCGCGCAGGTCGCCGGACTCCCCGACCGGCCAGGTCACGGGTGTCACCTGCAGCTCGAGCAGCTTCTCGATGTCGTCGCACAACTCCAGGACGGCCTTGCCCGGCCGGTCCCACTTGTTGACGAACGTGATGACCGGGACACCGCGGCGCCGGCACACCTCGTAGAGCTTGCGCGTCTGCGGTTCGACGCCCTTGGCTGCGTCGAGCAGCATCACGGCGGCATCCACGGCGGTGAGCACCCGGTAGGTGTCCTCGGAGAAGTCCGCGTGACCGGGGGTGTCCAGCAGGTTGACGACGACACCGGCGTAGGTGAGCTGGAGCACCGCCGAGGTGATCGAGATGCCGCGACTCTGCTCCATCTCCTGCCAGTCCGAGACGACGCCCGCGCGGCCGTGCTTACCGTGCACGGCACCGGCTTCGGTGATCGCCCGGGCGTGCAGGGCCAGCGCCTCGGTGAGGGTGGACTTGCCCGCATCGGGGTGCGAGATGATCGCGACGCTGCGCCGCGGGGCGACCGAAGTCCCCGACCGGTCCATCAGCGGAGGCAGCGCCGTCTGCGCTTCCAGCACCTGCTCACCTGCCGTCGACTCACATGCCAGGGCGGCGGTCCGTCCACCACGCCATGTCTCACCTTACGGTGAGGGACCGACTCCCCCACGATCGGGGGCTGCTGGCGGCGGCGCTCAGTTGAACCCGACGACCCGCTGCGCCGCACGGTACGAGGCCATCGAGACGCTTCTGCCCATCCGCCCGGGCAGGTTCGCCAGGTGGCCGACGTGGGTGTACCTGACCTGGCGGTAGAGCCACGGGTCCTCCGCGCGCAGCTCGGCCCACAGCGCTGCACGGTCGGCCAGGGCCTCGGGGGTCCCGCGCCGGACGAGCATGATCGACGACACCGCACAGATGATCTCGGCATAGTGGACGAGGTAGCGGTGCAGGGCCGGTTCGACCTCGCGCACCTCCTGCAGGTGCGCGAGCATCAGCCGGTTCACCCGCAGCTGCTGGTCCAGCCGGCGGAGCATCACGGCCTCGTGCACCGACTGGTCGGATCGGCCGATGAAGTACCGGTACAGGTCGACGTCGAGGTAGTAGAGCGAGTGCACCTGGGCGAGCGGGACGAACGCGTACAGGTTGTCGACGTAGAACGTGTGCTCCGGCAGCCGGAGCCCGCTGCCGCGCAGCACCGCCGTGCGGTAGACCAGCGCGTGCATCAGCAGGTACTGACCGGTGCGGAAACGGCCCGTGGCCGCCCAGCCGAACACCCGCCCGGTCGGCAGGACGCTGGTGTAGCGCACCGCCCGTTTGCTCCGCCGACCGGCCTTCTCGTAGACGAAGTTGGCGATGAGCAGATCGACGGCCGCACCGTCCTCGACGAGCCGGCGGAGCGTGGCCAGCATCTCGACCAGCGCCTCCTGGTCGAGCCAGTCGTCGGAGTCGACCACCTTGAGGTACAGCCCGCGGGCAGCGGCCAGACCCGTCGTGATCGCGCCGCCGTGGCCGCCGTTGGGTTGGCTCAGCACGCGGACGGTGCCGGGGTGACGGTCCGCGTACCGACCGGCCAGCGCCGCCGTGCCGTCGGTGGACCCGTCGTCCACCACGATGACCTCGATCTGCTCCGTGACGCCGAGCAGCGAGTCCAGGCAGCGGGCGAGGTAGGCCTCGGAGTTGTATGCCGGGACCACGATGCTCAGCAGTGGTACGCCGCGCGTCACGGTCACGGCGCGCTCGTCGCGGGCCGTCATGCGGCGCGACGGTCGATGGTCGTCGGGGCGGGGTCGGTGACGGTCTCGCCGGTTCGGGCCATCCCTGCATCTCCATGAACAGTGAGTCGGTCGCCATCGTGCAGGAGCCCGGCACCATCGCCGCAGCGAGGGTGATGATGGCACACCAAGACGTGCACCAGGTGACGTCCGGGCGGACGGGCCTCAGTCCGTCGCGGCCACCGCAGCAGGCCGCGCGACCTGGACCACGTACGGCGGTGCGCCGCGTCGGACGTACCGGCCACGCCCGGCTCCGAACCGTTCGGCGTGGACGCGGCCGCCGAGCTGTCCCTCGGTGCGGTCGTCGGACATGAGCCGGGTGGCGGCACCGGTGTCGCGGGTGGTCTGCAGCACGGCCGTGTCGAGGGCTCGCGCCGTCCTGATCCGTGCAGCGCAGCGAGCTCTCGCGCGCGAGCAGCGGCTCCGACGGCCGCACGGGTCAGCCCTCCATCCGCCGCAGCACCCGGTGGTAGGCGACCAGCTGAGCGAGGAGGAAGACCACGAGCAGGGAGCCTCCGGCGATTGCCGTCACCGGCACGTCCACCGTCGGAGCAATGTCGAACCCGGTGGTCTCGACGATCATCGAGACCTTCCACCACGCGATAGCGGTGATCGCGAGGATCTCGACGAGCGAGACGACGAGCAGGAGGGCCACTTCGAGGGCGTATTGCCTGGACAGGTCGGCGCGCGTGAAGCCGATCGAGTGGAGCCTTCCGCGCGATCGTTCGGTGACGGCCGAGTAGGAGCGGATGCCGAGGACCGTGGCGACCGCGGCCAGCAGGCACGGCAGGACGAAGATCATCGCCAGTGCCTGACGCTGGCCCGCAGACACGCCGTCCAGTCCCTCCTGGACCCAGGCGACGCGGCCGGCCACGTGCGCCGAGGCGAGCCCGTGCGCGTCAAGCGCCTCCCGCACCGCGGTGGGTGCGGCGGAGGAGAACCCGCGAATCTGGGCGTCTGATGTGAGCACGTCGGCGTTGGTGGCGTAGTCCACGACGAGGTCGGCCGAGATGTACCGGTTCTTGTCGACCTGAGCAGCGACGTGGTAGATGCGCTCCGACCCGTCGGGAAGCATGACCGTGACCTGGTCGCCGACGGCGAACCGGTCGCTCGCCGTCGCGGCGACCGCCCCGCTCACCTCGTCCGCGCTGCCGACGAGCATGCTCATGTCGATCTGCGAGGGCAGCGCTCCCAGGTCGGTCGCCAGCACCTGGGGTGGGTTGCTCGCGTACGGGTCGTCGGCGAGGACGACGTCCGAGACCATGGCGTAGGGGACGAGCCCGTCGCCGCCGATCTCATGGCGCGCGGCGGTCAGCGCCTCGGGATCCGGCACACCCGAGTCGAACGTGACGACGGTCGTCGCACGCAGGGGTTCGTAGAGCTCGACCATGGACGTCTGTCGTCCGGTCGCCATGACCATGGCGAACGGGACGAGCAGCCCGATGACCAGGACGATCGACTGGGTGGCACCGAGAGCCCGGCCTGTGCCGGCGGCGACGTTCCGGCAGGCGACGAGCAGGCGTGGCCGTCGGGCGACACTCAGGCCGGCGCCGACGGCTGCCGTGATCCCTCGGGCGACGAGGTCCCCGCTGGCGGTCACTGCGACTGCCACCACGGGGATCGCGAGCATGATCGACACGTCGAGCGGGACGGCGGAGTCGGGGGTGAGGAGCAACGCGATCCCCACCGCCAGGAGCACACCCGACCAGATCCGCCGCCGCCGGAAGCGCCGCCGATCCGCACGGCTGCGGTCCTGGTCGTCGAGTACTCGGGTCCCCGCGATCCGGATCACCGGACGCAGACCGCCCAGCACCCCGATGGCGACCGTCACCGCGAACGCGAGCATGTACGCCGAGAACGGGAGCCCGCCGGCCAACGCGCGCGGGGCGAGCCCCGTACTCCGTTCGATCGCGAGGTAGCCGTACGAGGCGGGTACTCCGAGCGCGACCCCGATGAGCGCCCCACCGAGCACCGTCGCCAGCAGCTCACCGGCAGTCAGCCGGAGCATCCCGGGCCGCGTCATCCCCACAAGGCTCAACCGCGAGAGCTCGGGAACCCGAGGTTCCAAGGCGAAGGCTGCCGTGGATCCGACGAAGACGACCGACGCCAGGCCGCCGAGCACCAGCGCGATGACGTTGAAGCTCGTCATCAGCTCGAGCGCGGAGTTCCACCGGGCGACCTCGTCCGGGACTCCGGACCGGCGTGCCGAGCCGGCCGCGAGCAGCAGCGAGCTGAACGAGCAGGACAGCACGAGCGAAGCGAGCGCCGCGGCGATCACCACACCGACGTACGCCGCGCGGTGGGTGCGGAAGAGGCCGGTGCGCACCGCGCGCATCGAGACCTCGGCGCTCGCGGTCACGGCGCCGACTGCGACATCACGGAGAACAGCTCGTCGGCGGTGGGAGCGTCCAGCTCGACCATGACCCGACCGTCCGCGAGGACGAGGACCCGGTCGCCGTGCGCGGCAGCGTCAAGGTCGTGGGTCACCATGAGGACCGAGGTGCCCTGACGCGTGAGCTGGCTGAACAGATCCAGCACGACCCGCGAGTTGACGCTGTCGAGGGCGCCGGTCGGCTCATCCGCGAACAGCACCGCGGGGCGCTGCGCCAGTGCGCGGGCGATCGCGACTCGCTGCTGCTCCCCGCCCGAGAGCGTGCTCGCCGTCTGCCCGGCGCTGTCCGCCATCCCTGTGACGGCCAGGGCCTCGTCGACGCGGTGGCCCACATCTGCGCTCCTCGCGAGCAGCAACGGGAGCGCGATGTTCTCACGCGCTGTGAGCGACTCCACGAGGTTGTAGTCCTGGAACACGAACCCGAGGCGTTGACGCCGGAAGCGGGCGAGATCGTCCTGGCTCGCCCCCAGCACATCGACCCCGTCGACAACGACCGACCCGGAGTCGCACCCGAGGAGTCCCGAGGCGCACTTCAACAGCGTCGACTTGCCCGAACCTGACCTGCCCATGACCGACACCCACGTCCCGGCGGGCACCGTGAACGACACCTCCCGCAGCACCTTCTTCGGCCCGCCGGCCGTGGCGAAGGTCTTGGTCAGACCGTTGACCGACAGCACCGCTGCGGCCTCGCCCGCGGCTGTCGGGCCGGGTGGGGCGGTTCGGTCGTGGGAGCCGGTCATCTGCTCATCTCGCCTTCACCGACACCGCGGGCTCGAGAGCGGCCCGCAGCTCGCAACGCCGTCCGCACCGGGTTGCGCGCCAGCGCCAGCCGACACGCTGTCTCCTTGATCGGGACCCCCCTGCAGTGCAGCCGGTGAATCTGGGCCCAGCTCTGCAGTGCGATCACCGCTCCAGCCTCCCGGAGGGGTTCAGTCCCGATCCGTCGCCAGAGGGTGAGTTTCACCACATCGTCGACACCACGACGTCGTCGACGAGATGTCGTGGACGCGGGCTCCACTCCCCGGGGCCTGCCAGGCGCAGACATCACCTCTCCGGCAGGCGTGAGCCGGGTCTCGACCCAAGAAGCGCGACACCACACAAGGCGAGGAACCTTGGGCCCAAGAGCTGCGTCTCTGATCGTGGCGTGGCGCCGGGACCGGCGCGACGCCGCAAGACTTCGTGGGCCGTTCTGTCGTCGCCGCCGACGGTCCCCGCCGGAGCTGACGGCCCGGGCGGAGCAGATGGTCGACGAGGTCCGTCCTGACCACGGCACGGACCGGGTGGCGATGAGCAAGGTCGCGAGCCTGCCGGGGTGATCGCGGCGGAGTAGGTCCGCGCGTGGGTCCGGCAGGGGCAGGTCGAGCGTCCACCGGTCGGCCGGACCCTACGCCGACGTCGCCGGTCCGCTGCTCGACCAGGCACCCGACCAGCATCGCGGGCGACCTACACTTGGCCCCCGCCGGTGGACCCACGCCCCGGGCAATGAGTTGACCAAGGATCGGTGAGGGTTCGTCCACGTGATGCGGATCGCGCTCGTGTGCCTGCACACCTCACCCGCCGAGGACCCGGGCGCCGGCGACGCGGGCGGGATGAACGTCGTCGTGCTGCACCAGGCGGAGGCGCTCGCGGCGCTCGGCCACCAGGTCGACATCGTCACGCGTCGTTCGTCCCCCGACGACCCGCCGAGTCGACTCCTCGCGCCCGGCCTCGTCCTGCACACCCTGCACGCCGGTCCGGAGCACCCGGTGCCGAAGGGTGACCACGAGGGCTTCATCGACGAGTTCCGCGACCGCCTGGCCGAGCTCGGCCCGTACGACGTCGTGCACTCCCACCACTGGTTCTCCGGCATGGCGGCCCTGCCGCTGGCGCGGGCGTGGCGGGTACCGCACGTGCAGAGCTTCCACTCCATCGCCGCCGACCCGTCGACCGCGCTCTCCGAGGGCGAACGGCCGGAGTCCCCCGGGCGGATGGCCGGCGAGACCTACCTGGCCCGCGAGTCCGACACGGTGGTGGCGATCAGCCAGGCCGAGGCCCGGACCGTCGAGCGCCGTCTGGGCGGGAACGCCGACCGGATCGTCGTGGTGCCGCCCGGTGTCGACAGCGTCCAGTTCCACCCGGCCGACCCCACCGAGCCCCGCTCCACCTCGATCCTGGTCGCGGCCCGCCTGCAGCCCCTCAAGGGCATCGACCTGGCGATCGAGGCCGTCGCGGCGCTGTCCGACCAGCTGGGCCCCGACGGTGAACGCCCCGAGCTCATCGTGTCCGGGGCGGCATCGGCGGACTTCGACGGCTACGTCGATGAGCTCGTGGCGCTGGCGACCGGTCTGGGGATCGTGGACCAGGTCCGATTCCTGGGCCCGCAGTCGCGGGACGACCTCGCCGCGCTCATGCGCGGCTCACGCATCGTCGCCGTCCCGTCGCACTCCGAGACCTACGGGCTCGTCGCGCTCGAGGCTGCGGCGAGCGGCGTCCCGGTGGTCGCGGCGGCCTCGGGCGGTCTGCGCGAGGCCGTCGTCGACGGTTCGACCGGTCTGGTCCTCGACGGGCGCGACCCCCAGGTGTGGGCGGCGGCCATGGTCCGGCTGTTCACCGACGAGGCCTTCGCCGACCGCCTGTCCCGCACGGCACGACAGCGGGCGGAGGGCCTCGACTGGACCCGGTCGGCTCGGGCCTTGCTCGCGGCCTACCGCGGATGCGGGACACCGTGAGCGTGCTCGACGGCGCCGGGTCCGTCCTCTTCGTGCACGCCCACCCCGACGACGAGACCCTGTCGACGGGTGCGCTCATCGCCGAGCTCACCGCGCGCGGAGCCTCCGTGCGGCTGCTCACGGCGACCCGCGGTGAGCGTGGCGAGATCGTGCCCGGATCTGACGCCGCGCTCGCCGGGGCGGGCCCGTTGAGCCTGCTGCGACAGGCCGAGCTCGACGGTGCGGCCCGGACCCTCGGCATCACCGAGCGGTTCTGGCTCGGGGAGCCGCCGGCCTGCGCGGACGGCCGCCTGGACCACCGCTACCTCGACTCGGGGATGCGCTGGATCCGCCCGGGGCTGGCCGGCCCCGCCGCCGACGTCGACCCCGAGGCCTTCGCAGCGGCACCGCTCGACGAGGAGGTCGCCGATCTGTGCGCGCTGCTGCGCACGCTCCGACCCGACCTCGTGGTGAGCTACGGCCCCGAGGGGGGCTACGGGCACCCGGACCACGTGCGCGCCCATCAGGTCAGCCGCGCCGCCTGCCGGCAGGTCGACGTGCCGTTCGCCGAGGTCGTCGCCGTGCCGACGCCGGACGCCGAGTGGTTCGACCTCGACGCCCACCTCGCCGTGGTGACCGCCGCCCTGCGCCAGCACGGCAGCCAGCTCACCGTCGATGGCGCGGAGGTGGTGCACGCCGGGGGCCAACGTGAGGCGATCGCGACGTCCGTCGGGCTCCGGCTGGGCTGAGACCGCCCCCACGCGGTCAGGTCTTGGGATCTGCTCCGGGCTCAGCGGGTGACGACCCGGTTGCGGCCCGTGGCCTTGGCCCGCCGCATCCGGCCGTCGGCAAGGGGCAGCAGGTCGGCGGTGGCCCCGTCCTCGCGCGTGCTCGCGGCCCCGATCGACACGGTCACCCGGACCCGCACGCCGTCCGCCAGCACGACCGCGCGGGCCACCAACGAGCGCAGCCGCTCCGCGAGCGCCGCGAGCTCGTCGACCTCGGCCTTGCCGGTGAGGACCACGAACTCCTCGCCCCCGTACCGGGCGACGTCGTCCCCGACGCGCACGCCCAGCAGGATGGTCTCGGCGACCCGCGCGATGACGCGGTCCCCGACGTCGTGGCCGTGGGAGTCGTTGACGGCCTTGAAGTGGTCGACGTCGACCATGAGCGCGCCGAACGGCGTCCCGTACCGGTCGAGGTCGGACGCCCGCCGCTCCAGGCAGCGGTCGAGGTGGCGCCGGTTGCCCGTACCTGTGAGCGGGTCGAGCAGGGCGAGTCGTTCGAGCTCGGCGATCCGTTCCTGGGCGGCTCGCACGCGGCTGTCGTCGGCGAAGGTCTCCACCGCCCCGAGGATCGCGCCGTCGGGGTCGAGCAGCGGAGCCGCGGTGAGCCTCACCGGCAGCAGACCGCCATCGGCCCGATGCAGGTAGGAGGTCGCCTCGCGGATCGTCCCGTCGAGGATCGTCGCCGCGAGGGGACAGCTCGTGCCGCACATCGTGGTGCCGTGCTCATCGACGTGGTCGAGGAGGCCGTCGCCGCAGAACCTGCCGATCGCATCGGCGGGGGCGTGCCCGGTGAGGCGCTGGGCGCCGGCGTTCCAGGCGGTGATCCGACGTCGGGAGTCGACGACGTAGACACCCACGCCCATCGTCTCGAGGAGCGCTCGTGCGCTCGGCTCGTCCAACGGGGAGCCGGGACCGGCGACGTCCACGTCATTCGTCCGCTCTCGTGAGCGCGGCTCGTCGTCACGGGCCGTCGATCATCGGGGAAAGGGGCAGGGCAAGGAGCTGCCGCGGTGACCCGTCAGGCTCGTCCAGGGACGAGAGTAGGAATCCGGTGTCCGACACACCTGGGACAAAGGACCTGGGGGTGCCGGCTCCGCGACGGGCCGACCGCCCGGCCCGGGACGGCTGCACCGCCGGGTCGCCCGCAGGTCCGCCACCGACCAGACCCCGGTACCCGACGCCGCCAGCTGCAGGCAGCTTGGCGATCGCGTCCAGGAACGTGCTGAGGTCACCCACCGTCCGAGGCTCCCCGCTCACTGTCGGACGGCCGTTGTGCGCCGTCCGGTGCTCGGCTCGGCGGACTAGCGGGGCCGGTCCACCCGATCGTCGTGCATGCCGCGCGCGTCCGCATTGCCCATGACGTTCTCGATCCTCGCCCGGCTGACGTCGCCGGCCGGGGTACCGCGGGTGCCGGCTCCGCCCCCGGGGCGTCGGGTCAGCCCTGGGAGCTGCCGGTTGGCCCGCCGGCCGCCAGCACGCCGAGCCGGACGAGGTCGGCGCCCCGGAGCCCGGGCCAGCCGTGCACCATCTGCCGCCACGGCGCCGGCACGGCCGACTCCCCCCACCGGGCGCCCAGGAGACCACCGGCGATGGCCGCGACGGTGTCGGTGTCGCGACCGCCGCGCACTGCTGCCCCCAAGGCCCGCTGCAGGTGGTGAGAAGCGAGCTCGCCATCCGGCACCGCGGTCCTGGCGATCGCCGACCACGCGCCCTGCAACGCCTGGACCACCCAGCCATTGCGGTCGAAGGAGGACGGCGGGTTGGCCTCGGCCTCGTCGAGTCGGGCGGCCCAGATCGCGGCGCGCTCGTCCGGCAGGGTGTCCAGCGCCAGCCGCAGACCGTCAAAGGTGCCGTGCAGCACGGCGTGCCGGATCGCCAGGCACCACAGCGCGCACGCCTCACCGGCCTCGGGGTCGTGGTGGGTCAACGCGGAGACGGTGTGCGCGGCCTCGACCAGACCGTCCGGGTCGTGCAGGTAGGCCAGCGCGACCGGGGCCGTGCGCATCAGCGAGCCGTTGCCGCCGGATCTGCCGGTCAGATGGTGGTGCGCGGTCGCCGCCGCGGTCAGGGCCGCGCCCGTCGGTGCGGCACCCGCGGCACCGAGCACGGCACGGGTCTGGGCGCCCACATCGGCGGCCTCCCGCGACCACCCCACCCAACGCGCGCCGATAGCGTCCAGCGCTTCGGGGGACCGCAGGTCCGCCCCGGCGGCCGCGACCTCGGCGATCGCCACCGCCATCGACGTGTCGTCGGTCCACTCCCCCGGCGTCCACCCGAACGCCCCGCCCCCGACCATGCCCACCTCGGCGGTCTCGGGCAGCGGGTCCCCGAACTCGTACCCCGCCCCGAGCGCGTCCCCGCACGCGGTCGCCAGCAGGACACCGGCCGCGCGGTCGAGCTGGGCGTCGGTCAGCGCGGGTGTGCGGTCGGTGCTCATGCGAAGGCCTCCGTGGGGTCGTGGGGGGTGCTGGTCGGCGAGGTGGGCGGGTGCGGTGGCACGCGGTCGGCGTGAGGTCGGCTGCCTGCCACCTGGCCCACTCGACCGAGGTGGTTGCCCGGCCAACATCGGTCAGCCTGCGAGTTGGCCGTCACGGAGGCTAGCGAGATGGTCCCCGTCGCCGAACGCGGGGGCCCCTTGCCCTACACAGAGCAGGTCCTGACGCTGCTCGATGGTGAGCTCCGTACGTCGGCGCCACGGGTGTGTCGTCGAGGATGTCGCCGGTTCTCCAAGCCGTGCCACCACGGGCGAGAGATGAAGCAGCGTC
>JAKLPK010000002.1 GCA_022013895.1 Cellulomonas sp. | reverse complement strand
CCTTCACCCTGCCCGGCACCGACATCGTCGCCCCCAACGTCGTGCTCGGACTCATGCGCATCACCGACAAGTCCGATGACGAGATCCGCACCCTCGTGCGCACCGCACGTGATGCAGGGATCGACTTCCTGGACCACGCCGACGTCTACGGCAGCTCGCTGCACCACTGCGAGCGCCGCTACGCCCAGGCCCTGGCGCTGACCCCGTCGGAGCGCGACGCCGTCACGCTGCAGACCAAGTGCGGCATCGTCCGCGGACCCGACGGTGAGGCGAACGCCGGTTTCGACTTCTCCTACGAGCACATCACGAGCTCGGTCGAGGGATCGCTCGAGGCGCTGGGCACCGATCGCATCGACGTGCTCCTGCTGCACCGCCCCGATGCCCTCGTCGAGCCCGAAGAGGTCGCCCGCGCGTTCGACGACCTGCACACGTCCGGCAAGGTCCGGGCGTTCGGCGTGTCCAACCACACCGCGGGCCAGATCGAGCTGTTGCGCCGGTACGTGCGCCAGCCGATCGTCGCCAACCAGGTGCAGCTGTCGATCACGCACTCGAACCTCATCGCCCAGGGCGTGGCCGCGAACATGGAGGGCGAGCAGCAGTCGGTGACGCGCGACGGCGGCGGACTGCTCGACTACTGCCGGCTGCACGACATCACGCTGCAGGCCTGGTCGCCGCTGCAGGCCGGGTTCTTCAACGGCACGTTCCTGGGCTCGGCCGACTACCCGGCACTCAACGCCGTCATCGACCGGCTCGCGGCCAAGTACGACGTGCCGCCGATCGCGATCGCCACCGCCTGGATCACCCGACACCCGGCGAACATCCAGGTGGTGCTGGGCACCACGACCCCCGAGCGGGTCGCCGGCGCGGCCCTCGGCTCCGATCTGCCGCTCACCCGTCCCGAGTGGTACGAGCTCTTCGAGACCGCAGGCCACATCGTCCCCTGACACCCCGCGGCGTCCGGTCCCGCTCCGCCACCACGGGGTGCGGCAGGGCCGGACGCCGGCTCAGGCCGGACCGGGCTCGTTGCCGACCCGCCGCAGCGACCGGTCGGTGAGCACGACCACGCACAGCAACGCGCTGCACCCGAGCAGCAGGAGCACGAGGTGGTGCAACCCCGCCGTGCTCGCCCGGGTGCCGTAGGCCGCGGCGGCGGCAGCCGACGAGACGATGGCACCCAGGTACATGGCCGTGCGCAGCAGCCCGGCCGCGGAGCCGACCCGGTCGGCGCGCGCCTGGTGGTAGACGGCGTTCTGGTTGGCCAGGCTGTTGAGCCCCTGCGGCACCCCGAGCAGCAGCGCGATGGCCACGAGCAGCCACATCGGGCTCCGGTCGTCGACCAGCAGGAGCGTGGCCGCGCCGGCCAGCAGTGCGACGGCACCGACCACGAGCTTGCCCCGGATCTGGGGGCGCCGGCCGCTGAGCGCCGTCACGGTGATCGCCGAGGCGAACATGGGCAGCACCAGGAGGCCGGCTGCCGAAGGGCTCAACCCTCGCGATCCCTCCATCCACTGCGGGTACCCGTAGACGATCGAGTACGACACGACCGCGAACAGGAGCTGGCGCAGGTAGGTCCTCAGCAGCGGCCCGTTGCCCGCCAGCAGCCGCAGGTCGAGGAACGGAGCCGTGGCGGTCAGCTCGCGGCGCGCGAACCCGGCGGCCGCGAGGACGGTGACGGCCAGCAGCGGCAGGTGCCGCGCGTCGGGGGCCATCAGGACGAGCAGCAGGCTGACGAGCATGACGGCGAACAGCCCGGTGCCGAGCAGGTCGAAGGCCTGGTCCCCCGCACGGGCCGGGCGCTCGGTCGGCAGCCGCCACCAGCCGAGCACCAGGCAGGCGAGCGCCAACGGCACGTTGACCGTGAAGATCGCGCGCCAGCCGCCCAGTGCGATGAGCAGCCCACCCAGGCTCGGCCCGATCACCGAGACCACCTGGGTGGTGACCGACAGGATCGCGAGCACGCTGCTGGGACTGGCGATCCCGGTGCGCCTCTGCTCGCTGCGGATGAGGGACATGGCCGACGGATACCCCGCGCAGGTGCCCAGCCCGATCACCACCCGCGCCACGATGAGCAGCCCGATCGAGGGCGCGAGCGCTCCGAGCACTCCCCCGAGACCGACGAGGGCGGCGCCGAGCAGGTACAGCGGACGCGGACCGTGGCGGTCCACCAGCCGGCCGACAACCGGTTGCCCGACGGCCGTGGTCACGTAGAGCGCGGCGACCAGCCAGGCCGTGTCCGATGCCGGGGCGCCGAGCGCCAGCCCGATCGGGACGAGGGCGACGGCCAGCAACGAGGAGTTGATCGGGTTGAGCAGGGCACCGAGCGCGAGCGGCGGGATGAGGTGGCGGTCGAATCCGGCCGGTGGTGCCGGACGGAGCACGTCCGTCACTGCCCGTCGAGCCGGGCGAGCAGGGTGCAGGCCCGCGCGAGCACGGCGAGCTCGTCGGCGTCGAACTGGTCGGCCATGGTCCGGGCGAGCCACTGCTCACGCGCCTGGCCGTCGCCCACCGCGCGTTCGCGCCCGGGGTCGGTGAGCGTGACAACCAGTCGGCGACCGTCGGCGGTGTCGGGGTCCCGGCGGATCAACCCGGCACCCTCGAGCGCCGCGAGCGTGGTGGCCATCGACTGCGGCCTGACGTGCTCGAGGGCTGCGAGGCCGCTGGCGGTGGCAGCACCTGGTTCGCCCTTGCCCAGCCTGGTGAGCACCGAGACCTGCGACGGGCTGAGGTCTCCGTCGGCCGCGACCTCGCGCATGCGTCGGCGCAGTCGCCCGACGACGACGCGCAGATCGTGGGCGACGGCGGCGGCCTGGGACGCGTCGGATGCGTGGGCTGGCATATCGACAGTCTAGACTGATCAGTCTGAACTGCCCAAATCACACTGGCCTCCCCCGGCCCACCCGCCCAGGACCGACCCCAACCAGCCCCCACCCCGGCGAGCCGGCCCCGGCTGAGGGCGCGGAACTGGTCACTTGGTCGCGGCGACACGCCGGTGAGCCGCGCCCAGGTGACCAGTTCCGGGCCGGGCCGGGCTTGGGGTGGGGTGGGCGGGTGGGGGGGCTAGTAGGTGCGGGAGGTGTCGGGGGTGGTCGACGCACCCTGGAGCTGGGCGACGAAGGCGTCGACCGTCGTCGGCTTGGAGAACATGGGGTAGTCGTAGGTGATCGCGTTCTCGTGCTCGGCGGCCGACGTGGCGCCGACGGCGTCGGTGAGCGTGATGACCTCGAAGCCCTTCTCGTACGCCGAGCGCATGGTCGACTCGACGCAGCAGTTGGTGAGGAAGCCCGCGAGCGCCACCGTCGTGATCCCCTTGGACCGCAGGATGAAGTCGAGGTTCGTCGAACCGAACGCGTCGAGCCCACGTTTGCCCTCGATCACGATGTCGTCACCCTCGGGTGTCACGTCCTCGACGATCGCCGCCCCCCAGGTGCCCTTGACGAACGCCGTCGAGTCCACGACGCCCTTGAGGATGCCGTAGGGGTGCGAGGTGATCTCGTGATAGCCCGGGGCGAACGAGATCGGGCTGTGGATGACCGTCACACCCGCCGCGCGTGCGGCGTCGAGCGCCTTGCGGGCGTTGTCCAGCATGCCGGTCGAGCTCATCGAGTCCTTGACCGCGTCGTGCAGCGCCCCTCCTTCGCTGGTGAAGTCGTTCTGGAACTCGATCATGACCAGTGCTGTCGTTTCCGGGTTCATCGGTGCTCCTTTGCTGGATGTGCTCGGACGGACGTGCAGTCAGGTGGTTCGGGTGCCGCCAGGGACCGACGGGGTGGGGCCGAAGGCATCCGACGGGGTCGCCGCGCCAGGCACCGACGAGGCAGGGTCGGACTCGGCGGCGCGGACCTGCTCGGCGAGCAGCTCCAGCACGTGCCGGTAGGGCCGGCCGGTGGCCCGGGTCATCCCGAGCTCGCACGTCCGGTTGCAGCTCGCATGGGCGTCGGCGCCCAGCGCGTCGACCTCGGCCGCCTCACGGCGGGTGGCCGAGGCGGTGAGCTCGGGATGCAGCATCCCCCGGTCACCGGCGAAGGCGCAGCAGCCCCAGTCCTGCGGGACCGTGACCTCGTCGGCCACCTCGCGCCCCACGGCGAGCAGGTCCTCGCCCAGACCCAGCTGGACCGAGGAGCAGGTCGGGTGCAGCACGAGCGACCCGAGGCGCGGATGTGCACGCAACGCCGGCAGCACCCGCTCGGCCACGAACGAGACGGCGTCGATCACCTCGACCTGCAGATCCGGGTCGGTCTCGATCATGTGCCGGAAACCCTCGGTGCACGAGGACGCATCGCACACCACCGGCAGCCGTCCGCCGTCGGTGGCCCGCGCGATCACCGGCAGCACACGCGCTGCCATCGCGTCGTACCCGGCCCGCACGCCCTTGGACGACCACGGTGTCCCGCAGCACATCGACTCGATCTCGGGTGGCACCACGAGAGTGAGCCCCGCGGCCGCGCACAGCTCTTCGACACTCACCTGGACGCCGGGCCCGTCGACCGGGCCGAACATGGTGCTCACGCATGCGGGCAGATAGACGGCCACAGGTTCATCGGTGGGTGCGGGGCGCCGCCGGGACGGTCCCCCGCCGGGCAGCTCGGCCGACCACAGCGGGACCGTGTCGTCACCGAGCACCGCACGGGCCGCACGGTTGACCACGCCCAGCACCGGTTCCAGCGGACGCGGCAGCGCGTCCGTCGCGTTCAGGGCGGTCCGGGCGAGGGTCGTCGTGCCCTTCCAGTGCGTGGCAGCCGTGGTCCAGGCGGCGGCGACCGGGGCCGCGACCTGCTCGGCCCGCAGCTTCTTGACCAGCAGACCCGTGTTGATCCGCACCGGGCAGGCGGTCGCGCACATCCCGTCGACCGCGCAGGTGTGCACACCCGCGTACCGGTAGTCGCGTTCCAGCCGGTCGGCGGTCCCGGTGTCCCCGGCCAGCCGTGCGCCCTCGATGTCACGTCGCAGCGCGATCCGCTGCCGGGGGGTCAGGGTGAGGTCACGTGACGGGCAGACCGGTTCGCAGTACCCGCACTCGACACACCGGTCGACCTCGGCATCGACGCTCGGCGGCAGCTTGATGTGCTTGAGGTGGGCCTGCGGGTCGTCGGTGATGACCACCCCGGGGTTGAGCCGGCCGGCGGGGTCGAACAGGGCCTTGACCTGGCGCATCACGTCGTACAGCTCGGCGCCGTACTGACGCTCGACGAACGGTGCCATCACCCGGCCGGTGCCGTGCTCGGCCTTGAGGGTGCCCCCGACGCCGAGCACCAGGTCGACCATCTCCTCGGTGAACCCGGTGTACCGGCGCACCTGGTCCGGCGTCTCGAACCGGTCGGTGAGCATGAAGTGGATGTTGCCGTCCTTGGCGTGGCCGAAGATCACGGAGTCGGCGTAGCCGTACCGGTCGAACAGCACCGCCAGCTCCGTGCAGGTGTCGGCGAGCCGGGCGACGGGGACCGCGACGTCCTCCAGCAGGGCGGTGGTGCCGGAGCGCCGGGCACCGGCGACCGAGGTGTACAGGCCCTTGCGCAGCGTCCACAACGGACCGCGGACGGCCGGGTCGGTGCTGAGCCGCACCGGGTCTGCCAGCCCCAGGTGGTCGAGCGTGGGCCGGGCAGCGCCCGTCACCTCGTCCAGCTCCTGGTCGGTGGCGGCCCGGTACTCCAGCAGCAGTGCGGCCTGGCTCTCCACCGTCAGCGCGCGGACCGCTGCGGGCGCGTCCGGGAACGCCCGGCCGACCCGCAGCGACGTGGCATCCATGAGCTCGAGCGTCGCGGCACCCGTCGCGACCAGCGCGGGCAGGGCGTGGTTGGCGGCGTACAGGTCGTCGAACACGAGCAGTGCCGAGCTGGTGGCGCCCCGGACGGGCACGGTCGCGAACGTGGCCGAGGCGATGAAAGCGAGCGTGCCCTCGCTGCCGATGAGCAGGTGGGCCAGGATCTGCGCCGGGGACTCGAAGTCGAGGAAGGAGTTGACCCCGTAGCCCATGGTGTTCTTCATCGCGAACAGCCGCTGGATGGTCGCGACGGAGGCCGCGTTCTCGATGACCCGTCGGCGCAGCGCGAGCAGCCCGTCGTGCAGCTCCGGTTCGAGCGCGCGCAGCCGCTGGTCGGCATCGGGGGCGCCGGTGTCGACGACGGTCCCGGACGGCAGCACCGCGACCAGGGACTCCAGGGTGCGGTAGGTGTTCTGCTCGGTGCCGCAGGCCATCCCGGAGGAGTTGTTCGCCACCACGCCGCCGATGGTGCAGGCCGTCTCGCTCGCCGGGTCCGGGCCGAGCGAGCGCCCGTGGCGGGCCAGCCGCGCGTTGACCTGGCGGACGGTGGCTCCCGGCTGGACGCGGACCCGGGCACCGTCGTCGAGCACCTCGATCCCGGCGAAGTGGCGTCGGACGTCGAGCAGCACCCCGTCGGTACCGGCTTGACCGGACAGGCTGGTCCCGCCCGAGCGCAGCGTGAGCGGGATCCCGGCGGCTGCTGTCGCGCGTAGCAGGCGGCCCACCTCATCGGCGTCGCGCGGGGCGACGACGGCCTGGGGCAGCAGCAGGAAGTGCGAGGCGTCATGGGCGAGGGCGCGCCGGTCGAGCTCGTCGGTGCGCACCCGGGCGGGTTCGGCGACGGCGGCGCCGAGCAGCGCAGCCAGGGCAGGACCCGTCGGGCGGGCGGTGGTGGTGGACGTCGATGTCACGGTTCTCCTCAGACGCGTCCAGCGATTGTCGGACAAGTAGACGCAAGTGACAAGAGTCCCGCATCGCCTAGGCTTCGGCGGGACGGGCGACTCGGTGTCGACGGGGGACGGGACGAGGCCGTCCCGCGGGTGGGCGACGCGGACCGACGCCCACGAGCGGAAGGGACGGCGATGGCGCGGGGAGTCGTGGTGACCAGCCTGGTCGACGCCGTCGTCGAGGACCTCCGCAGCCAGGTCGTCACCGGCGCACTCGCCCCGGGCTCCCCGCTCACCGAGGCCGATGTCGCCGCCCGGTACGAGATCGCCCGCTCCAGCGCCCGAGCCGCCATCGAACGCCTCACCGGCGAGAAGGTCCTCGTGCGGCGCAACCACAAGACGGCCCGCGTGGTCGAGCTCGGCCCCGACGAGGTCCGCGACATCTACCGCACCCGCACCTACCTGGAGTCCGAGGTGCTGCGCCGGCTCGCCGCGCGCCGCACCGTGCCCGACGCTGCCCGCGAGGCCAACGCCCAGATCGCGGCGCTGTGGGCCGCCGGCTCCTACGCCGTGGTCGAACCCGATATGCGGTTCCACACCAGCCTCATCGACGAGCTGGGCAGCACGCGGACCTCGGCCATGTACCACTCGCTGGCCTTCGAGGTGAAGCTCTGCATGGCCCAGCTCCAGGGCCGCCAGCGCCTGTCCCCGCAGATCATCGTCGCCGAGCACGCCCGCCTGCTCGAGCTCATCGAAGCCGGCGACGCCGACGGAGCCGCCGCCATGCTCGACGAGCACCTGGCCCGCGCCCGCGAGCTCCTCGCCGCCAGCCTCGGCGGCGAGGCCGGCCCCGAGGCGTTCCTCCCGTCCTCCGCCCTCCCCCACCCCTGACCCGCGGCCCCGCCCGGCCCGGCTGGCTGTCCGGCCGGCTGCGGACCAAGCTGGCCGCCAGCCGCCACTGGTCACTCGGGCCGCCGACACGCCGAGCGCCACCTCCCGAACCGCCCAGTCGCCGACCCTGCGCGTCGCGGGCGGGACTGGAGGTGGGGAGGTGCGGCGGGGAGAGAGAGGGGGCGTTCGGGGGGACGGGGCGGGCGGCAGATGGGAGCGTTGCGGGATGAGCCCCGTCGACGCCGGTTCGCTGTTCCCGGGCAAGCAGTTCATCTCGACGGTGCTGGAGGCGCTGGAGACCAAGACGGCGATGAGCGGTGGGCTCGCGCGGCGCTATCTGCAGCGCGCCGGGATGGCCGGGGTGATCATCGGCGTCTTCT
The DNA here is from genome assembly GCA_022013895.1 of Cellulomonas sp. Lineage (GTDB taxonomy): Bacteria > Actinomycetota > Actinomycetes > Actinomycetales > Cellulomonadaceae > Cellulomonas. The sequence goes on along the minus strand of JAKLPK010000002.1, from coordinate 21,631 downwards.
ACGCGCTGGACTACGCGATCGTCGCGGCGTTCCGGCAGGTCCCGGCGGGCACCGAGACGCTGGCCCCGATCGGCCGGGCGGTCGGTGCCCTGGCGTTCGGCTGGGCGCTCGTCTTCATCTACTACTCGAAGTCCGAGCTCCTGACGTCGAACATGATGATCGTCTCGATCGGCGCGTACCACCGGCGAACCAGCTGGTCGAAGGCGCTGCGCGTACTCGGTCTGTGCTACCTCGGCAACTTCCTGGGCGGCTTGGTGATCGCGAGTCTCACGGCGATGAGCACTCTCACCCAGGGTCCGGTGCTGGTCGAGATGGAGGCCGCCGTCGCACACAAGCTCGCCTACGTCTCGGACGGCTGGGCGGGCTGGGGTGACCTGTTCGCCCGGGCGGTGCTCTGCAACCTGCTCATCAACCTGGCGATGCTGCTCGTCTACAACGGCCTCATCAAGGACGACCTCACCAAATCGCTCACCATGATCACGGCCGTCTTCGTCTTCGCGTTCTCCGGGCTGGAGCACTCGGTCGCCAACACCGTGCTGTTCACGATGGTCGGCCTGCGCGAAGGCATCGACCTAGGCCTGGCAGCGGGCAACGTGGGGATCGCGCTGCTCGGCAACTTCGTCGGCGGCGGGGTGCTCATCGGGCTGGCGTACGCCTACATGAACGACGACCGGCAGTACCTCACCGGGGGCGACGGGGCCTGAGGTCCCACCTGTCCACTTCCGACGCAGCGTGACCGGCCGGTCCGCCATCCGCGTCGGCCAGGGACGGCGCCACGTCGATCCGGGGTGGGAAAGCACCCGTACCGCCCCCGCGCGCCGACGCCACTGCCTAGGGTGACGCCATGCCGAGCCTGCACAGGCTGCCCGCCTCGACCCTCACCCTCATGACGGCCGTCGGTCTCGGCAGCTTCGTCGACTCGGCCGTGTTCATCCTGCTGCTGCTCACCAGCTCGGCCCAGACCGTCACCTGGTGGGTCACGGCCGTGGTGCTGGCCAACCTGGTGCCGCCGATCCTGCTGGCCCCGGTGCTGGGCTGGGTGGTCGACCGCACCTCCGGCCGCGGGGCGTGGGCGATGGCGCTGGGCGTCTCGGCGGTGTGCGCCGGCGGGATCGCGTTCCTCGACTCCCCCGTGGCCCTTGTCGGGCTGGCGGCCGTGCAGGCCACCTGCTCGGTGGTGTTCTCAGCCGCCGCGTTCCGGCTGCTCCCGCTGGCGCGCGGGATGGACGAACGTTCCGCGAGCTCGTTCGCCGTGGGCATCGGCTCGGCCGCAGCCATCGGCGCACCACCGCTGGCGGCCTTCGCCGCGGGCCTCGGTACCGATGTGGCGTTCTGGATCTGTGCGGCCCTGCTGGCCACCGCCGGGGCGCTCGTGCTGCGCACCGCCCCGCGGACCGTCCAGGTGAACGTCCAGGGCACGCCCTGGCACGAGGTGTGGCTGGGCACCCGCTCGATCCGCACGGTGGCGGTGCTGCGCACGTTCCTGCCGATCGCCGTCGGTGTGGTGCTGGTGGCGTCGATGGAGGGGGTCGCGGGGGTCTTCTACCTGCAGGCGGTCACCGGCGGGGCCGTCGGCTACGCCCTGCTGCTGTCCGCCTGGGCGGCCGGGTCCCTGGTCGGTGCCGTGCTCACCGGTGGCCGGCGGTTCACCCTCGGCTCGGTGCCCAGCATCCTGCTCGGCGGTCTGGCCGTGGGGCTCGCCATCCTGGTCGAGGGCCTCATCGCCTCCGCGCTCGTCATCGCCGTCGTGTTCGTCGTCGGCGGGGTCGGCAACGCCGTCCACAACGTCGGCATCCGCACCCTGGTCTATGCCCAGGTGCCACGCGGGCAGCAGGCGCAGGTGTGGTCGGTGGCGGGGGCGATGTTCTCCGCGGCCGCCGCACTGGGCAACCTGCTGGGGACCCCCGACGTGATCGCACCGGCCCGCCAGGTCATCGTCGCGGCCGGGGCGCTCGGTGTCGCGCTCGTGATCGTCACCGCCCTGGTCATCGCGGTGCGTGGGCGTGGGCCGCGGGCGGGTGCGGCCGTCGCCGGACGGGCGCCGGGGGCCGACCGGTGACCCGCCGTCAGCCCTCCGACCCCCCGAGGACGAGCGAGGCGAAGACGACCACGTTGTCCTCGTAGTGCCCCACACTGCTGTCGAACTCACCCCCGCAGGTGATGAGCCGCAGCTGCGGCCCCGCGGTGTCACCGTAGACGGCGGCCGTGGGGAACATGTCCTTCGGGTACGAGCCCACCGCATCGACGACGAAGGTCGCCTGGCCCCCGTCCTGCCGGTCCACCACGACGAGGTCCCCGGGCTGGAGCGCCGCCAGGTCGTGGAACACACCGGGCACGCGATCGAGGTCGACATGTCCGGCGATGACGGCCGGACCTCGTTCACCCGGCGTCGGCGCACCCGTGTACCAGCCGGCCGGGAAGGCCGTCGACGGCACCTCGAGCGTGCCGTCGGGCAGCAGACCGAGGTCCATCAGCACCGAGTCGACGCTGATCGCCGGGATCTGCACCCGCACCGGCACCGAAGCGGGCAGCACCGCCGGCAGATCCGGGACCGGGGCGGGCCAGACGGCGCTCGGCGCGGGCACCGCGACAGCGGGGACCTGCGCGATCTCCGCCGGCGCAGCCGGGGTGGCTGGTGGTCGAAGCAGTGCGCCGTACCCCAGCACGAGACCGAGGACGGTCACCACCCCGAACGCGCGGCGCCCCAGATGACGCGGCACGACCGTCAGCCTGCCGCGGTCACCCACACGCTGCCGAGCGCCAGGCCATCGACCGGCAGCCCGGTCGTCGGCAGCGCGCTCGTGAGCGGTGCGGCGTACGTACTGCGCTGCGGGCCCTCGCCCCACGCTGACCCGTCGCCGGTCGACACCCCGCCGAGCGGGGTTACCGTCACCTGCGAGGGGGCCGGCGTCTGCCCGGCAGCAGCCTGTTCGGCGGCCAGCTGCGCGGCGGCTACGGAAGCGGCCTCATCGGCCGCCACCTGGGCTGCGGCGTCCTGGGCCGTGGTCGTCCCGGCCCCACCGGTCGGCGAGGTGCAGGACGGGCGGGTGACGACGTTGGTGTCGAGCGTCACGGCACCGTTGCGGGCGAGCAAACGTCCCTCGACCGTCGCACCGGTCACCATCGTGATGTCGGTGAGGGCGATCACCGTGCCACGGAACGCCGCCCCCGTGCCGATCGTCGCCGAACTGCCCACCTGCCAGATCACGTTGCAGGCCTGGGCGCCGTTGGTGAGCAGCACCTGGCTGCCCGCCGCGACGGTGAGCGCCGAACCGACCTGGAACACGAAGACCGCATCCGGGTCGCCGGCGGCGTCCAGCGTCAATGCCCCCGACAGCCCCATCGAGGACGCCGAGGTGTACACCCCGGAGACCAGCGTCGTCCCGGCCAGATCGGCCGACACGGTCTGGTTCGAGGCCTGACCCGCGGCGACGCCGTACGCGGTGACCAGATCGGTCTTCGCGTCCTGGGTCACGGCATCCCCGCCGTGCACCGTCCCGGTCACGGTGAGCGAACCCGCACCGCTGATCGACGTCGTCGGGAACGTCCCGAGGTCACCGTTCAGGGTGGTCGGACCGGTGTTCGTCACACCGGCGCCGGCGAGCACGGCGAAGCTCGTGGCCGTGCCCAGGCCCACCGGGGTGGCCGCCTGGGCGGGGCCGGCCGCCATGATCATCAGGCCCGCGGTGGTCGCAGCCACTCCCGCGACGCCCCATCGCATGCGGGGCCGGGAGGTGCGGGCGGTTCGTGTGATTCGTGCGGACGTCATCGAGCGCATCACGGTTTCTCCAACCGAAGGTGCCGCTGTCGGCGGCAGGTGTTGCGTACGTTTCGACTCGCAGGGCTTCGCCCCCGAAGACGGGGGAGCCAGGCCTCTCCTGCAGGAGGGCACGGGCCGAACATCTGGAGGACCGAGTAGTCGGATCGCTGCATTCCAGTGCGGGTCCGGGTCTGATCCAGAGCGGGCGACGCCTACGTTGCGTCCACGTCGCCAGACCTCAGAGTGCGCTCATACGGCCCTCAAAGCAACTGGCCGGCCTCGGATGCCAGGGTTCAGCGCGCGGTGAGCAGCCGGTCCAGGTCTCCGTGCACCTCGAGCCCGGCGGCGTGGCCGAGGCCGTCCAGCACCGTCCGGCCAGCCGGGTTCCGCAGCCGCACCTGCACCGATGCGTCGAGCGTCTCGTGCACCCGACGGTGCATGGCCGTGCGCACAGGTGCGTGCAGCAGCCCGCCCTGCCGCCGTTCGGCCACCAGCTCCAGAATCCATCTGCTCCGGGAGCGCAGGTCCCATCGGATGTGGCCCTCGTCGATGCTCAGCGCCGTGGTCCGTGAGCCGCCGTAGGTGGTGAACTCGTGCAGCCGGCCGTCGTGCCGCAACCCGACGATGAACCCGCGGAACTCCCCGCGCAGCCACGGGATCATCGCGACCGACGCCGACAGCGAGGTCCCCGGCTGCTCGAAGTGGTTGGTCGCCATCCACACGTAGGCCGAGGGGAACGCCCGGCCCCAGTCCTTCTCCAGGTAGCCGCGCCCACCGTCCAGGTCCATCGGTTCACCGGCCAGGGACAGCGAACCGGCCAGCCCGTGGTCGAACGAGACGACCCCGTGGTAGCACTCCATGAACGGCATCCAGGCGTACCAGCCCATGACCCCTGGGGAGCGCACACTCACCGGCCAGGGCTCCAGGGCGCCGGCGAATCGCACCTGCCCGCGCAGCTGCGCCTCCGGCACGTCGAGCACAGCACCGTCGGACGTGAAGTGGTTGGGGCCGACGCGCACATCGAACCGACCGGTCGCGGCCGAGAACTGCGACCGGTCGTAGCGCTGGTACCACGACCGCCCGGTCGGCCCGTCGAGCACCTGGACGAACGCCTCGTCGTCGCCGTCCAGCCCGAGGAAGACGCCGGGGATCACGGCGAGCCGGTGCCGCCGGTCGGCACTCACCAGCTTGACGTACCAGCCCTCGAAGAAGCCGCTGCGGGCACGGTCGCCGTGGAACCCCTCGGGGTGCAACGTCGACCGGATCCGCGCGGCCAGCCGTCCTGGGGTCGCCATCGGGCGACGGTAGCCGCGATCCGGCGGACCCGCCCGAGCGGGCGATACCAGGGCGCCGATGTGGAGCCCCCTGTCGGATTCGAACCGACGACCTGCTGTTTACAAGACAGCTGCTCTGGCCGGGCTGAGCTAAGGAGGCGAAGGCCCTCAGCGTACCGGGGCGCCCGTCAGCCCCGGCGGCTGTGCTCGGCGATGGCCGCGAGCGCCTCCTCACGGGTGGCGCTGTAGGTGACCGGGAAGTTGGTCTTGGTCGACAACCGGGTCATCTGGAGGGCCACCAGCGGGTTCGAGGCGATGAACCCGCACCACACCAGACCGCTCTTCACCGCGGCGGCCATCATCGCCTCGTGCGTGCGCTGCACGCGTTCGGCCTGGGCGGGGTGGGCGCTGAAGTCGACCAGGAACGTCCAGCCCGGTCGGTTCTCCTTGTAGGCGGCCGAGAGGGTGCGGGCGTAGGCGTCGCACGTCTCGTCGCTCCACATGCCGACGCAGACGTCGGACAGCTGGTTGAGAGCGCGGTCCCAGGTGATCTCGAAGTAGCCGTCGGCGGCCTGGTTCGACAGGCGCACCCCTGCGGTCTCCCGGGTCATCGTCGTGCCCATCCGGGTGATCTCGTTGACTGCGACCCGGCTGCGCTCGGCGGCCAGCGTGTTGGACTTCGCGAGGTCGACGACGGTGGTGATCGCCGTCGCGATGCTGCTCACCTCGGACGCCACGCCCTGGGCGGTCTGGCTGACCTGCTGGGTGGTGAGGCTCTGCTCCTCCACGGCGGACGAGATCGTGAGCTGGGACTGGGAGATCTGGTCGATGACCGCGGTCACCTGCTCGATCGCCGTGACCGCCTGTGCCGCGTCGAGCTGGATCGCCCCGAGCATCCCGGAGATCTCCTCGGTGGCCTTGGAGGTGTCCTGGGCCAACGACTTCACCTCGGATGCGACGACCGCGAATCCGCGCCCCGCATCGCCGGCGCGCACCGCCTCGATCGTGGCGTTGAGCGCGAGCAGGTTGGTCTGGCCGGCGATCGAGGTGATGGTGGCGATGATGTCGCCGATCCGGGCCGAGGACTCCCCCAGCGTCGTGATGGTGCGGCTCGCGGTGCCCACGGCCTCCACGGCCTGGTGGGCGACCTGCGAGGCGCCGGCCGTGGTGCTGGCGATCTCGGTGATCGAGGCGCGCAGCTCCTCGCTCGCGGAGGCGACGAGCTCCATGTTCTGCGAGACCTGCTGGGCGGACGCCTCGATGCTGCTGGCCTGCTGGCCGGTGCCCCGGGCGCCGTCCGCGATCGTGTCCCCCAGGATGCCGAGCTCCTCACCGGCGATGGTGAGCAGCTTGGCCTCGGGTGCGATCGTGCCGAGCGAGGCCCCGAGACGTTCGTAGCCGGCCCCGACCGCGCCGAGCGCCCCGAACGGGTCGCCGGACGCACCGGTGTCCGTCGCGATCGCGAGGTCTCCGGCGACCGCACCTGCGGCCATGACGTGCAGCTGGTCCACCGTGCGCGCCACCGTCCGGCGCGAGAGCACCCAGGGCACGAGGACGCCGACGGCGGTCAGTGCGGCGATCCCCCAGCCGGCCGGACCCGCACCGGACAGAGCTGCGACGGCGAACGGACCTACCGCTCCGACGACGGGGACCAGGCTGTTCGCGCGCGCGGCCGTGCGGTGCGGTTCGGTGGCGGACATCTCACTCCTCAGAGAAGGTGCGCCCCCGCATCCCACTGGTCGGCTGCCCGCGGCTGGCTGTGAGCGATCTGTGCTGTGACGTACGCCCGCTGCGGCCGCCCGGATCGCCGTAGGAGAGCCCCGCACACACGTCGGCCCGGGTCGCCGTGGAGCTGCGACCCGGGCCGAGGTGCGCGTTCAGCCCTGGTTGGCGGCCTCGACCGCGGCCTTGAACGTACCGGCCGTGGTGAAGTCCCCTTCCCAGCGCGTGCCGTCGATCATGATCGTCGGGGTGCTCACGTACCCGCTGTCACCGATCGGGGTGAGCGCCGTGGCCGCCACGATCCAGGGGGCGAACGTGCGTGACGTCGTGCCGTCGACGCTGGTCGTCACCGTGAAGTTCGCGATCACATCGCTCGGCACGCCCACGCCCGCCGCGATCTCGCCGATCTTGGCGTCGGTGAGCCCCTCGCTGTTCTCCTCGGGCTGGGTCGACTCCTCGAACATCGCGGTGACGAACGCCGGGAAGTACTCCGGGGCCTCATCGGCGATCACGGCCGCCGCGTTCGACACCCGGGTCGAGTAGTACGTGCCCGACGAGTACTGGTCCATGATCGAGATCGGGTGGTACACCACCGTCACCCCGGGCTCCTCGAGCAGGGTGGCGATGTCCTCGGCGTTGGTGCGGTCGAAGACTCCGCACCAGGGGCACATGAAGTCGAAGTACAGGTCGACGACGACGCCGCTGTCCGCGGCCACCCCGACACCCTCCGCGCTCACCGGGATGCCACCCGTCGAGTTCGCCGTCGCCGGTGCCGTGACATCCGCCAGCTCCGGGGTCCCGCTCGCCGCCGGGTAGGCGGCCGTGGCGTAGTCCGTGGCGTTCGACGCGGCGGTGCTCGACTGGTTGACGACGAGCACGACGGCGACCCCGAGCGCGATCACGGCGGCACCGAGGGCACCGATGCCGAGGAAGCGGTTGCGGCGGGCCTTGCTCTCCTGCTCCTTGCGCAGCTGCTGGGCCCGCGCACGGGCCTCCTCGCGGCGCTGGTTCTTGCTGGGTCTGGGTTCGTTCGTGGGCATGATGTCTCCTGGGTCGTGGGGGTCTGCGGGCTGGCTCAGGCGGCCAGCGGCGGACCCCGGTGCGACCAGGTGTGCATCGCGACGTGCTCGGTGGCGCCACGCGGCGACGGAGCGACCGGCACGGGCGCCGGGCGGACGACGGCGACGTGCACCCGGGCGACCGTGAAGACGAACGCCCGACGGCCGGCGGTCGCCACAGCCTTCAGGCACCCACGCGCCGCCTGCCGGATCCCGAACCCGCAGGCTGCGAGGACCAGGTGCGCGACGAGGGCGGGCAGTCCGATGCTCAGCACCAGCACGGCACCGGTCGATGTCGAGCCGAGCCCGTAGGTCCCGGCGGGGCACTGGGCGGCGTCCCGGAGCAGCGCGAGCTGCAGACCGAACGGCGCGAAGGCTCCGGCGTCGACGCAGCTGTGCAGCGCGACCCGGCTCTGGGCGACCACGAGGACGGCCAGCGCCGCGAGGACGCCGGCCACCGTGATGCGCGCGCGAACCCCGGACATGGCGCTCAGCGTAGCGGCGCCTCCCGTGCGTGCTCCAGGGTGCACGGGACGTCCAGGACCGGAGCGGCACCACTCACGGCAGCGGCAGGTGTGGTGCCTCCAGCGGCCACCAGACGATCGGCTCCCCGGCGAGCATCCGGGCCACCAGCACCGCCGAGGCCGCGAGCGCCACCACCACCACGACGAGGGCGCCGAGCGGCCCGGGCGCGATCACGGCGAGCGTGCGCCGCGCACCGATCCGGGTGAGACGTCCGAGCGGTCCGAACCAGATGAGCAGCACGCCGAGCAGCACCACCGCGCCCATCACCACGGCCACGCCGACGCCCGTCGGCACCGCACCCGCCGGGGCGTCCGTGAGCGCCCACTGCCCGCTGCCGACCAGCCACCAGGTGAACCCGAGCGCGATGACCACGACGGCGGAACCGATGACGACCCCCGGCAGCAGGCCCAGCAGGGCGAGCAGCAGGTGCCACGGTGCGCCGACCACCGCGAGGACCCGGTCGGAGCCGCGCACCCCCAGTCGTTCCCGGCGTCCGTGGAACGCCTCGACGCCGGACCCGACGGCACGCATCAGGACGAGCCCCACGAGGGCCACCGCGAGGGTGATCGTCGGGTACTGCGTCCCGGCGGCGGCCACGAGCACGCCCAACGCCAGGACCGACCCCCAACGACGGGTCGCCGGGGGCCGCTGGTAGCCCGGCGGCCCGTCCAGGTCGAGCGACGGCGATCCGGACGGCACCGGAGGAAGCCCCGGCTCGTCGGGACCGGCGGACCCGGGGATGAGATCCGGACGATCGTCGAGGAGTTCGGGCGCACCCACCGTCGGCACCGGCGGCGCGGGCGGTCCGACGACCTCGGTCGGTTCGGCACCGGGTGGGGGTGGCACGAACACGCGTGTCCGGCCGTCGTTCGCGGCAGCACCGGCAGCACCGGCAGCACCGGCCAGCGTCGTCGTCGCGGCATCCCGGTCGACCACCACATGGGTCATCTCGTCGGCGGGGTCCGGCTCGCCCTGCGCCGTCGCACGGAGGGCGTCGATCAGCTCGGCGGGCTGCAGGCGGGCGACCGGGTCGGGACGCAGGGCGGCCCGCAACGCGGCCTCGGTGCGCGGCGGCAGCCCCGACAGATCGGGTTCGCCGGCACGGGACCGGGCCAGCACCGTGCCCACCGGACCCGAGCCGAACGGCGGGTGCCCGGTCGCCGCATAGGCCAGCACGGCCGCCCAGCCCCACAGGTCACCGGTCGGTCCGGGCTCCTGGCCGTCCAGCAGCTCGGGCGCCAGGTACCCGGGGGTACCGACGAGCAGACCCGTCGACGTGAGCTGGGTGTCGCCCGCCGACTGGGCCAGCCCGAAGTCGATGAGCACCGGCCCGTTCGTCGTCATCATCACGTTCGACGGTTTCAGGTCACGGTGCAGCACCCCGGCCTCGTGCACGGCCGCCAGGGCCGCGTGCAGCCCGACGGCCAGGTCGACGAGCGCCTGGGGACCGAGCGGCCCGTCGGTGCGCACCTGCACGTCGAGCGAGCGGCCGGGCACGAGCTCGGTCACCAGGAACGCCTCGGTGGAGTCGGCCTCGACGTCGAGCACCCGCGCCACCGCGGGGTGCCGGAGCCGCTGCAGCGCGGCCGCCTCCCGGGTGAGCCGGGCCCGGGCCACCGGGTCGGCGCCCACGTCCGGGTGCAGCAGCTTGAGCGCGACGGCACCACCGCCGTCGTCGACGGCCCGGTACACCGCCCCCATCCCGCCCTGACCGAGCGGGGCGACGATGGTGTAGCCCCCGATCGGTGTCCCGGGCGCGAGCCCGATCCGCTCCATGGGGCGCACCGTATCCAGGCCACGCGTCCCGCGCGCGCTGCCACGCCCCGCGCATCGGGGTGCGGCCGGATAGGGTCGACGACAACCAGCAGGAAGGTGCCACGTGCCCGTCGAACCCTCGGAGACCGGTCACGACCTCGTCGTCGTCGCGAACCGCCTCCCGGTCGACGCCAGCGTCGGACCCGACGGCACCCTCACCTGGGACCGGTCCCCCGGCGGGCTGGTCACGGCGCTGACGCCGCTGACCTCGCAGCACGACGGGGCCTGGGTCGGCTGGTCCGGGACCCCCGACCTGGCGCTCGAGGAGTTCGAGGTGGACGGCACCCATCTGGTGCCGGTCGAGCTGTCGGCGCAGGACGTCGAGCACTACTACGAGGGCTTCTCCAACGACACCCTCTGGCCGCTGTACCACGATGTCATCGTGCAGCCGAGCTACCACCGCACCTGGTGGGACGCCTACCGGCGGGTCAACCAGCGGTTCGCGGACGCGGCCGCCACGGTCGCCGCCCCGGGCGGCATCGTCTGGGTGCACGACTACCAGCTCCAGCTGGTGCCGGCGATGCTGCGCGCCCTGCGTCCCGATCTGCGCATCGGGTTCTTCCTGCACATCCCCTTCCCGGCGACCGAGCTGTTCGCCCAGCTCCCGTGGCGCCGTCAGGTGATCGAGGGGCTGCTGGGCGCCGACCTCATCGGGTTCCAGCGGGCCGGCGGCGCCTCGAACTTCCTGCAGGCCGTCCGCCGGTACACCGGGGCGGTCACCCGTGGCCCGGTCGTCCTGGACGTCCCGTCCGACGCCGAGCCTCGCCGGGTCCGCGTCGGGACGTTCCCCATCTCGATCGACTCGGCCCGGTTCGACGCGCTCGCCCGGACCCCGTGCGTCCAGGAGCGGGCCCGGCAGGTGCGCGCCGAGCTCGGCAACCCGGACGTCGTGCTGCTGGGCGTCGACCGGCTCGACTACACCAAGGGCATCCGGCACCGGTTGCAGGCGTACGGCGAGATGCTCGAGGAAGGTCGGCTGCCGCCGGACGGCACCACGCTCGTCCAGGTCGCGACCCCGAGCCGGGAGAACGTCGGCGCCTACGCCCAGCTGCGCGACGAGGTCGAGCAGGTCGTCGGCCGGCTCAACGGCGACTACGGGACGGTCGGCCACTCCCCCGTGCAGTACCTGCACCAGTCGTTCGACGCGGCCGAGATGGCGGCGCTCTACCTGGCGGCCGACGTCATGCTGGTCACGGCGCTGCGGGACGGGATGAACCTGGTCGCGAAGGAGTACGTGGCCGCCCGCTCCGATGAGAGCGGCGTGCTCGTGCTCTCGGAGTTCACCGGCGCGGCCGATGAGCTGAGCTCGGCCGTCCTGGTCAACCCGCACGACATCGACGGGCTGAAGGACGCGATCGCCACCGCGGTCCGGATGGACCCCAAGCACATGCGCAAGCGGATGCGGAAGCTGCGCCGCCGGGTGCTCCAGCACGATGTGCACGCGTGGTCCGGCCAGTTCCTCGACGCCCTCGTCAGGAGTGCCGATGACTGAGCCGCCGCTGCACACTGCGTTGCGCGAGCTGGCCGTTGACGCCTCCCGTCACCCGTTCCTCGTCGCGCTCGACTTCGACGGGGTGCTCGCCCCGCTGCAGGACGACCCCGCCGCCTCGCGGGTGCTGCCCGAGGGGGTCGTGGCCCTCGCCCGTCTCGCGGACGCCGGTGTCCGGCTGGCCCTGGTCTCGGGACGTGATCTGACGACGCTCGCCCAGCTCGCCGAGGTGCCGGTCGGCACGGTCCTGGTGGGCAGCCACGGTGCCGAACGCGCCCGGGTCCTGCCGTTCGGCCTGGACCGGGCGGTCGCACCGCTCACCTCCGAGCAGGCCGATCTCCTGGCGCAGGCCAGCGCGCAGCTCTCGGGGGTCTCCCGTGGACGCAACGGCGTCTGGGTGGAGGCCAAGGCGGCTGCCGCGGTGGTGCACACCCGGCTCGCCCAACGCGATGTCGCCGAGGCGGCGCTGGCTCAGGCCCGCGACGTCGGCCGCCGGTTGGGTGTCCACGTGCTCGAGGGCAAGAACGTCGTCGAGCTGTCGGTGCTCGATGCGGACAAGGGCAGGGCCCTCGTGGCGCTGCGCTCCGAGCTCGGCGTCCGCGCCGCGCTGTACGCCGGTGACGATCTCACCGACGAGAACGCCCTGGCCACGTTGGGGGCGGGTGACATCGGCATCAAGGTCGGCCCCGGCGGGACCGTGGCCGGCTACCGCGTGGCCGATCCGCAGGCGCTCGTCGCGGCACTGGGCCTGCTGGCCGAGGCGCTCGAGGCCGCCGACGGGACCCCGGTCCGGGACTGACCGACCCTCGCGACCGGACCGGCTGGGTCCTTTGCCCGATGGTGACCCTGGCGTCAGTCGTGCCATACTCGCGGGGTCCGTAGTCCCGTTCTCGGGACCCGGACTGTCATCGGTGACGCTGTCAGCGACGACATGCACGCGAACCACCCGGATCGCGTACCGCCTTCACTACGGATCGTCCGGCACGTACCTGCCGGTGGAGGGATCTTCTTTCATGGCTACTGTCACCTACGACCACGCCACCCGGGTCTACCCGGGTACGGAGCGCCCGGCCGTCGACCAGCTCAACCTGCACATCGAGGACGGCGAGTTCCTCGTCCTCGTCGGCCCGTCCGGCTGCGGCAAGTCGACCTCGCTGCGCATGCTCGCCGGCCTGGAGGACGTGAACGCCGGCCGCATCCTCATCGGTGACCGCGACGTCACCGATGTGCAGCCCAAGGACCGCGACATCGCGATGGTGTTCCAGAACTACGCGCTGTACCCGCACATGACGGTCGCGGACAACATGGGCTTCGCGCTCAAGATCGCCGGCACCCCGAAGGCGGAGATCCGCACCCGCGTCGAGGAGGCCGCCAAGATCCTCGACCTGTCCGAGTACCTCGACCGCAAGCCGAAGGCCCTCTCGGGTGGTCAGCGTCAGCGCGTCGCGATGGGCCGTGCGATCGTCCGCCAGCCGCGCGTGTTCCTCATGGACGAGCCGCTGTCGAACCTGGACGCCAAGCTGCGCGTGCAGACCCGTACCCAGATCGCCTCCCTGCAGCGCCGTCTCGGCGTCACCACGGTCTACGTCACCCACGACCAGACCGAGGCCCTCACCATGGGTGACCGCATCGCGGTCCTCAAGGACGGGCTGCTGCAGCAGGTCGGCACCCCGCGTGAGATGTACGACACCCCGTCGAACGTCTTCGTCGCCGGCTTCATCGGCTCCCCCGCGATGAACATCGGCACCTTCCCGGTCCAGGGCGGGGCCGCCACGGTCGGGACGGCCGTGCTGCCGATCCCCACCGCCGCGATCAGCGCGCTGTCGCCCGAGGACGCTGGCCAGATCACGGTCGGGTTCCGCCCCGAGTCGCTCGACGTGGTGCCCGCCGGTTCGGCCGACGGCATCCCGGTGAGCGTCAACATCGTCGAGGAGCTCGGCTCCGACGCGTTCGTGTACGGCTCGCTCACGGACGAGAAGGTCGCCTCGACGGTCCGCTCCGGCGCCGGCGACGCCCAGGTGATCGTGCGCGTCGACCCGCGTCAGGTCCCGGCCAAGGGTGAGACGATCCACGTCCGCATCCGCCCGGGCGAGCAGCACCTGTTCCACGCGGTGAGCGGCGAGCGCATCGGCTGACCTCCGCACGACAGGACGGGGCGGGACCTTCGGGTCCCGCCCCGTCCCGCATGTCCGGTCCCTGTGCCGGCCCGGCGCGGCTCGGTACGGCTCACCACGTGAACCTGTCACCGGCCCTCAGCCCGGCGCGGCATACTCCCGCCCATGAGTCACCAGCGGTCCGCCCGGCAGAAGGCGGCAGCCAAGGAACGTCGCGCCGAGAACCGGACCCTCGCGGAGATCGAGCGGCGTCGTCGCCGCCGCAACGCGAAGCTGCGCAAGGTCGCGCTGTGGACCGGTGCGGTCATCGTCGTGGTGGCGATCGTCGGTGGCTCCGGGCTGGCCATCCGCGCCCGCATCCTCGCCGGTCAGGTCGGGCCGACGAACATGGCGAGCGACGGCCTGCTGCTCACCGGCGACGGGAGCACCCTCACCCCGACGACCACCGAACCCATCGCGGCGGGCGGCACGCCCACCCCGAGCGCGACGGACTCCCGGTCGTCCGGGGTCCTCGACTTCGTCGTCTACGTCGACTACGGCGACCCGCGCTCGGCGGCGTTCTGGCAGACCTCGGGAAGCCTGCTCATCGAGGCCGCGACCAGCGGGTACGCGACCCTTGAGATCCACCCGGTGGCCCTGTCCGCAAGCCGTGCGGACTACACGGCGACGCCGACGGCCGCCCCCAGCGCCGAACCCAGCGCGGAAGCGAGCGCCACCGCCTCCGCCACCCCCACCGTCACCCCGAACCCGCTCGTGACGGCGGTCGACTACTCGCAGCGGGCCGCGAACGCGTTCGCCTGCGTCGCCTCCTACGCCCCCACGTACGCCGAGGCGATGAACGAAGCGCTGTTCACCGCACAGACCGAGTTCGGCTCGGCCGGCCTCACCGACGACGAGCTCGTCACGACCGCGCAGGACGCCGGTGCGACCGGCACCGACGTCTCGTCGTGCATCACCTCGAACTCGTACGTCGACTGGGTGCAGGAAGCCTCCCAGCGCGCCGTGCTGACCACGCCGTTCGACGCCGTCGGCTCCCTGCGTGAGACACCGACCGTCGTGGTCGCGGGTGAGCAGTACACCGGTTCGGTCGACGATCTCGAGGAGTTCTACGCCTTCGTCTCCGAGGTCTACACCACGCTCACGGCCACCGACTCGAGCACCGACTCCAGCACGGCGACCGCCGAACCCTCCGCGACGGCAACCCCCTGACGGTTTGAGACACTGGTGGTGTGAACGCCGCACCCCAGAGCCTGCAGATCACCGCGGCTTCGCCCGACCCCGCCCTGCTCGACCTGCCGTGGCACATCCCGCTGGAGGACTGGCCCGCCGAGCTGCTCGCCGCACTGCCCCGCGGCATCTCCCGGCACATCGTGCGCTTCGTCCGGTTGTCCGGACGGGTCATCGCGATCAAGGAGATCGGTGAGACGGTCGCCTACCGGGAGTACGAGCTGCTGCGCCAGCTCGACCGCATCGACGTGCCGTCCGTGACCCCGCTGGGGGTGATCACGGGTCGCCGCGCACCGGACGGTGAACCGCTCGAGGCCGTGCTCATCACCGAGCACCTGCCGTACTCGCTGCCCTACCGCGCACTGTTCAGCCAGACCCTGCGGCCCGACACCGCGACCCGCCTCATCGACGCCCTCACCGTGCTGCTGGTCCGGCTGCACCTGGTCGGCTTCTACTGGGGCGACGTGTCGCTCTCGAACACCCTGTTCCGGCGCGACGCCGGGGCGTTCGCCGCGTACCTCGTGGACGCCGAGACCGGTGACCTGCACGACAAGCTCACCGAGGGCCAGCGCAGCTACGACCTCGAGGTCGCGCGGGTCAACATCATCGGTGAGCTCATGGACCTGCAGGCCGGTGAGTTCCTCGACGAGAGCGAGGACGCCATCGCGATCGGCGACGCCCTCGTCGAACGCTACGGCGAGCTGTGGCGGGCCCTCACCGAGGTCGAGTCGTTCTCGTTCAAGGAGCGCTGGCGGGTGCAGGCGCGGGTCGACCGGCTGAACGACCTCGGCTTCGACGTCGACGAGCTGGCGATCACGACCGACCTGGACGGCACGACGGTGCGCATCCAGCCCAAGGTCGTCGACGCCGGGCACCACTCCCGTCGGCTGATGCGGCTCACCGGCCTGGACGTGCAGGAGAACCAGGCCCGCCGCCTGCTCAACGACCTCGACGAGTACCGCGCCGCGACCGACCGCCAGCGCGAGGACGAGTCCTTCGTCGCGCACGACTGGGTGACGGAGATCTTCGAGCCGGCGGTCAGGGGCGTCCCGCGCGACCTGCGCGGCAAGCTCGAACCCGCGCAGATCTACCACGAGCTGCTCGAGCACCGCTGGTTCATGTCGCAGAACCTGCACCGCGACGTCCCGATGGAGGAGATCACCGCGGACTACGTGCGGCACATCCTGCCGGGCCGGCCCGACGAGCAGGCCGTTCTGGGGGTGCAGCCCGGTGACCTGCGGGAGGACACCGGGGTGTTCCCCGCGATCCACCCCGACGACGACATCGTGCTGGGCTGATCCGGCCCCACCTGCCGATGGGGCCGGCGCGACCTCAGCCGCGCTGGCGGGCCACCTCGTAGAGCGCGATCCCGGCCGCGACGCCGGCGTTGAGCGACTCGACACCACCCGAGATCGGGATGGCGGCGATCGCGTCGCACTGCTCGCGGACCAGGCGGGACAGCCCCTTGCCCTCCGAGCCGGCGACCAGCACGAGCGGGTCCGAGACGAACGGCACCTCGCCGATCACGGTGTCACCGTCACCGGCCAGGCCGACGACGAACACCCCCGAGCGCCGCAGCTCGGCGAGGGTGCGCGCCAGGTTCGTCGCACGGGCCACGGGAACCCGGGCGATCGCCCCGGCCGAGACCTTCCAGGCCGCGGCCGTGACCCCGGCCGAACGCCTGGTCGGCACGAGCACACCGTGCGCACCGAACGCGCCGGCTGATCGGATCACGGCACCGAGGTTGCGCGGATCGGTCACCCCGTCGAGGGCCACGATCAGCGGCGGGACGCCCGCGGCGGCCGCGGCGTCGAGCAGGTCGTCGGCCTCGGCGTAGGTGTAGGGCGGCACGGCGAGCGCCACACCCTGGTGGACCGACCCCTCGGTCATCCGGTCGAGCTCACCGCGGCCCACCTCCATGAGCGGTGCGCGGGTCGCCGAGGCCAGCGCGAGGATCTCGCGCGTGCGGTCGTCCGACTCGATCCGGGACGCCACGTAGACGGCCGAGACGGGGACCCCGGCGCGCAGGGCCTCGAGGACGGAGTTGCGTCCCGACACCAGCTCGGTGACGCTTCCGCCGCGAGCCGCCGCGACCTTCGTGGACCCGCGGCCCGGCGCGCGACCACCCGGCGCACGTCCGCCCGCTGTGCGCCCGGTCGACGGGCGCCCGCCCGTGGGTCGTCCGGCCGCGGAGCGTCCCCCCGCGGGGCTGGCCCCGGTGGGGCGCCCTGCAGGTGCACCGGCGCCGCGGGGTGCGCCGCCCGTGGCGCCCTCGGCGGTGCCGGCCTTGCGCTTGTGCGCCGCGTGGTACTCGCGGTCCTCGGCCTTGGGTGTCGGGCCGCGCCCCTTGAGCGCGCGACGGCTGTTGCCACCGCTGCCCACGGACGGGGCCTTCTTCGCCCCTGGTTTGCGGGTCGCCCCACGTCGCTGCGAGTTACCGGCCATCATGCGTCCTTCCCGGCGGCCAAGGTCCACCGGGAGCCACCGGCCGAGTCCTCGACCGCGATGCCTGCGGTGATCAGCCGGTCGCGGATCGCGTCGGCCGTGGTGAAGTCCTTCTGTGCGCGGGCCTGGGCCCGCGCCGCGAGCTCGGCGACGACGAGGGCGTCCAGCGCGGTCGCGGTGCGGTCGTCGGTCCCGACCGCCCAGCGTGCCGGGTCGAGCCCGAGCACGTCGAGCATGGCACGCAGCACGGTCGCGGTGTGCAGAGCGCCCACACGGTCCCCCGCGGCGAGCGCCGAGTTCCCGGCCCGCAGCGTCTCGTGCACGACGGCCAGCGCGGCCGGCACGTCGAGGTCGTCGTCCATCGCGGCCACGAACGCCGCCGGCAGCTCGACCTCGTCGATCGGCTCGTCGAGCGCCCCGGCCCGTTCGGCGAACCCGGCCAGCCGCTCCCAGGCACCGGCCGCGTCGTTGAGCGTCTCGTCCGTCCACTCCAGCATCGAGCGGTAGCGCACGGCCGTGAGCGCATACCGCACGACGGCTGCCGGCACCCGCGTCAGGACTGCCGAGACCAGCAGCCCGTTGCCGAGCGACTTGCTCATCTTGGTGCCCGACCGGGTCACCCAGCCGTTGTGCAGCCAGTAGCGGGCGAACCCGTAGCCGGCGGCCTGGGACTGCGCCTGCTCGTTCTCGTGGTGCGGGAAGCGCAGGTCGAGACCGCCGCCGTGGATGTCGAAGGTGTCTCCGGGGTAGCGCTGCGCCATCGCCGAGCACTCGAGGTGCCAGCCGGGACGGCCGCGGCCGTACGGTGTGGGCCAGGCCGCCGTGTCCGGTTCGGTGACCCTGGCCGACTTCCACAGTGCGAAGTCGCGAGGGTCGCGTTTGCCGGCACCCGCGTCCGGCGCCGGCTCCATGTCGTCGATCCGCTGGTTGGTCAGCGACCCGTACGACGGCCAGGAGCGGACGTCGAAGTACACGTCACCGGGCCCGGCCGCGTAGGCGTGCCCGCGTTCGACCAGCCGGTCCATGAGGTCGACCATCGCGGGCACATGCGCCGTCGCCCGCGGCTCGTAGGCCGGGGGCAGCACACCGAGCGCGTCGTAGGCGGTCGTGAAAGCGCGCTCGTTGACGGCTGCGAAGGCCCACCAGTCCTGCCCGGCGTCGGCCGCCTTGGCCAGGATCTTGTCGTCGATGTCGGTCACGTTGCGGATGAGGGTGACCTGCTGACCGTTGCGTCGCAGCCAGCGGACGAGCACGTCGAACGCGATCGCGGACCGCACGTGCCCGACGTGCGGCGGCGCCTGCACCGTCGCCCCGCAGAGGTAGATACCCACCTGACCGTCGACCAGGGGCACGAACGGTCGGACCGTCCGTGTGACGGTGTCGAACAGGTGCAGGTTCACACGGTCAGGGTACCGGCGTTGAGCTCACGGCCTCGGGGCCGGCCGGCCGAGGGCCCGCAGCCGGCCGGCGGTGTCGTGCAGTGCTGTCGCGAGCGCCTCGTCGTCACGGTCGATCAACCAGGCGAGCACGGCGCCGTCCGTCTCGAGCGTGAGACGACGGGCCAGCACGTCGACCGGGACCGTCCACACCAGCCCGACGCCGTCGGCGACGGCGTCCAGCACGGACCTGGCGTTCGCGAGCTTGGTGGTCTGCCGGTCGGCAGCCAACCCGGCGAGCTCCGGATCGCGCAGGGAGGCCATCGCGAGCTCGAGCTCGAGCTGGTACTGACGAGGTGCGACGACGACCATCGCGACGTACGCCTCGACCACCGAGGCGACCAGCCGGTCGGGCGGCTGGTGGCCGGCCGCGGCCAGGGCCACGTCCAGCCCGGCGGTGTGGATGTGCTCGGCGACCGCGCGCAGGATCTCGGCCTTGTCGGTGAAGCAGTAGTGCAGCACACCGAGCGCGACATCGGCCTCGGCTGCGATCGCCCGCATGGTCGTGCGGTCCAGCCCCTCACGGGTGGCCACCACCAGCGCGGCCCGCACGAGCTGGCGGCGTCGCTGGTCGATCGGCAGCCGGGTCATCAGGTCCTCCGCGAGCTCGGCCGATGGACGGCACCGGCGCGGCAGAATCACATCATGGGAGCGCGGTCACTGCACGCCGTCGTCCACCGGGCCGGCCCCCACCTGCACGATCAGCGCGGTGGCGATCGCTGCGACGCCCTCACCGCGACCGGTGAGCCCCAGACCGTCGGTGGTCGTGGCCGACACGCTCACCGGCGCCCCGGCCGCCGCCGACAGCGCCCGCTCGGCCTCACCGCGACGCGGTCCCAGACGGGGCTCGTTGCCGATCACCTGGACCGCGAGGTTCCCGACGACGAACCCGGCAGCCACCACGCGACGCGCGGCCTCCGCGAGCAGGGCCGTGCCGGCGGCACCAGCCCAGGCGGGGTCGGCCGTCCCGAAGTTCGAGCCGAGGTCGCCGATCCCGGCCGCCGAGAGCAGGG
Source organism: Cellulomonas sp. (assembly GCA_022013895.1). GTDB lineage: Bacteria > Actinomycetota > Actinomycetes > Actinomycetales > Cellulomonadaceae > Cellulomonas. The sequence goes on along the minus strand of JAKLPK010000002.1, from coordinate 1,753 downwards.
CGTCAGCGGCGGCGTGGGCCGCGACGTCGGCGTCGGAGTGCCCGGCGAGGGGACGCTGGCCCGGCCAGGCGAGACCGGCCAGGTGCAGGCACGCCCCCGGCGCGGGGTCGGGGTCGTAGGCGTGCACGTCGACACCGACCCCGGTGCGCGGCAGCCCGGTCATGCGCCGGCCGCCAGCACCCGGGCGACGAGGAGGTCGTCGGCGGTCGTGATCTTGGCCGCCCGACGATCACCCGGGACGACCCACACGACCGCACCGAGCTCCTCGACGAGCCCCGCATCGTCGGAGGCCGCGCTGAGCTCATCGGCAGCACGTCCGTGACCTGCCGCATGTGCGCGGACCAGGAGCTCCCGGTCGAAGCCCTGCGGTGTCTGCACTCCGACCAGCTCGGCCCGGGGCACCGTGCCCATGACGGGCCGGTCACCGGCCGCGCTCGGCTCCCCGACCCGCTTGATGGTGTCGACCACCGGCAGCCCGGGCACGACGGCGTCGTGCCCGGCACGCAGCGCGGTCACGACCCGGGCGATCAGCTCGGCCGGGGCGAACGCCCGCGCCGCATCGTGCACCAGGATCAGGTCGACCTCCGGGCGCACGGCCGCCAGCCCGGCGGCCACGGAGGCCTGGCGGGTGCTGCCCCCCTCGACCACCCACAGATCGAGCTCGGCCCCGCAGGCCTGCGTGAGCAGCGCACTGGCGCGGGCGACGAGCCCCGCAGGCACGGTGACGACGAGCTGGCTGATGCGCTCGCCGTCCGCCGTCTCGGCGTCGAGCAGCGCCTTGGCGGCATGCAGCAGCAGCGGCGACCCGTCAACCGGGACGAACGCCTTCGGTTCGTCCCTGCCCAGCCGGGTGCCGCTGCCTGCGGCCGTGAGGATGGCTGCGACGCTCACCGTGGATCAGGAGGCGAGGACCTCGTCGAGGATCGCCTCGGCCTTGTCCTCCTGCGTGTGCTCGGCCAGTGCGAGCTCGGAGACGAGGATCTGGCGCGCCTTGGCGAGCATGCGCTTCTCACCTGCGGACAGTCCGCGGTCGGCGTCACGGCGGGACAGGTCGCGGACGACCTCGGCCACCTTGATGACGTCACCCGACGCGAGCTTCTCGAGGTTGGCCTTGTAGCGCCGTGACCAGTTGGTCGGCTCCTCGGTGTACGGCGCGCGCAGCACCTCGAACACCCGGCCGAGGCCCTCCTGGTCCACCACATCGCGGACCCCGACCAGGTCGAGGTTCTCGGCAGGCACCTGGATCGTGAGGTCACCCTGGGTGACCCGCAGCGTGAGGATGACCTTCTCTTCACCCCGGATGGTCCTGGTGGCGATCTCCTCGATCAGCGCTGCTCCGTGGTGCGGGTAGACGACGGTCTCCCCAACGGTGAAAGTCATCTGAAGATGTCCCCTTCTCGCGGACACCCAGGATAACACGCGTCCCTCGCCATTTCGACGGCGTTGCAGGTATCGCCGCAGGTCAAGCGCCCTTTGAGTGGATCTGGGGACGGCTGGGCAACAGATCGGCCCCCCGCTATCCTCAACCCATGGCCGGGACCTTGGTCCCGCCCCCTCGTCACCTGACCCTGGAGCCCACCGTGACCCGTCGTCCCGCCGTCCACGCGCTGCGAATCACGGGTGCGGGCCTCGCGCTGGTGTCGTTGGCTGCGTGCTCGGCCACCAACCAGGTCACCACCAACCAGCCGTACTCGCTGTCCGACGGGGTCCGCGTCACGCTCGGTCCCGTCACCGCGGTCAACCTGCTGGTGGT
>JAKLPK010000138.1 GCA_022013895.1 Cellulomonas sp. | reverse complement strand
TCCGCCCGCGCCGTAGACTCAGCCCCGCCAGCCACCCGCCGCACCCCGGGAGAGCACTGTGGGACGTGTCGTCGTCGACGTCATGCCGAAGCCGGAGATCCTCGACCCGCAGGGCAAGGCCGTCGCCCGCGCACTGCCCCGTCTGGGTATCGAGGGCTTCACGAGCGTCCGGCAGGGCAAGCGGTTCGAGCTCGAGGTCGAGGGACCGGTCACCGAGGCCGTGCTCGCCGCGGCCCGTGAGGCCGCCACCACGATGCTGTCGAACCCCGTGATCGAGGACGTCGTCCGGGTCGCGGAGGACACCGGGGTCGTCGCGTGACCAAGGTCGGCGTCGTCACCTTCCCGGGCACGCTCGACGACCGGGACGCCGCACGCGCGGTCCGGCTGGCCGGGGCCACCGCGGTGAACCTGTGGCATGCGGACGCCGATCTGCACGGCGTCGACGCCGTCGTCCTGCCGGGCGGCTTCTCCTACGGCGACTACCTGCGCGCCGGTGCGATCTCCCGGTTCGCGCCCGTGATGACCTCGATCATCGAGGCGGCCGGCAAGGGTCTGCCGGTGCTCGGCATCTGCAACGGCTTCCAGGTGCTCACCGAGGCCCACCTGCTGCCGGGCTCGATGATCAAGAACGACCACCTGCACTTCATCTGCCGCGAGCAGGCGCTCACGGTGGAGAACAACCGCACGGCCTGGACCGGCGACTACGCCGTCGGCGACACGGTGACCGTGCCGCTGAAGAACCAGGACGGCCAGTACGTGGCCGATGCCGACACGCTCAAGCGCCTCGAGGGCGAGGGCCGCGTCGTCTTCCGCTACCGCGAGGTCAACCCCAACGGCTCCCGCCACGACATCGCCGGCATCTGCAACGAGGCCGGGAACGTCGTCGGCCTCATGCCGCACCCGGAGCACGCCGTCGAACCCGGTTTCGGCCCGGACGGCGCCAAGGGGCCGCGCACCGGCACCGACGGGCTGCGCTTCTTCACCTCCGTGCTGCACGCGCTGGTCTGAGTGCGGTTCGAACTCACCGACGTCAGCTGGGACGACGAGGTCGCCCGCACGCTGCGTGACGCCCAGCAGTCCGAGCTGAACGACCTCTACGGCCGCCCGGATCAGGGCGCGACGATGACCGGCGCCGATGTGGTGGCGATGGTCGTCGGCCGCCTCGACGGCCGCCCGGTGGCCTGCGGTGCGCTGCGCGATGCGAGCAACCTGTCCGATGAGGTGGGCCCGGGCGCCGCCGAGCTCAAGCGGATGTACGTCGCACCGCCGGCCCGCGGGCAGGGCTACTCCTGGGACGTGCTGCGTGGCCTGGAGTCCCGGGCCGGTGAGCTGGGGTTCGACCGGGTGGTGCTGGAGACCGGTCTGCTGCAGCCCGCGGCGATCGCCCTCTACGAGGCCGCCGGCTACCAGCGGGTGCCCAGCTACGGCGCCTACCGCTGCGCCCCGGACTCGGTCTGCTACGCCAAGGACCTGCCGCGCCGCAGCTGACCGCCCCGGTGGGGTTCACTGGTCGGGTGCAGCAGCCCCTCCCCGGCCGGTTGACCGACCCGCCCCCGCTCGTCCGGCTGCTGGTCGCCGCCGTGCTCGGCGCCCTCGTCGGACTGGCGCCGATGTGGCAGACCCTGGTCGGCGCACTGCTGGGCACCTGGGCGACCACCGGGGCGGTGTACTCGGTGTGGACGTTGGCGGTCACGATGCCGATGGGCCCGGACCTGACCGCGAGCCACGCCACCCGGGAGGAGCCGACCCGATTCGGCGCGCACCTGGTGGTGCTGGTCGCCGCACTCGCGAGCCTGGCCGGGGTGGTGGTCGTCCTCACCCGGCACAACCAGCCGGCGACCCTCGTCGCGACGTTGGCCGCCGTGGCCGTGTCCTGGACGACCCTGCACACCACGAGCGCACTGCGGTACGCGCGGCTCTACTACACGGCGCCGGTCGGCGGCATCGACTTCCACCAGAGCGCGCCGCCGCGGTACACCGACTTCGCCTATGTGGCGTTCACGGTGGGGATGAGCTTCGCGATCTCGGACACCGATCTCGCCTCGTCGCGGATGCGGGCGCACGCCCTCGTGCATGCGCTGCTCTCGTACCTGTTCGGCACCGTGATCGTGGCGCTGCTCGTCAACCTCATCGCCGGGCTCGGCGGCTGAACCGGGCAGATGTGAACGGCCGCGCCCGCTCTGCGTCCGGGTGTGAACGACCGACGGCCGGGTCCGACGGCGCGTCCCGCCTGGTCACGAGCCTGAGCGTGCGCGCGCCGGTGTCGAGCTGTGACCGGCCGGCCCGCCCGCCCTCGCGCCCGGACCGGTGAGCGACCTAGCCTGCCGACATGTCATGGACCCGGATCTGGTGTCGCTGAAGCAGCGAATCGCGCGCAGCTGAGGCCTGCCGGCCCGCCGCGTGCCCACCTCCACCCGGAAGGCACGACCATGACCCTGCTCGCCCACGCCCCCACGCCCGATGCGACGCTGCTCCGCCTCGGACAGTCGACCCGGCAGACCACCGGCCCGCACACGATTCCGCGGCTGCACATCGGGCAGCTCGACGTACCCCCGGGCGCGGTCGAGGCCCGCCCGGAGTCGCAGTCCCAGATCGCCGCCGCCGCGCGCCACGCGCACATCGTCCGGCTGCGGCACACCGCCGCGGTCCCGTCCGACGGAGCCCTGGCCCGCGTGATCGCCCTGGTCGAGGAGGAGCTCGCGGCTGCCGGCCGCCACCGGGCGGAGGTCCGGCTCGCCCTGGAGCTGCAGGTCGCCGTCGTCCCCGACCCAGCGACCGTCGCCCGCAGACGCATCGAGCTGTCCCACCTGGACGCGCTGTCGGGGCTGTCCTGGTCGCCGTCGGCCACCTGGGTCGTCACCACGGCCGAACGCCTGGTCGACGATGTGCTCACGGCCGCCGAGCACCTCCATGTCGACGACGTGCTGCTGATCCCGCTCGGCGAACGGGCCGCGTCGGCGATCCGCTGACGGGCCGCCCGCCGCGGACCGGGCCCGGCGCGGTCCGCCCGGCTGCGGGCCGCCCCGCTGCGGGCCGCCCGGCTGCGGGCCGCCCGGCTGCGGGCCGCCCGGCTGCGGTCCGGGCCCGGTCGGCCTACCGTGGCAACGTCGACGGCGCCTGGTCGTCGACGCATCGATGCCGAGGTGAACGATGAACGACCACCCGAGCACGACCCGTAGCCCTGGTCCCCCGCCGGCCGACGAGCCTCCCGTGAACCGCAACGACGCCGAGTCCTCCAGCCCCGGACCCGAACCCGCGGACGTCGGGGGGCATGGTCGACACGACCGCTCCGACTCCTCGTCCTCCCCGGGACCCGAGCCGAGGGACCTCGACCCGGACACCAAGCAGTGGAACTCCAAGACCGACGCCCGGTCGAACCAGGGCCCGCGGGAGGCCGATCTCGAGAAGTGACGGTGCGGCCCGGTGCGCACCCGCACCGGGCCTGCCCGTCCCCCGCCGGGGCAGCGCCGCGGCAGCCCCGGGGAGCCCTCGCGTCAGACCTGTGCGAGCGCTCCGGCGAGATCCTCGCGCAGGTCCTCGACGTCTTCCAGCCCCACCGACAGCCGAACGGTCGACTCGGCGATACCCACCCGCGCCCGGCCCTCGGGGCCCAGCTTGCGGTGGGTCGTCGTGGCCGGGTGCGTGACGATCGACTTGGCGTCGCCCAGGTTGTTCGACAGGTCGACGACGCGCAGCGCGTCGAGGAAGGCGAACGTCGTCGTCTTCGCGGCCCGCCAGTCGGCCGGGTCGGCGACGGCCAGGTCGAACGTGACCACCGTGCCGCCCCCGGTCTGCTGCGCAAGCGCCAGAGCGTGCTGCGGATGCGAGGGCAGGTACGGGTACCGGACGCGGCCGACCCCCGGCTGGGCCTCCAACCAGGTCGCGAGGTCGAGCGCCGCGGCGGTCTGGTGACGCACCCGCAACGACAACGTCTCCAGTCCCTTGAGCAGCACCCACGCGTTGAACGGCGACATCGATGGTCCGGTGTTCCGGATCATCAGCTGCACCGGTCCGTCGATGAAGTCCCGCTGCCCGAGGATCGCGCCGCCGAGCACCCGGCCCTGACCGTCGATGTGCTTGGTCGCCGAGTACACGATGACGTCGGCACCCAGCGTCAGCGGTTTGCTCAGCACCGGCGTCGCGAACACGTTGTCGACCACCACCGTGGCGCCGGCCGCGTGCGCCAGTGCGCTCACCGCGGCGATGTCGACGAGGTCCTGCATGGGGTTGGACGGGGTCTCGAAGAACACCACATCGGCCGGGGTCGCGAGCGCCTGCTCCCAGTCGGCGAGCACGTGCCCGTCGACATAGTCGGTGCGCACGCCCCACTTGGCGAGGATCTCGTCGAAGATCACGACCGAGGAGCCGAACAGCGCCCGGGCCGCGACGATCCGCGACCCGGAGCTCACGAGGGCGGCCAGCGCGGTGAACACCGCGGACATCCCGGTGGCGGTGGCGTAGCAGGCCTCGGCGCCCTCGAGCAGGCGCAGGCGCTCCTCGAAGGTCGAGACCGTCGGGTTCCCGTACCGGGAGTAGAGGAACCGGTCGAGCTGGTTCCCGAAACCCGCCTCGGCGGCCGCGGCGTCGTCGTACACGTAGCCCTGGGTGAGGAACAGCGCCTCGGACATCTCCTGGAACTCACTGCGCACCAGACCGCCGCGCACGGCCAGGGTGTCCGGACGCAGCCGGTCCCGGTCGAGGCGTCCGGCGTCCCAGTCGGCCGGGCCGGGGGTGCCCGACGGGCCCCTGGGCGGACGGGCCGCGCTGCCTGACGCGGCGGCCGGGGCTGCGCTCGGCACACCGGCCGGGGCGTCGTCGCGCGCGCTCACAGCGAACGCCAGGGCAGCCCGTCGGCGCGCCAGCCGCTGTGGCCGCGCTGCCCGTCGGCGCCGACATCGCCCTCGAAGCCCTGCAGCACGTTGTAGACCGGTCCGAGCCCGGCGGCCGTGAGCGCGTTCGCGGCCGCGATCGACCGTTGCCCCGAACGGCACAGCGCGATCACGGTGCGCCCCGCCGCACCCGCCGCCTGCACCTGCGCGACGAAGTCGGGGTTCGGTGGACTGCCCGGGACGAGCACCCAGGGCACGAACGCCACGCCCGGCAGGTCCGGGACGCCGATGTGCTCCCACTCGTCGGGGGTGCGGACGTCGACGAGCAGGGCGTCCGTGGACGTCAGCAGCTCATGGGCCTGGGTCGGGGTGAGGTCGCCTGCATAGGTCATGGTGGTTCGCCTCCATCGGTCCTGGCGGAAGCACCCACACCCCTCGAAGGGGCGGGTTGCTGCGGCGTCGACGAGCCAGGTCTCTCAGCCGCTCTGGATGGTGCCGGCGATGCTAGCACCGCGCGCGCCGGCACCCGCCGGGCGTCCCAGCGCCCGGGGTGGGAGCATCAGCCCGTGCTGCACGTGGTGTTCGTCGAGCCCCGGATCGCCGGCAACACCGGGAACGCGATCCGGATGTGCGCCGGGACGGGGGCGACGCTGCACCTCGTGGAGCCGCTGGGGTTCGACCTCGACGAGGCGAAGCTGCGCCGGGCCGGTCTGGACTACCACGACCTGGCGCACGTCGAGGTGCACCCCGACTTCGATGCGCTCGCCGCCGCCCTGCCCGACGCCCGCATGCTCGCGTTCACCACCGGCGCCGGACGCTGGTTCACCGACATCGGCTGGGCGGACGGTGATGCGCTCGTGTTCGGCCCCGAACCGACCGGTCTGTCCGACGAGGTCCTGACGCACCCGCGCATCGCCGGCCAGGTCCGCATCCCGATGCTGCCGGGCCGCAGATCGATGAACCTGTCGAACGCTGCGGCGGTCGCCACCTACGAGGCATGGCGTCGACTTGGCTTCCGCGAGGGCGTATGACGGGCATTCGTTGAGCCGAACGGTGGACGTGTCCGTTTTCTCCTCATTCACCCCCGAGACGCCGTAGATTTCATCCATGACGTCGGTCACCGCGCGGCTCGAGACCCCCGTGTACCCCGGAGCGACCTCCGGTGACCCGTCCCAGCAGGGGGCGGCGGTCCGCTACGGGCTGCTGGACACCAGCGTGCTGGTCGCCGAGGAGGGCGCCTGGCCGCTGTTCACCCACCGGTTCCCGGAGTACCTGTACGTCTCGCCGATCACCCTCGCCGAGCTCGAGGCCCGGGTGCTGTCCGCCCGGGACGAGCACACCCGGACCCGCCGCCAGCAGACCCTCGACCTCGTCGCCGGGATGACCGTGCTGGAGATCAACGAGCAGGTCGCGAGCTGCTGGTCGTCCTTGCTCGTGCAGCTGGCCGCCCTCGGCCGACGGCTGGACGCCAACCACCTCTGGACGGCCGCCATCGCCCACGCCTACGGGGTGGCCCTCGTCACCACCGACACCGACCTCATCGCACTCGCCGACCTCGACGGCCCCCTGGTCATCTCCGTCTGAGCCGGGGGTCGCGGTCCACGGAGCCGGAGACCGAGGGCGAGCCATGGGTCAGGCGGTGAAGACCTCACCGCCGTCGATCCAGGTGGACAGGGTCCGCACGGCGTGGATCTCCTGCACATCGGCCTCGAAGGGGTTGCGGTCCACGACGGCCAGATCGGCCACGGCTCCGGGTGAGAGCAGCCCGGTCGCCTCGAACCCGTGCAGGGCCGCGGAGCCCGCGGTGTAGGCGTGCAGCGCCTGGCCGAGGGTGAGCGCCTGGGCGGGTACGAGCGGTTCGGGGTGGAACTCCGGGGACTCGCGCGGCAGCGTGCGGTTCACCGCGACGTGGATCGCGGCCCACGGGTCGGGGGTCGTCACGGGCCAGTCCGACCCGGCGGCGAAGGATGCCCCGGCCGACCACAGCGCGCCGAACGGGTACTGCCAGTCGTAGCGCTCCGCACCGAGCAGCGGCAGGTTGACGTCGAGGTTCTGCGGCTCGTTGCTCGCCCACAGCGCCTGCATGTTGACCACGACGCCCAGCGGCGCGAACCGCGACACATCGTCGGGGTGCACCACCTGGACGTGCGCGAAGGTGTGCCGGGGACCGCCGGGACCGTTCGCGGCCCGGGCTGCGGCGATGGCGTCCAGGCCCTCGCGGACCGCGCGGTCGCCGATCGTGTGCACGTGCACGCAGAAGCCCTCGCGGTCGAGCACGGTGGCCACCGGCCCGAACAGCTCGGGCGGCACGAGCGACAGCCCCGTCCGGTCGGACGGTGTGCCGTCGGGCAGCAGGTACGGCGTGAGCATCCCGGCCGACAGGTTCTCCGGGATGCCGTCCTGCATGATCTTCACGCTCGACGCGCGGAACCGCGGATGGGCGAGCGCCGCGCGTCGTTCGATCAGCTCGGGAACCTGCTCCAGCCCGCGGTCGTGGTCCCACCACAGCGCGGCAACCACGCGCGCCAGCAGGTCGCCCGACTGCGCGGCGGCCAGGTAGACCGGGCCGGTGTCGGTGTGGTTGGCGTGGGCGCCGACGATGGCGTCCTGCCAGCCGGTGATGCCGTAGGAGAGCAGGTGCTGCTGGCCGCGGAGCAGACCGGCCCGTTCGGTGGCGGCCGAGTCCGGCGGGACGAGCCGCGCGACCAGGTCCCGGGCGCCCTCGTGCAGGGTGCCCGTCGGGACACCGTGCGCATCGCGCTCGATCCGGCCGTCGTGCGGGTCGGGCGTGCTGGCGTCGATACCGGCGAGGCGCAGCGCGGCCGAGCTCACCCAGACCCCGTGGTGGTCGCGGTTGGACAGCACCGCGGGCCGGTCGCCGACGACGGCGTCGAGCTCGCTCGCCAGCGGCGTGCCGCCGGGGAAGGCCGCGACCTGCCACCCGCCGCCGAGGATCCACGGCTCGTCGGGGTGCTGGTGCGCATAGGCCGCGATGAGCGCGAGGTACTCCTGGCTGGTGGCGGCCGCGGACAGGTCGCAGCGCGTCATCTCCAGACCGCCCTCGACGGGGTGCACATGCGCATCGACGAATCCGGGTCCGACCATCGCACCGGCCAGGTCGACCACCCGGGTCGCCGGCGTGCGCAGACCGTCGAGGTCGTCGCCGACCGCGAGCACGCGGCCGTCGGCCACGGCCAGCTGGGTGCGTCGGGCCGGGGCGGTCGAGCCGTCGTACACCCAGCCACCGGTGAACAGGATCTCTGCAGGCACGGCTTCTCCCGTCGTCGTGACGCCACCGTAGCGGCGGTCACCGTCGTGATCGACGGCCAGATCACGACGTGGACAACGAATCCGCAGCGCTCCGAGCATTCGGCGACGGATTTCGCGGGTCAGCTCGTCGCGACGGAGCCGTTCCCGGTCTCGACCATCCGGCGCCCCAGGGCGCCCCAGTCGGCCATCGGCTGCCGCTGGTTCGGGACGGCATCCAGCCGCGGGGGCTGTGGCCGGGACGCCTCCAGCCGCTGGGCCAGCGGACGGGCCGCGGCGCGGACGGCAGATTCCGGGGACTCACCCCATGCGGCGACCACCTCGGCGTAGGCCCGCAGGGTCGGCGTCGCCGCCCGTTCGAGCATCCGCGCGGAACGGACCTGCGCACGGGGGTCGAGCCCGAGCAGGTGCAGCCGCATGGTGGCGGCGTGCCGCACCAGGGACTCGTCGTAGCCGCGCATCGCCGCCAACGTGTCGCAGGCGCGCGAGGGCATGGCGTCCTTCGAGTCCGGGCCGGGCTGGAAGGCCGAGAGCAGCACCGAGGTGTCCGGCAGCCCGACCTCCACCACCAGGCGTTCGAGCACGACGACGTCCACCGGCACCCGACGCACCGAGGCGCCGAACGCGTTCGCCACATCCTCCAGGAGCACCTCGACCACACCGCCTGCGACGGGCATCATCGTGCGCGGCATCGGTCCCCGCAGGGCCGTCCGCAGCCGCGCCCAGCGCAGCGCCACCCCGGCGGGCACATCGCCGAGGCCTTCGAGGACCGTGCGGTGCGCCGCCTCGTAGCCGGACAGGGTCCGTTCGATCGCCCGCGTCCCGGTCAGTCGCGGCGGGACCTGCGGTGTGCCCGTGAGCACGTGGTCGACGGTGGTCTCCACGTCCTCCCAGGACCTGGGCCCGAAGGAGGCCACCAGGGTCGACAGGGAGCTCATCCACCTCGCTGAGACAGCGAGTCCCTGGGTCACGTCGGTCTGCGGCATCGTGCCTCCCGGCCATCAGTGAGCGCATCCTGGCTCCCGGCTCTTCACCCGTCCATCGGACCTGGCGCCCCGCGGCATGAGCCCCGTCCCTCACCCGGCCCAGCCACCCACCCACCCCACCCCGCGACCCACCCCGCCCCCGCCGCCTCGACAACTGGTCGGTTCGGAGCCAGGGCCCCGGCGTGTCGGCCCCCCAACTGACCAGTTTCCGCCGGGGCGGGAGAGGGGAGGCCGGCTTCGGCGGGCCGGGGCGGAGGCGGAGGCCGGGTGCGACGGGACCCGAGGCGGGCTGGAACGGGACGAGGGCCCCGCTCGTGGGAGCGGGGCCCTCGTCCGGGAGCCGCGGCTGGCTGGCGGGCAGCCAGCCGGCCAGGCGTCCAGTCGGTCAGGAAGCAACCAGGTCAGCCCGGAAGCAACCCGGTGCCGCCGTCGCCCCGACCGTTGGCGTGCCGCGGTGCTGCCGGCACGTCCATCCCGGACTTCGTCGTGGCGCCGACGCCGACCGGCTCGGGGGCCTTCTTGCGTTCGGCGATCGGCACGCCGGTGAAGGTGAACTCACCGAGCAGCCCTTCGCCGACGGCGTCGACGATGATGAGCTGACCCGCCTTGAGCTCGCCGAACAGGATCTTCTCGGACAGTGCGTCCTCGATGTCCCGCTGGATCGCACGGCACAGCGGCCGGGCGCCCAGGACCGGGTCGTAGCCCTTCTCGGACAGCAGCTTCTTGGCCGCCTCGGTGACCTCGATGCCCATGTCCTTGTCGCGCAGGCGGAGGTCGAGCTTGGCGATCATGAGGTCGACGATCTGGAACACCTCGGCCTGGCTCAGCTGCGGGAACACGATGATGTCGTCCACGCGGTTGAGGAACTCGGGGCGGAAGTGCTGCTTGAGCTCGTCGTTGACCTTGGCCTTCATCCGCTCGTAGGACGTCGACAGGTCACCGCCGGCCTGGAAGCCGGTCTGCATGCCCTTGGCGATGTCCCGCGTGCCGAGGTTGGTGGTCATGATGATGACGGTGTTCTTGAAGTCGATGACGCGGCCCTGGGAGTCAGTGAGTCGACCGTCCTCCAGGATCTGCAGCAGCGAGTTGAAGATGTCGGCGTGGGCCTTCTCCACCTCGTCGAACAGCACGACGGAGAACGGCCGGCGACGCACCTTCTCGGTG
>JAKLPK010000137.1 GCA_022013895.1 Cellulomonas sp. | reverse complement strand
TTCGCGGTGGACGGCGAGCGAGCGTTCGGTCGAGGCCGAGTTCGTGGCACGCTTGCGGGCGCACGGAATCCCGACGACGGTCCGGGACACCCGGGGGAGCGAGATCGACGGCGCATGCGGTCAGCTCGCAGGACAGGAGGACGAGTGAGCGACGACGGCATGTTCCGGACGGTCGGTGCGCTGCGGCGCGGCTACGACCCCGATGAGGTCGACGAGTTCTTCACGCACGCCCGTTCCATGTACGAGAACGGGCCTGCCGGTGCACTGTCCGCGGACGACGTCCGGGGCGCGGGTTTCGAACTGGTGCGCGGCGGCTACGTGACGGCCGCGGTCGACGCGGCCCTCGACCGTCTGGAGGCGGCGTTCGTCGCCCGGGCGCGGGCCGACTTCGTCGCCCAGCTGGGCCAGAAGGCATGGATGGACCGTCTCGGTGAACGTGCCCGCACGTTGTACGGCCGGCTCGGCCGGCCGGACGGCGACCGGTTCGCGCCGCCGAAGGGCCGTGGGCACGGCTACGAGCCGGCCGATGTCGACGCCCTGTGCCACCGGCTGATCGCCTATTTCGACAAGGGCGTGCCGCTGACGGCCGCCGAGGTCCGTGCACTGACGTTCCGAGCTCGCAGGGGGCGGAACGCCTACGACGAGGACAGCGTCGACGCGTTCTGCGCACGGGCGGTCGAGGTCCTGCTCGGCGTCGAATGAGTCGCCGCCGCATCGTCCTGCTCGGGTCCACCGGATCGATCGGGACCCAGGCGATCGATGTGATCGCGCGCAACCTGGGCCGGTTCCAGGTGGTCGGTCTCGCCGCTGGTGGGCGCGATGTCGGGCTGCTGGCGAAGCAGGCGGCCGCCCTGGGGGTCGGCGCGGTCGCGGTCTTCGACGCCACGGTCGTCGACGAGCTCCGGGCGGCCCTGGCAGCCCAGGTGCGCACGGCAGACGGCTGGGACCCGGCCGCCGTCGAGATCGTCACCGGCGAGGACGCGGCCGCCGAGCTGGCGGCCATGCCGGCCGACGTCGTGCTCAACGGGATCACCGGTTCGGTCGGTCTGGCGCCGACCCTGGCGGCGCTGCGGGCGGGGACGACGCTGGCGCTTGCGAACAAGGAGTCGCTCGTCGTCGGCGGACCGCTGGTCAGGGCTGCGCGGCTGCGCATCGGGCAGATCGTGCCGGTGGACTCCGAGCACTCGGCGATCGCCCAGTGCCTGCGCGCGGGGACCCGCGGCGAGGTGCGCCGGCTGATCCTGACGGCGTCGGGCGGGCCGTTCCGCGGCTGGACCGCCGACCAGATCAAGACGGTGACCCCGGCCCAGGCGTTGGCGCACCCGACCTGGTCGATGGGCCCGGTCGTCACGGTGAACTCGGCCTCGCTGATGAACAAGGGCCTCGAGCTCATCGAGGCCCATCTGCTGTTCGATGTGCCGACCGAGCAGATCGCCGTGGTGGTGCACCCGCAGTCGGTGGTGCACTCGATGGTGGAGTTCCACGACGGTGCCACCATCGCCCAGGCATCGCCGCCGGACATGCGGCTTCCGATCGCGTTGGGGCTCGGCTGGCCGGACCGGGTGGCGCAGGCGGCGCCGTCGTGCGACTGGACCGCGCCGACCGCGTGGACCTTCGAACCGCTCGACGAGGAGGTGTTCGGTGCTGTGCGGCTGGCCCGGCAGGCGGTCGACGCCTCGGCCACTCACCCTGCGGTCTACAACGCGGCGAACGAGGTCTGCGTCGAGGCGTTCCTGACCGGGCGGATCGGGTTCCTCGACATCGTCTCCACGGTCGAGCGGGTGCTCGGAGAGCACGACGGCACGACCGCCGAGCACCTGGTGCTGGCGGATGTGCTGGCAGCCGACGGCTGGGCCCGCGCCCGGGCCGCGGAGGTGCTCGCACGGGTCTGAACCCGCCGGGGCTCGCTCCGAGCAGGTTCAGGACGCCCGGAGCCGTGCCCCGGGCGTCCGGTGGATGGCCCGATCAGTGCCCGGTGAGCCTGGCCAGCACCGGTTCGAGCTTGCTCGGACGCCCGGTGCGGTCCTCGGCCCGGTCGACCCAGGCTGCGGCCTGGAGCCCGGCCGTGATCCCCACCCAGCGCAACGGTTCGGGCTCCCAGTCGCGTGACCGGTGGCCGACCCACGGCAGGTGGACGTGCGGGGTGTCCGCCTCCGTGACCAGGTCGGCGAGCGTGCGCCCGGCCAGGTTGGTGGTCGCCACGCCGTCACCGACGTACCCGCCGGCCCAGCCGATCCGGGTGTCCGGGTCGAGCCCGACCGAGGCGTGCCAGTCTCTCGGGATGGCCAGCGGACCGCCCCAGGCGTGCGTGAAGGCGACGTCCGACAGTGCGGGGAACAGGTCGACGAGCGTCGTGCGCAGGTGGGCGAACACGGTCTCGTCCCGGTCGAACGCCGGGTCGATGCGCGAGCGCAGGTGGTAGGGCGCACCGCGGCCGCCGAACGCGATCCGGCCGTCCGCCGTGCGCTGGCCGTAGATGACGACGTTGCGTCCGTCGGTGAACACCTCCTGGCCGGCGAGCCCGATGGCGTCCCAGGTCGCATCGTCCAGCGGTTCGGTCGCGACCATGAGGGAGTAGACGGGTGCCACCGCCCGCCGGGACCCGGGCAGGTCCGGGGTCCACGCCTCGGTGGCCCGGATGGCCCACCGGGTGCGCACGGTGCCGAGGTCGGTGACGACGGCTCCGGGGCTGATCCGCAGCGCGCGGGTGCCCTCGGCGATCCGCACGCCCCGGTCCCGCAGCACGCGCACCAGCCCGCGGACGAGGCGCTGTGGCTGGATCCGGGCGCAGTTCGGGTTCCAGGAGCCGCCCAGCACATGCGAGGCGTGGGCCCGGTCGTCGGCCTCCTGCGCCGACAGCAGCACGGTCTCCTCGCCCCAGGCGTTGTCCGAGGCGACCTCGGCGCGGATGCGTTCGAGCTGGACCGGGGTGCGGGCCAGGGCGAGGGTGCCGCCGTAGACGAAGTCGCACTCGATCTGCTCGGCTGCGGCGACCCCGCCGACCTCGACGACCGTGTCGCGCATGGCGGCGCGCATGGCGCGGGCCGCGTCCTCGCCGTGCTTGCGGGCCAGGCCTTCGGCCGAGGCGGGGAACAGCGCCGAGCACCAGCCACCGTTGCGGCCGGACGCGCCGAACCCGGCGACCTCCTGCTCGATCACGAGCACCTCGAGCGACGGGTCGGCCTCGAGCAGGTAGTAGGCGGTCCACAGACCGGTCAGCCCACCGCCGACGATCGTGACATCGGCCGTGGTGTCACCGTCGAGCGGTGTGCTGGGGGTGGCGGCGGACGGGTCGTCGGCCAGGGCCTGCTCCCACCACAGGGACAGGTTCGCGGCCGCGGTCACAGCCGGTCCCACGCCTGGGTGAGCACCGACCGGAGGATCGACTCGATCTGGTCGAACTCGGTCTGGCCGATCGTGAGCGGTGGGGCGAGCTGGATCACCGGGTCGCCGCGGTCGTCGGCGCGGCAGTAGAGACCTGCGTCGAAGAGCGCCTCCGACAGGAAGCCCCGCAGGAGTCGCTCCGACTCCTCGCCGTCGAACGATTCGCGGGTGGTCTTGTCCTTGACCAGCTCGATCCCGTAGAAGTACCCCGCGCCGCGGACATCGCCGACGATCGGCAGGTCGAGCAGCTTCTCGAGGGTCTGGCGGAACGCCGGCGCCAGGGTGTGCACGCGGTCGTTGAGCCCCTCGCGTTCGAAGATGTCGAGGTTCGCCATGGCGACCGCACAGGAGACGGGGTGCCCGCCGAAGGTGTAGCCGTGCAGGTAGGTGGCCGACCCGTCGGCGAAGGGTTCGTAGACCCGGTCGGAGACGATCATCGCGCCGAGCGGTGAGTACCCGCTGGTCAGGCCCTTGGCGCAGGTGATGATGTCCGGGACGTAGCCGAAGTCGTCGCAGGCGAACATCGAGCCGATGCGGCCGAAGGCGCAGATGACCTCGTCGGAGACCAGCAGCACGTCGTAGGTGTCGCAGATCTCGCGCAGCCGTTCGAAGTACCCGGGCGGCGGCGGGAAGCAGCCGCCGGAGTTCTGCACCGGTTCGACGAACACGGCCGCCACGGTGTCGGGGCCCTCGAACTCGATGGCCTCGGCGACGCGGTCGGCGGCCCAGCGACCGAACGCCTTCGGGTCGTCGCGCAGCGACTCGTCGGCCCGGTAGATGTTCGTGTTGGGGACCTTGACGGCGCCGGGCACCAGCGGCTCGTACATCGACTTCATCCCGGGCAGGCTCGTGATCGACAGCGCACCGTGCGGAGTGCCGTGGTAGGCCGTGGCGCGGGAGATCACCTTCGTCTTGCGCGACCTGCCGCGCAGCAGCCAGTACTGCTTGGCCAGCTTGAACGCGGATTCGACGGCCTCACCGCCGCCGGTGGTGAAGAACACCTTGTTGAGGTCACCGGGGGCGTACCCGGCCAGTCGTTCGGCCAGGTCGATGGCGCCGGGGTGGGCGAAGGACCACAGCGGGAAGAACGCGAGCTTCTCGGCCTGCTTGGCGGCCACCTCGGCCAGCTCGGCGCGACCGTGGCCGGCCTGCACGACGAACAGCCCCGACAGGCCGTCGATGTACTCCTTGCCGGCGTCGTCGTAGATGTGGTGCCCGGAGCCGCGCACGATGGTCGGGACCTTGGTGTCCCACCAGGACGCCGGCGTGAAGTGGCCCCACAGGTGGGACCGTGCGGCCTCGCTTCGGTCGGTTCCGGCGGGGGTCGTGCTCGGGCTCATCGGGTTCCCCAGTTGTACTGCTGCTTGTGCAGCTTGAGATAGACGAACGTCTCCGTGGACCGCACACCGGGCAGCATGCGGATCTTGCTGTTGAGCACCTCGAGCAGGTGCTCGTCGTCCTCGCAGACCACCTCGGCGAGCACGTCGAAACCGCCGGCGGTGCTCACCACGTAGTCGACCTCGGGCAGCTCGGCCAGCGCGCGGGCCACCCGTTGGGTGTCGCCGTCCGCATTCACGCCGATCATCGCCTGGCCCACGAAACCGACCTGGAGCGGGTCCGTGACGGCGACGATCTGCACGACCCCGGACTCGACGAGCCGCTGCACCCGCTGGCGGACGGCCGCCTCCGAGAGGCCGACGGCCTGGCCGATCGCGGCGTAGGGCCTTCGACCGTCCTCCTGGAGCTGTTCGATGATCGCCTTCGCGATGTCGTCCAATGGCGGGCGGGGGTGCGTGGTCACCTGCCCGATCCTCGCCCTCCGCCGCCGCGACCGCAAGTGAATCCGTGGCGTGGCGCCGTCCAGTCTGCGAGATCGCTCGTCTCGGCCATGCGATCCGGACGTAAACGTCGGTCGCAGGGTTCCCAACCTCCGCAGCGCGGCGTAGCCTGCGCGCGGACGTCGTACCCCATCGGAGGAGCCGCCGTGTCCCAGTCCCTGTCGAACGTCGTCAACGGCGAATCGGTCCCGGCCGCCTCCGGGCAGACCACGGAGGTCATCGACCCGTCGACCGGTGAGGTCTATGCGACCGCACCGCTGTCCGCCGCCGCCGATGTGGACGCCGCGTACCGGGCGGCCGATACGGCGTTCGAGACCTGGGGGCAGACCACTCCCGCCGAGCGGCAGCGGGCGCTGCTGCGGCTCGCCGACGAGGTCGAGCGACGCGCCGAGGAGTTCGTGGCGGTCGAGTCCCGCAACACCGGCAAACCGCTGCACCTCACCCGGACCGACGAGGTGCCGCCGTGCGTGGACCAGCTCCGGTTCTTCGCCGGGGCCGCCCGGGTGCTCGACGGACTGTCGGCGGGGGAGTACCTGGCCGGGCACACCTCCTGGGTCCGGCGCGAGCCGGTCGGTGTCGTCGGCCAGGTCACGCCGTGGAACTACCCGCTCATGATGGCGATCTGGAAGATCGCGCCGGCCCTGGCGGCCGGGAACACCGTGGTCCTCAAGCCCTCGGACACCACCCCGGCCTCGACCGTGCTGCTCGCGCAGGTCGCGGCACAGATCCTGCCGCCGGGTGTGCTCAACGTCGTGTGCGGTGACCGGGAGACCGGTCGCAGCCTCGTCGCCCACCCACGACCCGACATGGTCGCCATCACCGGGTCGGTGCGCGCCGGTTCGCAGGTCGCGCAGGCCGCCGCGCAGAACGTCAAGCGGGTGCACCTCGAGCTCGGCGGCAAGGCGCCGGTGATCGTCTTCGCCGACGCCGATGTGCAGGCAGCCGCGGCCGGTATCGCCGCCGCCGGCTACTACAACGCAGGTCAGGACTGCACGGCCGCCACCCGTGTGCTCGTGCAGCGCGCCGTGCACGACGAGTTCGTCGCAGCCCTCGCGCAGGCTGCCGTCGCCCAGCGCACCGGGGCCCCGTCCGACCCGTCGGTCACGTACGGGCCGGTCAACAACGCCGGCCAGCTCGCCCGGGTCAGCGGGTTCCTCGACCGGTTGCCCGATCACGCGCAGGTCCTGGCGGGGGGTGCCCGCCAGGGGGAGGCCGGCTACTTCTTGCAGGCCACCGTCGTGGACGGTGTCCGGCAGGACGACGAGCTCAGCCAGCAGGAGGTCTTCGGCCCGGTCATCACGGTCCAGACGTTCGACGACGAGGCGCAGGCCGTGCGCGCGGCGAACGGGGTGCAGTACGGGTTGTCCTCCTCGGTGTGGACCACCGACCACGCGACCGCCATGCGGATGTCGCGTGCGCTCGACTTCGGGGTGGTCTGGATCAACACCCATCTGCCGTTCGTGGCCGAGATGCCGCACGGCGGGTACAAGCAGTCCGGCTACGGCAAGGACCTGTCGATGTACGGGTTCGAGGACTACACGCGGATCAAGCACGTCATGTCCGCCTGGGGCTGATGCACATCCGCCGTCGGCTGACACGCACGAAACAGTGGCGATACACGCCCGTAGCCTTCGGTTCTCGTTGTTGAGAGATGGTTCGACCACGCACAGACCGGTGGTGCCGCGATACTGACGTCCTCCGACGACCAGCACCGGCGGCACCGCCGGAACGAGAGGAGCACCATGACCCGCCCCGCCACCCCCGATCCCGTGCTGCGCGAGCTGATGGCCCGTGCCGGTTCGGCCGGTCTGTCGCGTCGCGCCTTCCTTGGTCTGCTCGGTGCGGCGGGATCGGCTGCGGCCCTCACCGCCTGCGGCACCGGCGGGTCGACCTCGACCAGCTCATCAGGAACCGGTGCAGGTGGCACGGCGGGCACGATCCGCTGGGCGAACTGGACCCTCTACATCGACCTTGCCGATGACGGCACGACGTCGCCGAGCCTGGAGGCGTTCCAGAAGTCGTCGGGTCTGACGGTCGAGTACCGCGAGGACGTCGACGACAACGACACCTTCTACGGCAAGGTCAAGGGTCAGCTCGCCAACGGCCAGGACATCGGCTACGACCTGGTGACCCTCACCGACTGGATGGCGGCCCGCTGGATCCGTCAGGGGTACACCGCGACCCTCGACCGCGCCGCCATGCCGAACACCGACAACATCCTGGCGAGCCTGGCCGAGGTCGACTACGACCCGGGCCGCACCCACTCCCTCACGTGGCAGTCCGGGTTCGGCGGGATCGCCTGGTCGAAGGAGCGGGTCCCGTCCGGTCTGGCGACGGTCTCCGACCTGTGGGCGCCCGAGCTCAAGGGTCGGGTCGAGGTGCTCTCCGAGATGCGCGACACCATCGGGCTCATCATGTTCGACCAGGGGGTCAACCCGGCCTCGGAGACCTGGGGTGACACCGAGTTCGAGAACGCGCTCGAGGTGCTCAAAGCGCAGATCGCCAACGGTCAGATCCGTTCGGTCAAGGGCAACTCCTACAAGGAGGACCTGGTCAGCGGGGACGCGGTCGCGGTCATCGGTTGGTCCGGTGACATCCAGCAGCTCAACTTCGAGAACGACGACCAGTTCACCTTCGCGATCCCGGAGGCCGGCGGCACGCTCTGGAGCGACAACCTCATGGTGCCGATCACGTCGGGCCAGGTCACCGACGTCCAGAAACTCATCGACTACTACTACGACCCCGAGGTGGCCGCCACGGTCGCGGCCTACGTCAACTACATCACCCCGGTGCAGGGCGCCCAGGCCGCCATGGAGAAGGTCGACCCGAGCCTCGTCGA
>JAKLPK010000136.1 GCA_022013895.1 Cellulomonas sp. | reverse complement strand
CATCACGCCGGGCAGGTCACAGAAGCGGACGTCGATGAACTTGACGTCCTCGCTCTTGATGAAGGCCAGGACTTCCTCTGGCTTTGTGAACATCCGCTGCTCCTCGGTCGATGGTGCCCGCAGCCTACGGGCGACCCGAGGCTACGAGCGGGGCGTTTCTCCGCCGTGCACGGGGTGTTTCCGGGCGGTTACGGGCGGCGTCCCGGTGTAACGATGGCACGACGGGGGTACTCGGCGACGCCGCTGCCCGCCAGGTGGCGGACGGATCCAGCCCGGTGGGCCCGGGAAGCTAGCGTGGTCCGATGACCTTGCCCAGCACACCGCCCGCAGTGGCCCCGCTGGGTCGCCGGTTCGTCGCGCTGGCGGTGGACTGGGTCGCCTGCCTCGTGATTTCGGCGGCCGTCGCCCCGACTGCTGGCGGGCTCTGGCTCACCCGGGGGGACCCGTGGGTGACCCTGGCCGTCTTCGCGGTCGAGAACGTGGTGCTGGTCGCATTCGCGGGCCACACCCTGGGTCACCGGTTGGTCGGGTTGCGGGTGCAGCCGTTCCCACGGGGGACCCGGCCGGGCCTGGCGGTGCCGGGGTTGACCGCCGGTACCGTCCGCGCACTCCTGCTGTGCCTGGTGATCCCGGCCGTGGTGTGGACCGCCGACGGGCGCGGACTGCACGACGTGGCGGCCCGGACGGTCATCGTCCGCCGCTGAGCGACCAGCCGTCCGCCGCTGCGCGGCCCGGTGCGCGCGCGTCCCGTCCGCGGCCCGCAGGACTCAGCGCCCGCGCTGGCCCTTGTGGTCGGGGCGGACCCGCATCGGGTCGACACCCTTGGGCACGGGTAGACGGACCCCGCCGAGGGCGGTGAGCCGCTTGTCGACCTCGGCCACCTCCTGCTTGGTGAGGGTCGGGCGCAGCTTCTGCACGGCGCGGGTCAGCTTGCGCAGCGGGATCTGACCCTCGTCGTTGCCCATCTGCATGACGATGATCGGCGCCCCGCCGACAACGCGAGCGGTTCGCTTGCGCTCAGCCTCCAGGAGTCGGCTCACGCGGTTCGTCGGGCCCTCGCCGATGAGCAGCACGCCGGGACGTCCGACGCCGCGGAACACCAGGTCACGCGTGCGAGGGTCGACCGCCACCGGCTCCTGGGCGAAGGCCCAGCCGCGGCGGATGGTCGACAGCGCGGAGAAGGTGGCGCCTTCCTGGCCCTCGATCTGGGTGTAGGCCGCCACCTCGACGCGCCGTGACAGGTAGAACATGGCCGCGATCAGACCGAACGGCACGCCCAGCACAGCCCAGTACCAGACGTTGTGGAAGACCAGGGCGCCGAGCAGCGCGAACACCGCTGTGGTGAGGACCACGAGACCGCCGAGGATCCACCCGGTGCGCGGGTCGAACCGCTGGGTCATGAGGTACGCCTGCCACAGCTGGTGGTACCAGCGGACCTTCTTGGGCTTGCGAGCCTTCGGCTCGGCGTCGGAGGGGGTCGCGGACTGGCGTGCCATGAGGCGCGAGTCTACCTGTGGGCGAGGAGGGCGGACGCCTCCTGGCGGGCCGACCCGCCCTCGGACAGATGGGCCAGGTTCGACGGCACCGGACGGCCCAGCCGTTCCATCGCCCGGGCCCACAGGCGTCCGGCGCGGTAGGACGAGCGCACCAGCGGACCGGCCATGACCGCGGCGAACCCGAGGTCGTCGGCATGCGCCGCGAGGTCCACGAACTCCTGGGGGTGCACCCACCGCTCGACGGGGTGGTGGCGCACGGACGGACGCAGGTACTGGGTGAGGGTGACGATCTCGCAGCCTGCCGCGCGCATGTCGGCCAGGGCGTCCGCGGCTTCCTGGGTGGTCTCGCCCATCCCGAGGATGAGATTCGACTTGGTGACAAGACCGGCGTCACGAGCCGCTGTGAGCACGGCCAGCGAACGCTCGTACCGGAAGGCCGGTCGGACCCGGGAGAAGATGCGCGGCACGGTCTCGAGGTTGTGCGCGAGCACCTCAGGGGTCGAGGCGAAGACCTCGGCGAGCTGTTCCGGCGTGCCGCGGAAATCGGGGATGAGCAGCTCGACCCCGGCGCCGGGTGTGCGGGTGTGGATCTCGCGCACCGTCTGGGCGTAGAGCCAGGCGCCGCCGTCGGGCAGGTCGTCGCGGGCCACCCCGGTGACGGTGGCGTAGCGGAGCCCCATCGCGGCCACCGAGGTCGCCACCTTGGCGGGTTCGTCGCGGTCGAGGGCCGCGGGGCGGCCGGTGTCGATCTGGCAGAAGTCGCAGCGCCGGGTGCACTGGTCGCCGCCGATGAGGAACGTCGCCTCGCGGTCCTCCCAGCACTCGAAGATGTTGGGGCAGCCGGCCTCCTCGCAGACGGTGTGCAGCCCCTGGCCGGCCACCAGGGAATGCAGCTCCGCGTACTGCGGTCCGATCGTGGCGCGGGTGCGGATCCACTCGGGTTTGCGCTCGATCGGCGTCTGCGCGTTGCGCGCCTCGACCCGGAGCATCCGTCGTCCCTGTGCTTCGACTCCCATCGGCGCAGCGTAACTGCCACCGGCCCGGGGACCTTCGACCCTGTCCAGCATGAGGGCGCTCGGCAACCCTGGCCGGACCGCGTTCCGCATCGTTGCGGGCCGGAGCGGAAGGGGCACCGCCATGCAGGTTCTGGTCAGCGTCTCATCGAGGCACGGGGGGACACGCGAGCTCGGCGGGCGGGTGGCGGAGGCGCTGCGCGACCGGGGCCACGGTGTCGACCAGGTGGAGCCGGACGAGGTCGAGCACGTGCACCAGTACGACGCCGTCGTGCTCGGCACCTCGGTGTATGTCGGGCGCGTGGGGCTGGACCTCAAGGATCTCGTGGAACGTCAGGGTGCAACACTGCGCGGCCGGCAGGTGTGGATGTTCTGGTCCGGTCCGGCGACCGATGAGCCGGACCGGGTCGCTGCGCCGGAGGACGTCGAGTTCGTCGCCCACGCGGTCGGCGCCGCCGGGGTGCGGGTGTTCGGCGGTCGCGTGGAACGCGAGGCGCTCTCGATCACCGAACGGTCGTTGGTCGCACTCGTCCCGGTCGAACCGGGGGACCATCGGGACCTGGCCGCCGCCTACGTCTGGGGCAGTGAGATCGCGGCTGCGTTGTCCTGAGCGGCGTCCGCGCCCGCACGGGCGGCGCAGCCCGCGGCGAGCAGCGGTCGGAGTGCCGTCGACAGCTGGGTCCGCACGAGCGGGACCACGTCCGCGATCGACACCTCCCGGCCCAGCTCCACCGACAGGCTCGTGACGCCGGCGTCGGCGATCCCGCACGGCACGATCCGATCGAACGCGGTCAGGTCCGGGCACACGTTGAGGGCGAAGCCGTGCATCGTGACCCCGCGGGCGACCCGCACCCCGATGGCGGCCACCTTGCGGGCCGGCCGGCGACCGCCCGGGTCGGCGGCGAACCACACCCCCGAACGACCCTCGACCCGGCCGGCCGCCAGACCGAGACCGGCGCACACGTCGATGAGCGCCTGCTCGAGCGCGCGCACGTAGCCGACCACATCGACCGGTTCGGCGAGCCGGACGATCGGGTACCCGACGAGCTGACCGGGTCCGTGCCAGGTGATCCGACCACCCCGGTCGACGTCGATGACGGGCGTCGCGTCGGTGGGTCGGTCGGTGCGGGCCGTGCGGCGGCCGGCGGTGTAGACGCTCAGGTGCTCGACGAGCAGCACGGTGTCGGTCTCCAGCCCGTCGGCGACCGCGGAGTGCACCGCACGCTGGTGTGCCCAGGTCGGCTCGTACGCCTGCAACGAGCCGCCCAGGTCGAGGTCGACGAATCGCATGCTCATCCGTCCTGTCCTGTGGCCCGCCGGTCGTCCTGCCGGACCATCAGGATGAGCAGCTCACGCAGCTGGGCCACCTGCTCGGGGGTCAGCGCCTGCGTGAAGACCTGGTCGGCATGGCGCAGATCGGCTGCCTGCAGTGCAGCCGCCCGGCCTTCCGCGGTGATCGTCACGTCGACCCGGCGGCGGTCGCTCTGGTGCTCGGTCCGGGTGACGAGCGCAGTGCGCTCCAGCCGTCCGATGGTGCGGCTCATGGTCTGCTCGGTCACCCCGGCCAGGACGGCGAGCTCGCGCTGCGAACGGGCGCCGCCGAGCAGATGGAGCAGGACGGGAAGGCTCGCGTGATTGAGGTCCCATCCAGCCAGATGGGCGTTCCAGGCGCGTTCCACACGACGTGCGGCGGTGGACAGCAGGCGGCCCGCGGTCCAGTCGGCGGGATCGGTGGAGGTCGGGTTCGGGTGCTGCCCGTCCGGACCTGGGCGCGTCGTCGCCTGGTTGGCGAGCGCCTCGTCGGCCATGCCCAGCTCCTCTCCCCGGGTTGCCGGAACGTCCGTCGACCCGCACAATCCTCAGCATGCTGAGCGATACGTCACCACGCTGGCTCCGGCCGCTGCCCGTCATCCTCGCACTCGTCGCCTGGCTGGTGGTCGGGGGGATCGGCGGCGCTGCAGGCGGCAAGCTCTCGTCCGTGCAGAAGAACGATGCCGCACTCTTCCTGCCGTCCAGCGCAGAGTCCACCCGCGCGGCCGAGCTGTCCGATGCGTTCGAGGCGGACCAGACGTTGCCCGCGCTCGTGGTGCTGCGGCCCAGCACCGGGGGACAGGTGACGGCCGCCCAGCTCGCGGCCGTGCAGCAGGTCGCGGCGAGCATCCCCGACCTTCCGGTCACCGGCGGCGAGGGCACCTGGGGCGACCACCTGTCCTCCGATCCGGTCGTCGCACCCGCCGGCGACGGCCTCGCCCTCCTCGTGGTGCTTCCTCTCGACGCCGCGGCGGCCGATGAGCTGCTGCCCGACGGCGAGCGCACCTCGACCGTCTTCGTCGCCGATGTGCGCACCGCCCTGCTCGACCAGCTCGGAGCTGGCGCCTCGCAGGCCGGTGAGCTGGGGCTCAACGCCTGGGTGACGGGCCCCGCCGGGTTCGTCGCGGATCTCGTCTCGGCCTTCGCCGGGATCGACGGTGTCCTGCTCCTCACCGCCCTCGGCGCTGTGCTGCTCATCCTCGTCATCGTGTACCGCTCGCCCTTCCTGCCGGTGGCCGTGATCAGCACCGCGGTGTTCGCGCTCGCACTGGCCGGGTTCGTCGTGTACGAGCTCGCCGCCAACGACGTGCTCGTGCTCAACGGGCAGTCCCAGGGCATCCTGTCGATCCTCGTGGTCGGGGCCAGCGTCGACTACTCGCTGCTGCTCGTCGCGCGCTACCGCGAGGAGCTCACCCGCCACGAGCACCCGGCTGCGGCCATGGCAGCCGCGCTCAGGGCCGCTCTCGAACCCATCGCAGCCAGCGCCGGCACCGTCATCGCGGGCGTGCTGTGCCTGCTGCTGTCCGAGCTCGGGTCCAACCGCAGCCTCGGACCGGTCGCGGCGATCGGTGTGATCGCTTCGTTCCTGGCCGCGCTCACCCTGCTGCCCGCGCTCCTGCTGCTGCCGGGCCGCCGTGCCTGGGTGCTCTTCTGGCCGCGTGTCCCGCGACCGGGGCTCGCCACCGATGGGGGCGGGGCCTGGGTCACGGTCTCGGCGACCGTCGTCCGACGCGCCCGAGTCGTCGGCCCCCTGGCCGCCGTGCTGCTCGCGGTCGCGGCGGTGTTCGCCCCGGGGCTCGACACCCGCGGCAGCGATCAGACCGCGATCTTCCTCACCAAGGTCGACGCCGTGGAGGGTCAGCAGGTGCTGGCCGATCATTTCCCGGCCGGAGCCGTTCAGCCGGCCGTCGTCCTCGTCGACCAGGACGAGGCCGATGCGGTCGTCTCGGCGGCCGAGCAGGTCGACGGGGTGGACTCGGCCGCGGTCTTCACCGGCACGCCGGCGCTGCCCGGTGCCGACCCCGTCGTGGTCGACGGACGGGTCCGGGTCGACGTGGTGACCACCGCGGCCTCCGACAGCCAGGCGTCCGTCGATGCCGTGGAACGGCTGCGGACCTCGGTGCACGAGGTGGCCCCCGACGCGCTGGTGGGCGGCGCCGCAGCGCAGAGCCTGGACACCCGGCTGGCCGGTCAGCGCGACCTGCTCGTCATCATCCCGGTCGTGCTGCTGGTGATCGCCCTGATCCTGGCGCTGCTGCTGCGTGCCGTCATCGCACCGCTGGTGCTGCTCGGTGCCAACGTGCTGTCGTTCGCGGCCGCGATGGGGGTGGCCGCGCTGGTGTTCGGGAGCATCCCGGGCTGGGAGTCCGCCGACCCGACCGTGCCGCTCTACGGCTTCGTCTTCCTCGTCGCGCTCGGGGTCGACTACTCGATCTTCCTCATGACCCGGGTCCGCGAGGAGTCGCAGCGCGTCGGGACCCGGCAGGGGGTCCAGGTGGGGCTGGCCGTCACCGGGGGAGTCATCACCTCGGCGGGCCTCGTGCTTGCCGCCACCTTCGCAGCGCTCGCCGTCATCCCGCTGCTCTTCCTGGCCCAGCTGGCCTTCATCGTCGCGTTCGGGGTGCTGCTCGACACCTTCGTCGTGCGCACGCTGCTGGTGCCTGCCCTGGTGGTGCAGCTCGATCGGCGCACCTGGTGGCCGAGCCGGCTCGGACGTCCGCACCTCTGAGCCCGGGCTGCCGCCCCGGGCTGTGGACGACGCCCGACGCGCAAGTCCCCGGCCCGGTTCGATGCGCTCATGGACAGCGTGGAACCGGCCGACCCCGCACCGGCGCCGGGGTCGTGCGAGGTGCGCCACCCGCATCTGGTGAGCGTGGCCCCGACAGCGGTCGTCGATCACGCGCCGGGCGCGATCGACGAGATGCCCGGGACACGTCTTGACGAGCTCGCGTCCCAGATCGGGCCGTTCAGCGAGGAAGAGGTCGCGACTGTCGTCGTCCCGGTGGCCCAGGCGCTCGGAGCCTTGCACGGGGCCGGACTCGTCCACGGCGCGGTCGACGAACGGTGCGTGGTAGTCCGGCCGGACGGTATGCCGGTGCTCCTCGACCCGTCCTCTGCGCCCGGCGACGCGGAGCGCCGCCGGGCGGACCTGTACGCGCTCATCGGCTGTGCCGTCGGGCTGCTGCCCGATGCGACGGTCTATGCCGCAGCGGGTCTGGGCCCCGACTGCCTGCGGGCCGAGCTCCTCGCGCTCCTCGACCGGCCGGAGCTCGATGCCGGCGAGCTGGTCGACGCCTGCTTCCGACAGGTGGAGCCGGCGCCGCTGCGACGGCCGCGTCCGTCGTCCGGCGCGGGGACCGGGCCGGACACCCCTGGTGCGAGCGGTTCGGGGGACGGACCGCAGACCGGGCGGCCCGCAGCGGACGGTGGGCAGGGCGACCTGGCCGGGATGGCCGCGGGTCTGCTGCGATCGGCCGCCGCCGGCGGTCAGCGCCCGGGGTCGGCCCGGGGCGGGCACCACCGGGCCGGGCACCACCGGGCCGGGCCGGCCCGTCGGTCGCAGGCCCGCGGGCGGCGGGACCCCCGGATGCGCCGAGGGCCCGCAGCACATCCACGGCTCCTCGTGGGTGCCGCCGTCCTCCTCGTCCTCGGCCTCACCCTCGTCGGGGTCCGGCACCTCCTCGTGGACGCGCCCGCGCAGGCGAGGAGCCAGGCCTCGGCAGGGGGCGTCCCCGGTGATGCGGCAGGTGCGGGTACGCAGCCCGATCCCGCCGCAGCAGCCGCGGACCTCAGCCGTCGTCGTGCTGAGCTGCTGGCCGATCCGGTGACCGCGGACCTGGGAAGCGTCGAGGTCGTCGACGGACCGGCCTATCTGGCCGACAGCGCGGTGCTGGCCTCCATGGACGGGGTGCGGAACACGGGTCTCGAGACGCAGGTCCAATCGGCGAGCACCGTGTCGATCGGCGCGGACGGCACGGCGCGCGTCCGGGTCACCGCGGCGCAGAGCGGCTACCTGCGGACGGCGGCGGACGGTGCGACCAGCTCGGTCCCGGGGTCGGACCCGCGGACCGTCGAGCTCGAGCTGCGCTGGACCGACGACGGCTGGCGGGTCTGGTCCGTCAGCGAGCCGGTGACGCCTTGATCCAGGTCGCGGCCGCCGCGATATCGGGATGGGAGAACCGGAAGCCGTCGGCCGACAGCACGGCCGGCACCGCGCGGACGGAACCAAGGATCTCCGGGGCGAAGTCGCCGAGGACCAGCCGCAGTGCGACCGCCGGTACGGCGATCCGTGCCGGCCGTCCGAACGCCCGGGCGAGGGCCTCGGTCACCTCCGCGTTGCGGGTGGGTTCGGCGACCAGGTTCACCGGTCCCTCGACGCCGGCCCGCAGCAGGTGCTCGATCGCCCGGACCTCATCGGGCAGGGTGATCCAGGACCAGAACTGACGCCCCGAACCGAGCGGTCCGCCCACGCCGGCCTTGATGAGCGGCAGCAGCCGGCCGAGCGCACCACCCTGGGGGGCGAGCACGACCCCGGTGCGCAGGTGGACCACCCGGACGCCGGCTCGCTCGGCGGGGGTGGTGGCGGCCTCCCAACGACGCACGACATCTGCGAAGAAGGTGTCGCCGTACGGTTCGGACTCGGTGAGGACATCGTCCCCGCGGTCACCGTAGGCGCCGATCGCCGACCCCTGGAGCAAGACCCGGGCCCGGGTCCGGTCGGCTGCGGCGAGCGTCCGCGACAGCAGGGCGGTGGTCCGGATCCGGGAGGTCAGCACCGCGCGTTTGCGCTCGCGGGTGAGCGGACGCTCGCCGACATTCACCCCGGCCAGGTTCACCACGGCGTCGACGTCGTCCAGCGACGTCGCATCGAGCTTCCCCAGATCGGGGTCCCAGCTGATCTCGTCCGGTCCGTCGGCCGCCCGGCGCACCAGGCGCACGACCTCGTGGCCGCCGTCCCGCAGGGCCGGCAGCAGCGCGCCACCGATCATCCCGTGCGAGCCGGCGACCACGATCCGCATGCTCGTGCCCGCGCTAGACCAGACCGAGGTCGGGCTCGAAGGCGCCCTCCTCGATCCGGGCCTTGATCGCGGCCAGGTAGCGCGCCGCATCTGCCCCGTCCACCAGCCGGTGGTCGTAGGACAGCGCGAGGTAGCACATCGAGCGCACCGCGATCGCCTCACCGCCGTCGGCGTCGGTCACCACGACCGGCCGCTTGACGATGGTGCCCGTCGCCAGGATCGCCGACGTCCCGCCCGGGACGATCGGGGTGTCGAACAACGCGCCGCCGGAACCGGTGTTGGTGACGGTGAAGGTCGCACCCGACAGCTCGTCGGGGGAGACCTTGTTGTCACGGGTCCGGGAGGCCAGGTCCGCGATACCGCGGGCGATGCCGGCGAGAGTCAGGTCACCTGCGCCACGCAGCACCGGCACGACGAGGCCACGCGGCGTGTCCACGGCGATGCCCACGTTCTCGGCGGCCGGGTAGGTGATCTGGTTGCCCTCCAGCACGCCGTTGACCTTGGGGTAGGTCTTGAGCGCCTCGACGGCGGCCTGCACGAAGAACGGCAGGAACGTGAGCTTGGCACCCTCGCGGGTGGCGAAGCCGTCCTTGGCCTTGGTCCGCAGACGTGCGACGCGGGTGACGTCGACCTCGACGACGGTGGTCAGCTGAGCCTGGCTGTGCAACGACTCGACCATGCGCTGGGCGATGATCTGGCGCAGCCGGCTGGCCTTCTCGGTGGTGCCGCGCAACGGCGACACCTCGCCGACCGTGCGGGCCGGGGCCGCCGTCGGCGCGGCGGCCTCGGGAACGGCCGTCTGCCGGGCTTCGGCAGCCGCGAGCACGTCCTCCTTGCGGATCCGCCCGCCCACACCGGTGCCGGTGAGGGCGGCGGTGTCGACGCCCAGCTCGGCCGCGAGCTTGCGGACCAGCGGGGTCAGGTAGCCGCCGTGGATGGCCGTGGTCGCGGTCGACACGGCCGCCGAAGCTGCGGGCGGGGCGACCGGTGCCGCGGGTGCGACCTCTGCCGGTCTGGTCGGTGCGACCGGAGCGGGCGCGACGGGCTGCTCGGCGACGGGCTGCTCGGCGACGGGCGCCGCCGCCGCGGGCTCGGGTGCGACGGGCGATGCGGCGAGGGGCGCGCCCGAACCGATGAGGGCCAGCACGGCGCCCACCTCGGCGGTCTCGTCCTCGGGCACCAGGATCTGCAGGAGCGTGCCGCCGACCGGCGACGGGACCTCGGTGTCGACCTTGTCGGTCGAGATCTCGAGCAGGGGCTCGTCGACATCGACATGGTCACCGACCGCCTTGAGCCAGCGGGTCACGGTGCCTTCGGTGACCGACTCCCCGAGGGCCGGGAGGGTGATCGGGGTGGCGTCGGATGCAGGCGGGGCCGATGCGGTCGGTGCTGCGGGCTCCGCGACGGGCACGACGGCCTCCTCGGCGGGCGCCACCGGAGCCTGTGCGACGGGCGCCTGTGCGACGGGCTCGGCCTGCGCCGGGGCAGCAGGTTCGGCCGGTGCCGGGGCGGAGCCGGTGCCGTCGCCGATGACGGCGAGCACGGCACCGACCTCGGCGGTCTCGTCCTCGGGCACCAGGATCTGCTCGATCACACCGGCGACGGGTGACGGGATCTCGGTGTCGACCTTGTCGGTCGAGATCTCCAGCAGTGGCTCGTCGACCTCGACCCGTTCACCGACGGCCTTGAGCCAGCGGGTGACGGTGCCCTCGGTGACGGACTCGCCCAGGGCGGGGAGCTGCACGTTGTGCGACATGGGGGTGATCTCTCCTTCGGCTCTCAGGCGTGGGCGT
>JAKLPK010000001.1 GCA_022013895.1 Cellulomonas sp. | reverse complement strand
GCTCTACATCGAGCACGATGTCCGCGACGACGCCGCCTGGCCGGCCGTCATCGCCCAGGTGCTCGAGCGCTTCGGGACCATCGACGTGCTGGTGAACAACGCCGGCGTCTGGTTCGACGAGCCGCTGGTCGACACCACGCCGGCGGACTACCGCGCGGTCGTGGAGACCAACCAGGTCGGGGTGTTCCTCGGCACGTACTTCGTGGCCCCGGTGATGATCGCCGCGGGCAAGGGCTCGATCATCAACACGTGCTCCTCGGCCGGGATGATCGGCCGCGGGCAGCCGCACGCCTACGCGGCGAGCAAGTGGGCGGTGCGCGGTATGACGATCGCCGCCGCGGCCGAGCTGGCCAGCAAGGGCGTGCGAGTCAACGCCGTGTCGCCGGGTGTGGTCGACACCCCGATGATCGCCGGTGGCGCACCCGAGGTCGAGCGGTTGAAGCACTTCGTCCCGCAGGGCCGGGTCGCCCAGCCGCAGGAGATCGCCACGCTGGTGGCCTTCCTCGCCTCGGACGCCTCCGACTACATCAACGGTGCGGTCATCCCGATCGACGGGGCGATCACGGCCTGAGGGTCGCACCGCTCGGGATGAGGCTGAACGCGCCCTCGTCCTCCTGCGCGTTGTGCAGGCGGAGCACCGCGTACAGGCCGTAGAGCAGACGTCGCAG
The DNA here is from genome assembly GCA_022013895.1 of Cellulomonas sp. Classification (GTDB taxonomy): domain Bacteria; phylum Actinomycetota; class Actinomycetes; order Actinomycetales; family Cellulomonadaceae; genus Cellulomonas. The sequence goes on along the minus strand of JAKLPK010000001.1, from coordinate 4,235 downwards.
CTCCACGACGTCCTCGGGCTGGACGGTGTCGTTGTCCAGCCCCGCCAGGAGTCGTCTCAACCGGGACACCTGGTGCTCGATCTCCGCATGCGTGCGGCTCAGCGCGGTCGTGGCGTCCGACCCCTTGAGTGCGCGGTCCACCAGCGGCAGCAGCAGGTCCTCATCGGCCCGCTCATGCGGCAGGACCTCGTTCTCCAGCCGGACGAGCAGGGCCTTCGCCGGGGCCACGTCGCCGTGGGTCGTCGACAGGGCGTCGGCGACCGAGCGGATCTGCTCGACCACGGGCAGCACCGCCTGGTGCTCGGCGCGCAGCCGGAGCGCGGTCGCGATGTCGGCGGGGTCCATCTGGACCGAGTGGACCCGTCCGGGCAGGACGGCACGCAGGGCGACGCCGATCGCGAGCACATCGATGATCTCCTGGACGACCGCGCCGGCCGCGGGCGGGAGCAGCCCGACCGCGGCGACCACCATCGCGACGAGCGAGAGCCCCATCCCGATGAGGACCGACTGGAGCGCGATCGCCCTGGAGCGCCGCGCCATCAGGATGGCGTCGGCGAGGGCGTCGATGCGGTCCACCGTGAGCACGACGTCGGCGGCCTCGGAGGACGCCGTCGCACCGCGTGAGGCCAGGGCGACCCCGACGCCGGCCGCGGCGAGCGCGGGTGCGTCGTTGATCCCGTCCCCGACCATGATCGTCGGCCCGCGGCCCGACTCCCGGCCGATCGCGGCGAGCTTGTCGGCGGGGTCGCAGTCGGCGAGCACGGTGTCGACGCCGACGACGCGCCCCACGATCTCGGCGATGTCGGCGCGGTCCCCGGTGAGCAGCACGACGCGGGAGATGCCGGCCTGCCGGAGGGCGCGCACCATCCGTGGCGCATCCGGTCGGATGGCGTCCTCCAGCAGGAACGCGCCGGCCGGTTCGTCGTCGACCGCGACGAAGACCGTGAGCGAGCCGTCCAGATCGGCGCGGCGGCGCACCTGCCGGACCCAGGCGGGCGCGTCGTCGCCGACGATCCAGGATGCCTTGCCCAGCTTCACCCGGTGCGTGCCGACGGTCCCCGCCAGTCCGTAGCCGTGCACCTCCTCGACGTCGGTGGGCATCTCCAGCGCCAGCCCCCGGTCGGTCCCCCCGGCCACGATGGCGCTGGCGAGCACGTGGGCCGAGACCTGGTCGAGCGAGGCGGCGAGCCGCAGCACCTCGTCGGCGTCGAGACGCTCGTTCGCGGTGACGACGCCGGCCAGCACCGGGTGGCCCTGGGTCAGCGTGCCCGTCTTGTCGAACAGGACCACGCGACCGCCGGCCAGCCGCTCCAGCGCACCGCCACCCTTGATCACGACGCCGATGCTCGCCGCGCGTGACAGGCCCGACATGATCGCGATGGGGGCCGCCAGCAGCAGCGGGCACGGGGTCGCGACGACCAGCACCGCGACGGCTCGCACCGGGTCGCTCGCGACCGCCCACGCCGCACCGGCGAGCAGGAGGGTGAACGGTACGAACAGGACGGCGAAGCGGTCGGCCGCCCGCACGAACGGGGCCGAGGAGGCCTGCGCCTGCTCCACCAGGCGCACCACCCCGGCGTAGGTCGAGTCGGTGGCCGCGGCGGTGGCGACCAGGTCCAGCGGCGGGCCGGAGTTGACCACGCCGCTGCGTACGGGCTCGTTCGCGCGGCGCTCGACCGGCAGCGGCTCGCCGGTCAGCGCCGACTCGTCGAGCGTCGCAGGCGACAGCAGCCGTCCGTCGACCGGCACGACCTGCCCGGTCCCCACCAGCAACCGGTCACCCACGACCACGTCGTCGACGGGGACCTCGACCACGGCACCCTCGACGCGACGCCGGGCGGTACGTGGTGCCCGTTCGACCAGCAGGCTGAGCTCGCGACGGGCCCGAGCCGCGGCGCGTGCCTCCAGGAGCTGGCCGCTCGCGAGCATCACGGTGATCATGGCGCCCGCGAACGGTTCGCCGACCGCCAGTGCGCCGGCCAGGGCCAGGACCGCGATGATGTCGACGCTCGGCTGGCGGCGAGCGACCGCACCGATGGTGGTCGCGGCGGAGAACACGAGGCCCAGCACCGCGCCGGCCACCCACAGGGCGGTGGCGACCGTCCCGGCGGAGGTCAGCCACGCCAGCCCGCCCAGGGCCAGGAGCGTCGTCGAGCTCGCGAAGACCAGCAATTCTCTGTTCTCGCGCATTCGAATCACAGTGCGAGTATGCGCCGGTCCTGCATTCGGAGCATTGTGAGCATTCTGGCGAGGACTGCCTTGCCTCACCTTTCAAGAATGCGATGTGCGGGTGGACCGCCTCACGGGCGCGACAGCGCCCGCAGGGCAGCGGCCCGGTCCGCGCGCACCCGCACCGAGAGGTCTGCTGTCGGTGCCATGGCCTCGCCCGCATGCGGCATCCCGGGATGCACGTGGAGCTCGAGGGGCACGCTCGCACCGGCCAGTCGGGTGGCGTAGGTGAGCACCTCACCGAGGAACAGATCGCAGTCGCCGACCTCGAGGTAGGTCGGGGGCAACCCGGTCAGGTCCTCGACCCGCGCCGGGACGGCGCTCGCCGAGGTGTCATCGGTGCCGGAGACCGGCCCGAGCGCGGAGCGCCAGGCGAGCGAGTTGATCGCCGGGGTCCAGGTCATGAGCGGGACCAGGCGTCGGTCGGTCACCTTCGTGCGGTCGTCGAGCATGGGGTAGAGCAGCAGCTGCAGGGCCAGTGCCGGCCCCTGCTCGTCCCGGGCGCGCAGCGCCGCCGCGGCCGCCAGACCGCCTCCGGCTGAGTCGCCGGCGATCACGAGCGGCAGCCCGGCTGCGCCCAGCTCGTCGCGATGGGTGTCCGCCCAGCACAGCGCGGTCCACGCATCGTCCTCGGCCGCGGGGGAGGGGTGCTCGGGCGCGAGCCGGTACCCGACGGACAGGACGAGCGCCCCGGCGTCGGCGGCGAGCCCGGCGCAGATGACGTCGTGGGTGGCGATGGAACCGGCGATACGACCGCCGCCGTGCAGGAAGACGACCAGGGCTCCCGGCGCCTCGTGCTGCGGGCGGTAGAGCCGGGCCGACAGCTCATCGGCGAGCTGGAGGTCCTGCCGGGCCACCCCGCCCGGGTCGGTGACCGGGTAGGCGTCCATCGCGTCGTCGAGCGCGGCACGCAGGTCGACGATGCTGGTGGGTGCCGGGCCTGTCGCGGCGCCCGCCATGGCGAGGCGGATTCCGGCGGCGATCTCAGGGTCCAGGGCGCGTGCCACGGCGGAAGGCTAGTCGTGGCGTCGGGGGTGCCGACGTGGCGTCCATCAGGAGGGACACCTGCCGTGGCCGCGGCCGGGCCGCGACCTGCGAGGGTGCGGAGGGGTCAGTCCCAGAACTCGGGGAGGTCGTCCGTCTCCAGGGAAGCCCGGACGATTTCGGCGAACACGGATTCGGTCGACTGGGCAGTCGTGATGCTCATGCCATGACCATCGACCGTAGGTCCCGACCTTCGGTGGGACCTCCGGCCCGGTTTGACAGTGACCTGAACTTCACCCGGGGGCCAAGGTCAAGAGGAGGTGAGTAGTACGTCATGCGTCGCTGGTGTGGACGTCATGAATGCCATCGGTCGGCGATTCAGCCCGCCCGCGACCACCGGGCGAGCTGACCGGCCGGGATCACCCGGTGGCGGACGAGCGCCGCTGTCGTGAGCGCCAGGCCGGCGAGCGTCCAGACCGCCAGCAGCGCGACCGGTCCGGCCAGCGCGCCGCCCGCCGTGACGGACTGCAGCGCGTGCAGGGCCGGACCGAGAGGTGTCAGGTCGTACAGCGAACCGACGAGGGCGGGCACGGTCGAGACGACGGCGGCCGCGAGCCCGATCGTCGCGACGAGCACCGCCACGAAGCGCCCGATGCCACGGAACGCCGCCGCCAGCCCCTGGTTGACCGAGGCGAATGCCACACCGGCCAGGCAGGCCACCACCGTGAAGCGCACCCAGCCGCCCGGCGTCAGGTCCAGCGTGGGCGACATGATCGCCGTCACCGCCAGTCCCTGGATCACACCGACGGCCGCCGCAGGGGCGAACGAGCGCAGCGCCAGCGCCCAGGACGGCCGCGTCGAGCCCAACGCTCGTGGGGTCATCGCCGCGAGCACGAGGAACGTGGCCAGACCACCGATCCACAGGGCGAGAGTGACCAGGAAGGCCACGATCTGCGAGCCGAACACGTCGGTGCTGTCGCTCACGCTCGTCACCGGGTCGGCGACCACCGAGGCGAGGTGGT
>JAKLPK010000135.1 GCA_022013895.1 Cellulomonas sp. | reverse complement strand
GCTGCTGCTGCTCGGCTTCGTCGTGCACGTCGCGCTGTTCTCCGGGCTCCAGCACCACCGCGCCCAGACCCTCGCCTACGGCGACCTGCGCACGTCCCTGGCCAAAGCGGAGACCCCGGTCGGCCAGCTCGACCTCACCGAGACCCTGGTCCCCGCCGGCACACCGGTCGCCCTGCTCCAGATCCCGGCGCTCGGCCTGTCCGAGGTGGTCCAGGAGGGCTCGACCGCGCACGTGCTGCGCGCCGGACCCGGTCATCGCCGCGACTCGGTGATGCCCGGACAGGCAGGCACCGCGGTGATCCTGGGCCGGCAGCTCAGCTACGGCGGCCCGTTCGGCGACCTGAGCCGCCTGACCCCGGGCGACCAGATCACGGTCACCACCGGCCAGGGCACCTCGACGTACACGGTGTTCGGGTTGCGACGGGCCGGCGACCCGATGCCCGAGGCGCTGCGCGTGGGCGCCGGGCGCCTCGAGCTCATGACGGCCGACGGCCTGGCGCTGTTCCCCTCGGGGGTGCTGCACGTGGACGCCGAGCTGACCTCGGACGTGCTGGAGACGCCCACCAAGGTCATGGGCTACCCGGCGCTGCCGGTCGCCGAACGGGCGATGGGCCAGGACTCCTCGGCGTGGTTCCTCGCGTTCTTCGCCCTCGTGTTCTTCGTCGCCGCGGCCATCGGCACCTGGTGGCTGTGGACGAGCTGGGGTCGCTGGCACGCCTGGCTCGTCGGCCTGCCCCTGCTGGTCGCCCTCGGCGTCGCCTGTGCGGACGCGGCGATGAACGCCTTGCCCAACCTCCTCTAGCCCCCTGATTCGAAGGACCACCATGACCAGCACGCCCGAGCAATACCCGGAAGGACCCGGCTCCCGTCACTGGGCAGCGTTCACCTACGGGTCCGCGGCAGATGAGGTCGGCCACACCAACGGCGTGGACCACACGACAGTGCTCGCCCCCGAACCGCCGGTCGGCCGCTCGGCTGTCGGGGACCTGACTGAGGTCCTCGCCCCGGTGGTCGACGCTCCGGCCCGGGTGGTCGCCCACCCGGCCCCGGTCGCACATCGCGCTGACACTGCCGGAGCCGCCGAAGTCACCCCGGACGCCCCGGCCCCGGTGACGATCAACCCGGCGAGTCTGTCGGCACTGGAGGCTCGTGAGGTCTCCGCCTGGTTCGGCACGCACAAGGTGCTGGAGCGGGTGTCGCTCACCATGCCTGCGGGGCAGGTCACCGCCCTGATCGGACCGTCCGGGTGCGGCAAGTCGACATTCCTTCGCATCCTCAACCGGATGCACGAGCTCGTGCCGTCGGCCGCGCTGGCCGGTGAGGTGCATCTGGACGGCGACGACATCTACGACCGGCGCCGGAAGCTCCAGGACGCCCGCAAGGACATCGGGATGGTGTTCCAGAAGCCGAACCCGTTCCCTGCGATGAGCATCTACGACAACGTCGTGGCGGGGCTCAAGCTCACCGGGCGCAAACTGTCCGGGGACGGGCGTGACGAGCTCGTCCAGCGCAGCCTCGTGTCCGCGGGCCTGTGGAAGGAGGTCAAGGACCGGCTCCGCCAACCGGGCGGGGGCCTGTCCGGCGGGCAGCAGCAGCGCCTGTGCATCGCCCGGTCGCTGGCCGTCAGGCCGAAGGTGCTGCTGATGGATGAGCCGTGCTCGGCCCTGGACCCGACGTCGACCCGCGTGATCGAGGAGACGATGATCGAGCTCCAGAAGGAGGTGACGATCGTCATCGTCACCCACAACATGCAGCAGGCCCAGCGTGTTTCGCAGCAGTGCGCCTTCTTCCTGGCGTCCCAGGGCACCCCGGGGGTGATCGTCGAGCACGGCGAGACCGACGCGATGTTCACCGAGCCGCAGGACCAGCGGACGCTCGACTACGTGTCCGGCCGGTTCGGGTGAACGATGCCCTATGAGGACGCCGGCGCTCTGTTCGGTGACCGGTTCCAGCTCGGCGACCTGCTGGGCGTCGGCGCGACAGCCTCGGTGTACGAGGCCCAAGAGGCGACCGGCGGCGCGCGCGTGGCCGTCAAGGTGCTGCATCCGCACCTGAGCGCCGACGACCGGGCGCGCGGGGCGTTCCTGCGCGAGGCCCGCGCGACCCAGCAGGTCCAGCACCCCAACGTGGCGGCGGTGCGCGCGACTGGCCTCCACGAGGCCGGCGGGGTGACTCTCGCGTGGATCGCGCTGGAGCTGGTCGCGGGTGGCAGCCTGGCCGACCGCGTCGCCGCCGCGGGTCCGATGAGACCGTTCGAGGCGGTCGCTGTGCTGGACGGTGTGCTGGCCGCGCTCGAGGCCGCGCACGCCGTGGGCCTGGTCCACCGCGACGTGTCGCCGGGCAACGTCCTGCTCGCGTGCCCGGCGGGCGAGGGCCCGGTGCGGTCGGTCGACGTGCGGCTGACGGACTTCGGTCTGGCCGACGAGACCGGCCGGATCGCGCGTGGATGTGACGTGCTGCGCATCGACGGGGCCGAGGAGACCGGTGGCACAGGTGGGCCCGGCGGCACTGGCGGGGGCGGCGTGGGTCCCGGCGCCGGGGTGATCGGCAGCGTGCACTACATGTCGCCGGAGCAGGCCCAGGGCAAGCCCGCGCGGGCCGCAGGCGACCTGTATCAGGTGGGGGCCCTGGGCTACTTCTTGCTCACCGGGCAGCCGCCCTATCCGCGCCGGACCTCGGCGGACGTGCTCGCGGCCCACGTGTCGGCGCCGCCGCCCGTGCCCTCCGCGCTCGTAGCCGCAGCGGGCCCGCTGGACCGGGTGATCACCCACGCGATGGCCAAGGTCCCCGTCCGCCGTTTCCGCGACGCCGCCGAGTTCCGCGCCGCCCTCGCCGACGCGCTCGCCGCGGCGCCGACTCCGGTGCCGAGACCGGCGCAGGAGCCCACCGACGAACCCGGGCCGGCGCTCATGGTCCTCGGTGCCGGGGGTGCAGGACCCGACGCGTCGGCCCCGACGGACCCCGGTGGCCGGACGCGGGTGCTCACCCCCGGCAGCGAGCGGTACCTCGGCTACCTCGAACCGGCCGGTCGGACCGGACTGGGCGGGTCGGCCGAACCGGGCGGATCGGCCGCCGGTCCGACCGGGCGTCCAGCGACGTCGCCGTCGAGCGTCGTCGCCGGCCTGGCCGTCGCGGCGGTGGTGGTCGCCACGGTGTGGGGGATGCTCGCCGCGACGGCCGACCCGGGACCCGTCGCATCGGCACCACCGAGCCTGTCGACCACGGTGGGCGCGACACCGACTGTGACGCCGACCGTCGAACCGACCGACCGGCCGTCGTCGGAGCCCACCGATCCACCCGAGCCGGTCGTGGAAGCGGTCGTGGTCGCGGTGCCGGTGCTCGACGGCACACTCGCCGACGCCGCGGACGCGCTCGAACGGGTCGGGCTCGCGCTGGGCACCGTCACGCGGGTGTGGTCGCACCGGGCCGCCGACCTGGTGACCGGTCAGCGGCCCGCCGCCGGCGACCAGGTCCAGGTCGGGTCGAGCGTCGACGTGACGGTCACGGCCGGGCTCAACCAGATCCCCGTCGTCGCGGGGCTGAGCGCCGCCGCCGCCGCGGACACCCTGCGATCGGCGGGCTTCGTGACCGAGGAGCCGGGGGAGCCGGGGGACGCGACGACACGCGTGCGCGGCACCACCCCGGCCGCAGGCACGGCGCAACCCGTCGGGTCCACCGTCACGCTCCTGATCGCCGCCGCGGAGTCCCCCACCCCGACCCAGGAGCCGACTCCGACGCCGACGCCGAGCGTCGTTCCACCCTCGGACGGGGAGGAGCCGTGAGCCCCGTGCGGGTGGAGCGCGAGCGCAGCTGGGAAGTGCCGGCGGTCGACGTCGAGGGCGAGCCCGCCGCATCATCGGACGAGCCAGCCCCCGCCTCGCGCTGGCGCGAGTTCGCGGTGCGGGCCGCGTTGCTCACCGGGTGCGCCGTGATCGTGGCGGCGATCACCCTCGCGATCCACCTGACCAAGCTGGAGATCCCACCGGTCCAGGCGCCGGCCCGGGCGCTCCAGCCCGCGACCGCCCCGGTCACGGCGCTGGAACCGCACCCCGGGGACGGGGGGAGCGCGTCCCCGGTAGACCGGGTTGATCCCACCTGGGCGCGGCAGGTCGCCGCAGCGACCGGCGTTCCTGTCCGGGCCCTGCTCGCCTACGCCTCGGCCGATCTGACGGTCGACGCCGAGCAACCCGGCTGCGGGATCGGGTGGAACACCCTGGCCGCGATCGGGGCCGTGGAGTCCGGCCACGGCACCTACGGCGGGGCGATGCTGGGGGAGGACGGCCACCCGAGCCCGCCCATCCGCGGCATCCCGCTGGATGGCCAGCGGGAGGGTGTCGCGGCGATCGCCGACACGGACGACGGGGTGTGGGACGGGGACGTGACGTGGGACCGGGCGGTCGGGCCGATGCAGTTCATCCCCTCGACCTGGGCGCGGTGGGAAGCCGACGGCAACGGCGACGGGGTCGGCGACCCGAACCAGATCGACGATGCGGCACTGGCCGCCGTGCACTACCTGTGCGCGTCGGGGAACATGACCACGCCCGACGGGTGGCGCGCTGCGGTGCTCTCCTACAACCACTCCGACGCCTACGCCGACCAGGTCGCCCAGATCGCCAACGGGTACGCCTCCGCTGCCGGAACAGTGCCGTGAACGCGGCACACGGCGGCGGCCGACACAGATCCGCGGAGAGTCGAGTCCGTGTGCGCCGAGCCCGACCAGAGGGGCGTGGACCTGCCGGGCGGTCACGGAGAACCACGCGCCGACGCGCAGCGCCGCGGCCAGGAAGGTGCTCCTCATCCGCGGTGATCTGTCCCTCAGCAAGACATATCATCGCAGCTCAGGGGCACTTTTCACATCTGCGGCACGCTGCCGCCGTGAAAGGCCGAGGCTAGAGGGTCACTCCGACCGGTGGGGTTGACCTGACCGACCGGCACACCTGGCCCCACCGGGCTTCGCCGGGGCGTCCTGGGCGGGTGTCTGCCCGCGCGAGACCCGCAGCGGGGTGTCTACGGCCTTTGCCCACTCGACAGCGATCTCGTCGTCGTCGACGACGACCGCCACCACCGCCACCACGACGAACACGACGATGAACATGACGAAGAACAAGATCGCGATGACGAACAGGACGAGCGCGACGACGAGGACGGGCGACGGGCGCGCGACCGACGGGAGGGCGACGGGCGGGCGACGAGTAGGTGCGCACGAGCCCCTGTGGCGGCCCTGATCCCTTCGACGATTGCCCGGCGTCACGGTACCGCGACATCTGCGAATGTCACGGTACTCCGACAATCGGAGATGTCCTGGTACCGTGACATCTATGAGCAGGGAAGAGGTCCGGAACGAGATCGAGTTCGGCGCCAGGCTGCAAGCACGCCGACGCGCACTCGGGCTTACCCAGGCCGAGGTGGCGGAGAGGGCGTCGGTGTCTCGTGCGTTCGTCATCAACCTGGAGAGCGGTGGGCACACCAGGGCGGAGTTTGGACGCGTGCTAGCAGTCGTCAGGGCTCTCGACCTCGTCATCGCGCTGAACGAGACGCAGCCCGTCGCGTTCGACGATGCTCTGGCGCGTCTCTTGGGAGGTGGCTCCTGATGGCAGCGATCAAGCGCCTAGCTTTCGGGCTGTACGGCAAGCGAGCCGGAGTCATCGTCCGCGACGGTGGCCGCCGTCGTCTGGAGTACGACCGCAAGTACCTCGACCAGCGTGACGCGACGCCCTTGTCGCTGTCCTTGCCGCTCAACGTCGACCCGGCGCAGACGG
>JAKLPK010000134.1 GCA_022013895.1 Cellulomonas sp. | reverse complement strand
GGCCGACGAGGTCCGCGCGCTCATGTTCGTGTTCGCCGACATCGTCCTGCTGGAGGACCGCGCCATGCAGCTCGTGCTGCGCAACGTGGAGACCGGTGAGCTGGCGCTGGCGATGAAGGGTGCCGCCGAACCGGTGCAGGCCAAGATCCTGGACAACCTGTCCGAACGCGCCCGGGAGAACCTCGTCGAGGAGATCGACCTGCTCGGTCCGGTCCGCATGTCGCAGGTCGAGGAGGCCCGGTCGCAGATCGTCCAGGGCATCCGCCGCCTGGAGGAGTCCGGCCAGATCACGATTCGACGGGACACGGACGATGAGTACGTCGCCTGACGGCTTCCGGCCGCTGCGGACGTCGGCGCCCGTCGTGCCGACCCAGCGCCGGACCCCGCTGCCCGCCTTCCCGGCGCCCACCGCGTACCGCGGCCAGACGGCCGTCGCCCCGCAGTTCCTGCCGCTCGTCGAAGCAGGCGCCGAGGACCCCGCGACGAAGGCGGTGCACGAACGTGCGCGGGCCGCCGGGTTCGCCGCCGGGTACGCCGCTGGTGCCCGGCACGCCGCCGAGGCCGCGCGCGAGCAGTCCGCCCGCGCGGCAGCGCTCGTGGCCGAGCAGCAGGCGGCCCTGACCGCGGGGAACGCCCGTCTCGTGGCCGCGCTCACCGCCGCCGCCCGCGCCCTCGACGCCCGGCAGGCCCCGGTGCTGGCCCAGGCCGAGGTGCACCTGCAGGCTGCGGCCGTCGAGCTGGCCGAGGCAATCCTGGACGTCGAGCTGTCCGACGGGCCGACCTCGGCCCGAGCGGCACTCACCCGGGCGCTGTCGGCACCGCACCCGGCGGAGGTGACCGTGCGGCTGCACCCGCGGGACGTCGCGGAGCTGGACGAGCTCGGGCACGACCTGCCGGCCGGTGTCCACATCGTCGCCGACCCGTCGTTGACCCCCGGTGACGCCCTCGCCGAGCACTGCGAGGGTGCCCTCGACGCCCGGATCGACGCAGCGCTGGACCGTGCCCGCGCGGTGCTGGCCCAGGCGGGTGCGCACCTGTGAGCACCCTCGACGTGTCGCGCAGCGCCTGGGAGCGCGCCGTGACCGCGGCCGCGCCCGAACAGGTGGGCCGGGTGCGTTCGGTGGTCGGGCTGACGATCGACGTGGTCGGGACGGGTGCCGCAGTCGGTGGTCTGCTCACGGTGGGTGAGGGAGCCGAAGCCGTGCTCGCCGAGGTCGTCGCCACGGGCGAGGGCACCGCGCGCTGCATGCCGCTCGGCCCGATCACCGGGTTGCGGGCCGGGACCCCGGTGCGCCCGCGCAGTGACGGGCTGCGGGTGCCGGTCGGCGACGGGCTGCTGGGCCGCGTGGTCGACGGGCTCGGCCGGCCGATGGACGGCAAGGGGCCGCTGCGCGATGTCACCTGGCGCTCGGTCGAGGGACATGCGCCGCACCCGCTGGAGCGCAGCCGGGTCGCGGAGCCGCTGGACCTCGGCGTGCGGGTGCTCGACACGCTGGTCACCGTCGGGCAGGGGCAGCGCATCGGGCTGTTCGCCGGATCGGGTGTCGGCAAGTCGTCGCTGCTGTCGATGATCGCGCGCGGCACCGATGCCGAGGTGTCGGTGATCGCCCTGGTCGGCGAACGTGGTCGTGAGGTGCGGGAGTTCATCGAGGACGATCTGGGGCCCGAGGGGCTGGCCCGCTCGGTCGTCGTGGTCGCCACCTCCGACGAGCCGCCGCTGGTGCGGCTGCGGTCGGCGTTCGTCGCGACCCGGATCGCCGAGCACCTGCGTGACCAGGGGCGCAACGCCGTCCTCATGATGGACTCGCTCACCCGGGTGGCGATGGCCCAGCGTGAGATCGGGCTGTCGGTCGGCGAACCACCGGCCACCCGCGGCTACCCGCCGAGCACGTTCTCGTTGCTCGCCCGGCTGCTGGAGCGGGCGGGCACCGGCCCGACCGGGTCGGTCACCGGCATCTACACCGTCCTGGTGGACGGCGACGACCACAACGAGCCGATCGCGGACGCGGCCCGCTCGATCCTGGACGGGCACGTGGTCCTCGACCGCTCGCTCGCGGTCGCCGGGCACTTCCCGGCGGTGGACGCCCTCGGTTCGATCAGCCGGGTGGCCAACCGGGTCACGACGCCCGCCCAGCGGCAGGCGGCGACCCGGCTGCGCGCCGTCATGGCGGCCCGCCGTCAGGCCGCCGACCTCCTCGACGTCGGTGCCTACGTCACGGGGTCGAACCCGCTGGTCGACACGGCGGTCGCGCACGGCGACGCGATCAACGCTTTCCTGCGTCAGGGCATCGACGAGCCGGCGCCGGCCGCGCAGTCGTGGCAGCACCTGAACGCCCTGGTCCAGACCTTGGCGGTGGCCTCGTGAACCGGCGGTTCGGGTTGGCGGGTCTGCTGCGGGTCCGCAGCATCCAGGAGGACCGTGCGGCAGGTGAGCTCGGTGCCGCGCACCGGCGTGAGCGGGAGGCGCGGGAGCGTGCTGCCGCCACGGCGCTGGCACTCGGCGCCACCGTGGTGCCCGACGTCGCGGATCCGGCGGCGTGGCAGGCGGTCATCGCCGCCCGCGTCGCGCTGTCCGGCCTGCTCGTCGAGCGTGCGGCCGATGAGCAGGCGGCCGCCGAGGTCACCGTGGCCCGCACCGCCGACTGGACGGCCGCGCGCCAGGCGACCCGCAGCGTCGAACGGCTCGCCGAGAGGCACGCGGAGGCCGTCCGGATGGAGGACGACCGCGCCGAGCAGAAGGTGCTCGACGAGGTCGCCGGGCGCCGCGGACGAGGGGAGGCGTCATGACGACAGCACTGGGGGTCGAGGGCATCCGCAGCCGGATGGCCGAGCTGTCGGCGTTGGTCGACCCGACCGCGTCGACGTCGACGTCGACGACCTCGTCCACCGACTTCGCGACCCTGCTGGCCGAGGCCGACTCGCAGTCCGACCTCTCATCGCTCAGCGGAAGCTCCTCGGATCTGCTGTCCAGCCTGGGTCTGAGCGGCACCTCGACCCTGAGCAGCCTGCTGGCGAGCCTGAACGGAACGGGATCGTCCGGTTCGGGCACCGACATCTCCGACGGCACGGTGAGCGCCCAGGACCTGATCGCCCAGGCGAAGCAGTACACGGGAGTCGCCTACCAGTGGGGCGGGGAGTCGCTGTCCGAGGGCGGTCTGGACTGCTCCGGCCTGGTGCTGCGCACGCTCACCGATCTCGGTGTCACGGATGTCACCGACGTCCCGCGCACGGCCCGTGAGCAGCAGACCCTCGGCACGAAGGTCGACTCGCTCGACGAGGCGCTGCCGGGCGACCTGCTCGTGTTCGACGGCGGCACCCACATCGCCATCTATCTAGGGGACAACACGATGATCGACGCACCGAAGCCGGGCGGGACGGTCGGCGTCCACACGGTCTACGAGGAGCCGACGAACATCCGGCGGATCCTGCCGCAGGAGAGCACCACGAGCAGCTCGACGACGACCGCGCTCGCGCAGCGGACGGCGCTCACGCTGCTCGCGGGGCTGAGCTCATGAGCGCCGTGACGGCCCTGCGGGCCGGGATCGCGACGGCCTCGACCGCATCGAGCGCCACGACGTCGACGAGCTCCGGCCAGGGGTTCGAGGACGCCCTGGCGGCCCAGCTGGCCCGCAGCGCGAGCAGTGACGCCCGCACCCGGTCCACCGATCTGGCGGCGACCGCCGCGAGCGACCGGTCCGACGCCCTGCGGCGCGAGGACGCGACCCGCAGCGCCGCGACCGACCGCGCCGACGCCGCGCGGCGCACCCGGTCCACGGACGCCCGGTCCAGCGGGACCCGCAGCGACACCACCGCGGACGCCACCCGGTCCCAGGACACCCGCACCGACCGCAGCCAGGCGACCGAGCGCGACACCGACCGGGTCGATGAGCGTCCCGCCACCCGGGCCACCGAGCGGGGCGACAGCGCCGAGGACGACGGCGGCGCCGACCCGTCGGACGCCGGTTCCGGGGGCGCCACCGCCGGTTCGGACGACTCCGGTCCGGGGGGCGCCGGCTCCGGGGCCGACGGTTCGGCCTCCGGTCCGACCCCGGACCAGGTGCCCGCACAGGCGCCGGTCGTGGTCCCGGTCGACCCGAGCGTCGCCGCCCAGCTCGCCGCCCAGGCCCAGACCCCGGCTCCCGTCGCACCGACCGGCACCGTGGTCCCGGACGGCACCGGGACCGCCGCCCAGGCCACGGCGCAGCAGGCTGCGTCCCAGGTCGCGGGCATCGACCCGGCCGCCGTCGGCGCGTCCACCACGGACGGCGCCGGTGCGACCCCCACGCCCCAGGACCCCGCCGCACCGACCGCACCCGCCGTGGCCGGGTCCGGGACCGCGCCGAGCACCCCGGCGGCCGGTAGCCCGGCACCGACGGGCGGCGCCTGGTCGCAGGCCCTCGCGACCGCCCAGGCTCCCGCCGACGGGCAGCCGGCCGAGACCGCGCAGCCGGTGGTCCAGAACGCCCCCGCGGCGGCAGCGGCAGCGGCCTCCGCCGGTGCGGGGCAGACCGGCCGGGCCGCGGACCGCGGAACGCAGCCGGTCGCGGCGGCCTCCACCGCCCCGGCCGGAGCCGTCCCGGTCGCCGCCCCGACCGCGGCGGCCCCGACGACCGCGACGGTCGCGGCAGCACCCGCCGCACCCGCGACGCCTGCGACCCCGCTCACCGAACAGCTCGGCGCCCACCTGCGCGCCCTCACGGGTGCGAAGGCCGGGACGCATGTGCTCACCGTCGCGCTCGACCCGGTCAACCTGGGTGACGTCAAGGTGATCGCCCACATCAGCGCCGACACGGTGCGGCTCGACCTGGTCGGTTCCACCGACGCCGGTCGGGCGGCGCTGCGCGGCGCACTGGAGGACCTGCGTCGCGACCTGTCCGACGCGGGGATCGCCGCCGAGCTCGATCTCGGCGGCAGCTCCGCCGGGTCCTCGGCCCCCGACCAGTCGGGCGACGGGCGCGAGGCCGCACGCGGCACGGGCCTGACCTCGGACGGTCCCCTCACGGACGGCGGCCGCCCGGCCGCCGCCATCACCCCCGTCGCCCCGGCCTCCTCGGTCCGCGGGCTCGATCTCGTCGTGTGACCCGGAGGCTTCCATGAGCGACATCCCGATCTCGTACATCACGAACCAGACGACCGGCACCACCACGACCTCGACAACCGCGTCGAACACGCTCGACGGCGAGGACTTCATGGCCCTGCTCATCGCCCAGCTCAAGTACCAGGACCCGAGCGACCCGATGGACACCACGGCGATGATGGAGCAGACCTCGACCCTGTCGATGGTGGAGCAGCTGACCGCGATGGCCAGCGACTCCGCCGAGTCGTTCGGCCTCCAGCAGCGGATGGCCGCGGCCCAGCTCGTCGGCCAGACGGTCTCCTGGATCGACTCGACCAGCGGCGAGACCGGCACCGGCGTCGTGTCCTCGGTGTCCTACACGAGCTCCGGCTCGACGTTGACGGTCGGCACCTCGACCGTCGCCCTGTCCTCGGTCACCTCCGTGACCTCCACCGCCACGTCCACCTCCTGATCTCCGCTCTGCCTGAAAGGAACTGACATGCTTCGCTCGCTCTTCTCCGGCATCAGCGGCCTGCGCGCCCACCAGACGATGCTCGACGTGGTCGGTAACAACATCGCCAACGTCAACACCACCGGCTACAAGACGTCCCAGACGCAGTTCCAGGACACCCTGAGCCAGCTCATCACCAGCGCATCGAGCGCCCAGGACGGCACGGGTGGCACCAACCCGGCGCAGGTCGGCCTCGGGGTGAAGGTGGCCGGTGTCACCACGAGCTTCACCCAGGGCTCGTCGCAGCTCACCGGTCGCAGCACCGACATGATGATCCAGGGCGACGGCTTCTTCGTCGTCCGCCAGGGGAGCCAGAGCTACTACACGCGGGCCGGGTCGTTCGACTTCGACTCGACCGGCCAGATGGTGATCGCCGGTTCCGGTGCGCTCGTGCAGGGCTGGATGGCGGTCGACGGGGTGGTCGACACCAACTCGGCGACCTCCGACCTGCGCATCCCGACCGGTGCCCTCATGGCCGCCAAGGCGACCACCTCGTCGATCTTCGAGGGCAACCTGCAGTCCGACGCCGACACCGGCACGGTGCTGACCCGCGACGTCACGGTGTACGACTCGGCCGGTAACGAGTCCACGGTGTCGCTGCAGTTCACCAAGTCGGCGACCGGGTGGTCGGTGTCCACCGACGGCGGCACCACCAGCACCGCGATGACGTTCGCGGGCGATGGTTCCCTCACGACGCCGACCTCGTTGACCGCGAGCGGCATCACGGTGGACCTGTCGACCATCACGGGCTTCGCCGGGGTGAACACGGTGAAGGTGCTCAGCCAGGACGGCTACGCGGCCGGCACGCTCGAGTCGTTCAGCCTCGGCAGCGACGGCGTCATCACCGGGACGTTCTCCAACAGCCTCAAGCAGGTCATCGGCCAGATCGCGATCGCCAGCTTCAACAACCCGGCCGGTCTGGAGAAGGCCGGTGGCTCCCTCTTCCAGACCACCGCGAACTCGGGTCTGGCGCAGGTCGGCACCCCCGGTTCGGGCGGTCGCGGCACGCTGGTGGGCGGGTCGCTCGAGATGTCGAACGTGGACCTGTCCCAGGAGTTCACCTCGCTGATCATCGCCCAGCGCGGATTCCAGGCGAACTCCCGCATCATCACGACCTCGGACACCATCCTCGAGGAGCTCATCAACCTCAAGCGCTAACCCCCACCTCCCCCTCCCCTCCCCCCCTCTCCCCCCGCGATTCCGAGGCTGCCGGCGTCCGCCACCTGCGCAGCCTCGGAATCCGGGTCGGTCCGGGCTCCGGCGCGTGCCGCACCCCGCGCACCCGGTCCGCGATTCCGGGGACCTGCGGGCTCGCGACATGCCGGGCCTCGGAATCGGCGGGGGATCGTGGGGGCGGGCTGGAGCGGGGTGGGGCGGGGCGGGTGACGAACCGACCCCAGCCCTCGGTCGAGTGAGCTGGTCCCCGGGGAGGCGGACGCGGTCGGGGCCCTCGGGGCAGAGTCTGGCCGATGGACGTGCGAGCCCCCTCCGGCTGGGCGCCCCCGGTCTCCCGGGCACAAGGCGGCGCCTTCACCCGCGACCAGGCGATTGCTGCAGGACTCACTCGTGGCGCTGTCGACTGGCGGATTCGGTCGGGCAGGTGGCTGCTGGTCGCAGGTGTCGCCTACCGGCTGGCAGCGGACCCGGGCTGTGTGACGGCGGCGCTGCACGCGGCGCACCTGACGTGGCCCGACTCCGTGGTGGCGCTCGGCACGGCTGCGCGGGCGCACGGGTTGCCCGTGCGTGACGACGGCCGGGTCCACGTGGTGCTCACGACGACACGGGCGCCCGCGCGCCATCTCGTCCCGCACGAGATCAGGCTGGACCCGGGCGACGTCGTCCACCTCGGTCCGGTCGCGGTGACCGGTCGGCGTCGGACGATCATCGACTGCCTCGGCAGGCTGCCGGCCGATGAGGCGCTCGACCTTCTGGCCTGGGTCTCGTCGCGGCGCCAGCTCGGGGCCGAGGACCTGGCGCAGCGGGTTCGTGCCCACCCGAGCCGTTGGGGCAACGTCGCTCGCCGCCGAGCAGCGGAACGTCTCGTGTCCGGTGCGATGAGCAGGGCCGAGGACCGGCTGCACGAGCTGCTGCATGGGGCGGGCATCACGGGGTGGCGCGCCGGCGTGCCCCTGTTCGAGCACGTGGGGGTCCACGCCCAGGCGGACGTCTACTTCGAGGCGGTGCGGCTGGTGGTCGAGGTCGACGGCCGTCGTGCGCACGGTGCGGATCAGTTCCAGGCCGACCGGACGAGACAGAACGCGCTCATCGCGGCCGGCTGCGTGGTCCTGCGCTACACGTGGTCCGATCTGCAGGACCGCCCGGTGGCAGTGGTGGACCAGATCCGGTCGATGCTGCGATCCCTCAGCCGCGCCCGCGTCGCCTGACCCGAAGCCGCTGCCGAGCGCCGGTCCCGAGCTCGATCACCCCGCGCGACGCCCGAGATTCCGAGGCTGAGCAGGACCAGACCCTGCCCACCCTCGGAATCCCGGGGCCAGAGGAACGCGCCGCCCGCCGCGGATCTCGTGAGACCGAGATTCCGAGGCTCGGCGGGGGCGGAACCTGTCGAGCCTCGGAATCGGGCCATGGGGGGAGGGGGAGGGGAGGGGGGAGGGTGGCGGGTGGGGGATAACGAAACTGGACCGCTC
>JAKLPK010000133.1 GCA_022013895.1 Cellulomonas sp. | reverse complement strand
GGCGCCGCTTGTGGCGCGGGGGGGGTGGGCGGAGGTGGGGGGGGGGCCTTTGGGGGGGGGGGGAGGGGCGGGGGGGGGGGGGGGGGGGGGGCCGGTCAGCCGTCGAGCCGGAAGTCGAACACGCCGGCGTCGAACCGGGTGTACCCGGCGTAGTCGAGCAGCTCGTAGAGCCGGGCGCGTCTGCATCTGCCCCACCTGACCGGCCAACGTCCCGGTCGCAGCCAGCTCGTCGAGCGCCCGTTCGGCCGCACCGAGGGCGACCCGCAGCAGCGAGACCGGGAAGATCACCAGGTCCACCCCGACGTCGGCCAGCTGGGCGCAGGTGAACAGCTCGGTCTTCCCGAACTCGGTCATGTTCGCCAGGATCGGCACGTCGACCGCGGCCCGGACGGCCTCGTACTCGGCGAGGCTGGTCAGGGCCTCGGGGAACAGGGCGTCCGCTCCCGCGTCGCCGAGGGCCTTGGACCGGCGGATCGCGGCATCGAGCCCGTCGACCCCGCGCACGTCGGTGCGGGCCATCACGAGCAGGTCGCCGTCGCGCCGGGCGTCGACCGCGGCCTTGATGCGCCGGGCGGCGGTCGCCTCGTCGACCACCTGCTTACCGTCCAGGTGGCCGCAGCGCTTGGGGTTGACCTGGTCCTCCAGGTGCAGCCCGGCGACGCCCGCGTCCTCGAGCGCCTGCACGGTGCGGGCGACGTTCATCGGTTCGCCGAACCCGGTGTCGGCGTCCACCAGCACCGGCAGGTCGGTGACGGCCGTGACCTGCGCCGCCCTGGTCGCCACCTCGGTGAGCGTGGTCAGCCCGATGTCGGGCAGACCCAGCTCGGCGCTCATCACGGCACCGGACAGGTAGACGCCCTCGAACCCCTTGTCCTGGATGAGCCGGGCGCTCAGCGGGGTGAACGCCCCGGGCATGCGCACCAGGTCCGACCCGGCGAGCGCGGCGCGCAGCGCGACCCGCTTCTCGTGCGCCGGGACGGTCGAGCCGAGCATCAGAACAGCCCCTCGGGTGCGGCGGCCGGCGGGCGCGTGGCCGTCAGGGTGAGTCCGCACAGCTCGCCGGGTGCGGCCTCGGGCAGCCGCCGGGCGAGGGTGAGGAAGCGGTCGATCTCGGTCGCTGCGATGCGGGGAGCGGCCAGGGTGCGCAGCTTGCGCTCGTAGTCGACCCGGGTGAACGGTTGGGCGCCGGCCGGGTGCGCATCGGCCACCGCGATCTCGTCGGACAGCGTGCTGCCGTCGGCGAAGGTCACCAGGATCGAACCCCCGAACGCCTTCTGCCGCGGGTCGGCGGCGTGGTAGCGGGCGGTCCAGGCCGGGTCCTCGACGGTGGAGATCGACCGCCACAGGGCCACCGTGTCCGGACGGGCCGCGCGCTGCGGGGCGTAGGAGTCGACGTGGTGCCAACCGCCGTCCTGCAGCGCGACAGCCAGGATGTACGGCAGCGAGTGGTCAAGGGTCTCGCGGCTGGCGGTCGGGTCGAACTTCTGCGGATCGTTCGCCCCGGTACCGATGACTGCGTGGGTGTGGTGACTGGTCGCCAGCACGATCGAGTGCACCTGGGCCGGGTCCATCACCCGGGGATCCACCTCACGCAGCCGTCGGGCCAGATCGATCCAGGCCTGGGCCTGGTACTCGGCCGAGTGCTCCTTGGTGAACGAGTCGAGGATCGCGCGCTTCGGCTCCCCGGGCTCGGGCAACCACACGTCGTAGACCGCGTCGGGCCCGTCGAGCAGCCAGGCGATGACCCCGTCCTCGCCCTCGTAGATCGGTTCCGGGCTGGTCTGCCCGCGCATCGCCCGGTCGACGGCCTCCACGGCGAGCTTGCCGGCCAGCGCGGGTGCGTACGCCTTCCACGTGGAGATCTCGCCCTTGCGGGACTGCCGGGTGGCGGTGGTGGTGTGCAGCGCCTGACCGATGGCCTGGAACGTCACCTCGACCGGCAGGTCGAGCAACGTGCCCAGCCCGGCGGCGACGGCCGGGCCCAGGTGCGCGACGTGGTCGATCTTGTGCGCGTGCAGGCTGATGGTGCGGGCCAGGTCGATCTGCACCTCGTACGCGGTGGCGATCGCGGCGACCAGGCGCTCGCCGTCCGCCCCGACGTGCTGGGCGACGGCCACCAGCGGCGGGATGGTGTCGCCGGGGTGGGCGTACTCGGCGGCCAGGTAGGTGTCGTGGAAGTCGAGCTCACGCACCGCGACCCCGTTGGCCCAGGCCGCCCACTCCGGGGCGACCCGCCCGGGGACGCCGAGCACGGTGGAGCCCCGGCCCGACGGGTGGGCCAACGCCTGGGCGCGGGCCGCCGCCACGGGCGCCCGGTCCAGGGCTGCGGCGGCGACCGCCAGGTCGTCGATCAGGCGGTTGACCACCATCTCGGTGACCTCGGGCTCGACGGGCACCGGATCGGCCGCCACCTCGGCCAGGGCCCAGGCGAGCTGCTCGCGGCGCGGCAGCCGGTCGGCACTGGGATGGGTGCGGACGGTGTGCTGACGCACGGCGGCTCCCGGATCGACGTCGATGCTGGTCCGGTCACCCTAGACGGACGTCCAGCCCTCGTCGCGGTCGGCGGTCGAGCAGGTTCGCCGTTCTTCTGCGGCAGGCGTCAGAACTTCTCCATCGTCGCGCGCACCTTGTGCAGGAACGCCGTCAGCTCCTTCTCGCCGTTGGTGTTCATCGAGTACAGCGGCAGGTACTGCACCGGGCGTACCGACTTGGCGGTGGTGCGCAGCCACCGGGTGCTCACCTTGCGTGGCGGGTCGCCCATCGCCCGGGCCTCCCACTGGTGGGCGCCGTAGGTGCAGACCACGGCCATCTTCTTCATGTTGTCCAGGATCGGGAACACGCCGTGGTCGGTCTTGGCGAAGGAGACGCCCGTGATGAACACCCGGTCGAAGAAGCCCTTGAGGATCGCCGGGTAGCCGAAGTTCCACACGGGGTGCACCAGCACGAGCGCCTCGGTCGCCAGCACCCGGTCCACCCACTGCTGCACGGGTGCGGTGTTGACCTCGGTGTCGTGGTAGTCGATGCGCTCCTGGGTCGACATGGCGGCCTCGAAGCCCTCGGCGTACAGGTCGAGGTCGTCCACCTCGTGCCCGGCGGCGAGCAGCCCGGCCACGACCTCCTGGTGCACGGCGGCGTTGTAGCTGGTGGGGACGGGGTGGGCGTAGACGACGAGGACCTTCATGAGGGCTCCGATCGGGGTGGGTCAGGGACGTCGGTCGGTGGGGCAGATCAGGCGGTGACGGGGACCAGTGCGGGGTGCAGCACGGTGGTGACGGTGGTCTGCGCGACGACGGCCCCGCCCCGCACCACGAGCCGCTGTGCCGGACCGGCGGCGATGGCCTCGACGAGCGAGCCGGCCTGCACGGCGAGCAGGTGGGCGGGGGAGCCGGGCGCGATCCGGACGGGTTCGTACCCCATGGCCTCCCGCACGGCGTCGCTCACGCTGCGGTAGGCCGCATCGGGCAGCAGGTGCCCGGCGCTCACCATGAGCGAGGCGGTCTCCAGGGCGTCGATCCGGCTCATCGGGTTGAACGGGTCGCGCCAGTTGTCGCTGCCTGCGGCGACGGTGACCCCGGCGTCGAGCAGCACCCGGATGGCCGTGAGGCCGCGCGGTTTACGGGTCACGTCGTCGCGGGCCTGCAGGTAGAGGTTGGTCTGCGGGTTGGCGATGACGGCGATGCCGGCGGCGGCGACCTGTTCGGCGGTGCGTCGCGCGGTGGCCTCGTCCTGCACACCGAGGCTCACGCAGTGCCCGGCCGAGACCAGGTGCGGGAACCCGGTGGTGAGCACGATGCGGGCCATCTCCGCCAGGCCCGCGGTGCTGGCGACGGTCTCCTCATCGGTGTGCAGGTCGACGTCGCGTCCCAGCTCACCGGCGACATCGAAGAACTGGCCGATGGCGCGCATCGGATCGGGTTCCAGGTGCGGTGCGCCGCCCACCAGATCGGCGCCGCAGGCCAGGGCGTCGCGCAGCATGGCGAGCTGGTTGGCGCCGTCGGGTCCGGTGGTGCTGGCCCGCATGAGGGCGACGATCTGCAGGTCGACCAGACCGCCGAGCTCCTTCCGCACCTGCGCGAGGGCCTGGACCGAGCGCAGCCCGTGGGTGTCACCGCAGTCGGCGTGGCTGCGGATCTGGGTGTAGCCGTGCGCGATGGCGATCGACACGGCACGCCGGGCGCGGTCGAGGATGTCGTCATCGGTCATCGAGGGGTAGATCGCCTCGATCGCCTCGATGGCCCCGGCGAGGTCACCTGTGCGGTTGGGCACCCGGTCGGCCAGCAGCGCCTTGTCGACGTGCGCGTGCGGTTCGGCCGGGGCGGGCAGCAGCACGTAGCCGGTGAGGTCGCGGCTCGCGGTCGCGGGCGTGGCGGGCAGCGTCCCGCCGGGGACGACCTGGCTGATCCGACCGTCGGCGATCGCCACGTCGACCAGCTCACCGGTGGCGGTGCGGGCACCGAGCAGGGCCAGGGGTGCTGCGGTCATCGGGTCCTCCAGGATCGCCAACTGGCAAGATGTAAGATAAGTTATCAGTTGTCCGGAGGTCGTCGTAGGACGCTCGTCGGAACAGGTCGTAGAACAGGTCGGACGTCACAGACGGAGGACGGCATGAACGGGCTCGACCAGCTTCCGGTGCTCGTCACCGGAGCCGCCGGCGGGATCGGTGCGGCCGTCGTCGCCCGGCTCGTGGCCGAAGGCGCCCGGGTCGCCGCCCTCGACCTGGCGGCCCCCGACCTGCCGGGCGTCGCCTACGCCGGTGCGGTGGACGTGACCGACGAGGACTCGGTGGCCGCCGCCGTCGCCGCCG
>JAKLPK010000132.1 GCA_022013895.1 Cellulomonas sp. | reverse complement strand
GACACCTCCGAGAACGCCCAGTTCAAGACCGTGCTCCTCGACGACGCGACCGGTGAGGCCGTCGTGCCGAACGGCTCGCTGGGCTTCCGGTACGGCACCGAGGGCGAGGGCAAGTGGAACCTCGACCTCGGCGACACCGTCCCGCGCCTGAGCGCCGACGGCACCGGATCCTCCGTCGCGGCGATCGACCTGCCGCGCTTCGACGCGATCGACGGCTCCGCCGCGGTCATCGCCCGCGGGGTGCCGACCCGCGTGGTCGGCGGCCACCTCGTGACCACGGTGTTCGACCTGCTCCTGGCGCAGTACGGCGTCGGGCGCGAGGGTCTGCCCGGTACCTGGGCAACCGGGTACGACGACGCGTCCAGCCCGTGCACCCCGGCGTGGCAGGAGACCATCACCGGCGTGCCGGCGGCGAAGGCCGAACGCATCGGCCGGGAGTTCGCGGCCAACGCCGAGGAGTCCAAGGGCCGCTCGATGATCATCATGGGCGCGGGCGTGAACCACTGGTTCCACGCCGACACCATCTACCGCGCGTTCTTGACCCTGACCACGTTGTGCGGGACGCAGGGCGTGAACGGCGGCGGCTGGGCGCACTACGTCGGGCAGGAGAAGGTCCGCCCGCTGACCGGCTTCAACCAGTACGCGAACGCGCTCGACTGGTCCAGGCCGCCGCGGCACATGATCCAGACCGCCTACTGGTACCTGCACTCCGACCAGTACCGCTACGACACCTTCAACGCCGATGCGCTGGCCTCCGGCAAGGCCAAGGGCATGTTCTCGGGCATGGCGATGGTCGACGTGCTGGCCAAGTCCGCCCGCCTGGGCTGGATGCCGTCGTACCCCACCTTCGACCGCAGCTCGCTGACCCTGGCCGACGACGCCGAGGCCGCCGGCGTCCCCGTCGACGAGTACGTCCCCGCAGCGCTGAAGGACGGCTCGCTGAACTTCGCCGGCGAGGACCCCGACGCACCGACCAACTACCCGCGCCTGCTGACGGTCTGGCGCTCGAACCTGCTGGGCAGCTCGGGCAAGGGCAACGAGTACTTCCTCAAGCACCTGCTCGGCACCGACCACGCCGTGCGCGCGACCGAGGCCGAGGCCGTCAACCGCCCGCGCGACGTCACCTGGCGCGATGACGCCCCGATCGGCAAGCTCGACCTGCTGCTCACCCTCGACTTCCGGATGACCAGCACGACGTTGTTCTCCGACATCGTGCTGCCGGCCGCCACCTGGTACGAGAAGTACGACCTGTCCAGCACCGACATGCACCCGTTCGTGCACTCGTTCAACCCCGCGATCGCCCCGCCGTGGCAGACCCGTACTGACTTCGACGCGTTCCACACGATCGCGACGGCGTTCTCAGCGATGGCCGCCGAGCACCTCGGGGTCCGCAAGGACGTCGTCGCGATGCCGCTGCTGCACGACACCCCGGACGCGATGGCGACACCGTCCGGCCGGGTCCTGGACTGGAAGTTCGGCGAGTGCGAGCCCATCCCGGGCAAGACCATGCCCAAGCTCGTCGTCGTCGAGCGCGACTACGGCGCCGTCGCGGCCAAGCTCGGGGCGCTCGGCCCGCTCGCCGACACGCTCGGGGCGACGACGAAGGGCATCACCTACGACCTGACCAAGCCGATCGAGTACCTGGGCCGCAAGAACGGCCGGATCCGCGGCGGCGTCGCGGACGGTCGGCCGTCGCTGCAGCGCGACCTGCACGTGTGCGAGGCGATCCTGGCGCAGTCCGGGACCACGAACGGTCACCTCGCCACCGCGGGCTTCCGGGCCCTGGAGAAGCGCACGGGACGCGCGCTCGTCGACCTGGCGGCCGAGAACGAGGGCAAGCAGGTCACCTTCGCCGACACCCAGGCCGCCCCGATGCCGGTGCTCACCTCGCCGGAGTGGTCCGGCTCGGAGACCGGGGGGCGGCGGTACTCGCCGTTCACCATCAACGTCGAGCGGCTCAAGCCGTGGCACACCCTGACCGGGCGGATGCACTTCTTCCTCGACCACGACTGGATCACCGAGCTCGGCGAGCAGCTGCCGATCTTCCGGCCACCGCTGAGCATGACGGCCCTGTTCGACGAGCCCGAGCTCGGGGACACCGGCGAGCTCGGCATCACGGTGCGCTACCTGACCCCGCACTCGAAGTGGTCCATCCACTCCGAGTACCAGGACAACCTGCTGATGCTCAGCCTGTCCCGCGGGGGGCCGGGCATCTGGATGAGCGAGAAGGACGCGGCGAAGATCGGCGTCAAGGACAACGACTGGATCGAGGCCGTCAACCGCAACGGCGTCGTGGTGGCCCGCGCGATCGTCTCCTACCGGATGCCCGAGGGGACGGTGTACATGTACCACGCGCAGGACCGCCTGATCGATGTGCCCAAGACCGAGACGTCGGGCAAGCGCGGCGGCATCCACAACTCGCTGACCCGCATCCTCATGAAGCCGAGCCACCTCATCGGCGGCTACGCGCAGCTGACGTTCGCGTTCAACTACCTCGGCCCCACCGGCAACCAACGCGACGAGGTGACGGTCATCCGCCGTCGCTCGCAGGACGTGGAGTACTGACATGCGCGTGATGGCCCAGATGTCGATGGTCATGAACCTCGACAAGTGCATCGGCTGCCACACCTGCTCGGTCACGTGCAAGCAGGCGTGGACCAACCGGACCGGGACCGAGTACGTCTGGTTCAACAACGTCGAGACCCGCCCCGGGCAGGGGTACCCGCGCACCTACGAGGACCAGGAGAAGTGGGAGGGCGGCTGGACGCTGACCAAGCGCGGGCGGCTGCGCCTCAAGGCCGGTGGCCGGATCAAGAACCTCGCCACGATCTTCTCCAGCCCCAAGCTCCCCTCGATCGAGGAGTACTACGAGCCCTGGACCTACGACTACGAGACGCTGACCAACGCTCCGCTCCAGGAGCACAGCCCCGTCGCCCGACCCAAGTCGCTGATCACCGGCAAGGACATGCAGATCACCTGGAGCGCGAACTGGGACGACGACCTGGGCGGCTCCGAGCTGCTGGCGGCCGACCCGATCCTCGCCAAGGTGTCGGACACGGTGAAGCTCGCCTACGAGCAGACGTTCATGTTCTACCTGCCGCGCATCTGCGAGCACTGCCTCAACCCGTCGTGCGCCGCGTCGTGCCCGTCGGGCGCGATCTACAAGCGCGCCGAGGACGGCATCGTGCTGGTCGACCAGGACGCGTGCCGCGGCTGGCGCAAGTGCGTCACGGGCTGCCCGTACAAGAAGGTCTACTTCAACCACAAGACCGGCAAGGCCGAGAAGTGCACGTTCTGCTTCCCGCGCATCGAGGTCGGCCTGCCG
This sequence comes from Cellulomonas sp., assembly GCA_022013895.1. GTDB lineage: Bacteria > Actinomycetota > Actinomycetes > Actinomycetales > Cellulomonadaceae > Cellulomonas. The sequence goes on along the minus strand of JAKLPK010000132.1, from coordinate 26,793 downwards.
ACAGTGTGCGCCGAGACGTGCGTGGGCCGGCTGCGGTACATCGGCCTCGTGCTGTACGACGCCGACAAGGTGCTCGAGGCCGCCACCGTCACCGACCCGCACGACCTGCTCGAGTCCCAGCGCGGGGTCTTCCTCGACCCGTTCGACCCGACGGTCGTCCGCGAGGCAGAGAAGGCCGGCATCGCACGCGACTGGATCGACGCCGCGCAGCGCTCGCCGATCTGGGCCCTGATCAGCACGTTCAAGGTCGCCCTGCCGCTGCACCCCGAGTACCGCACCATGCCCATGGTCTGGTACATCCCGCCGCTGTCCCCCGTGGTCGACGTGGTGCAGGAGACCGGCGAGGACGCCGAGGAGGCCGGGAACCTGTTCGCCGCGATCGACACGCTGCGGATCCCCGTGGAGTACCTCGCGGAGCTGTTCACCGCCGGAGACACCGTGCCGGTGACCGGCGTCCTGAAGAAGCTCGCCGCGATGCGCTCCTACATGCGCGACATCAACATGGGCCGCCCCGGAAACCCGTCCATCCCCGAGGCGGTCGGCATGACGACCGACGAGATGGAGGCCATGTTCCGGCTCCTCGCGATCGCCAAGTACGACGAGCGGTACGTGATCCCGCCAGCGCACGCCGAGCAGGCGCACAACCTCGAGGAGATCGCGACCGAGTGCAGCCTCGACTACGACGGCGGACCCGGCATGGGCGGCTCGGGTCCCTTCGGGGAGGGGTCCGGCGCGGGCACACCGCTCGCCGTGGAGAACTTCCGGGCGCTCAAGGACCGGCAGACCGCCGACGCGACCACCACGGCGGTCGCCGGACCGGCTACCCGGGTCAACATGCTGAACTGGGACGGGCGCGGGACGCCGCCCGGGCTGTTCCCCGGCCGCGACGGACCGCCCGAGGCCGCCGGCGACGAGACCACCCCGGATCGGCAGGAGAACCCGTGAGCCCGCTTCCGACGACCCGCGCGGCCCGCCGGGCCAAGGGGCTCGACGCGCGCCAGACCGCCCTCGTCCACCGCGTCGCCGGGATCGTGCTCGACTACCCGGGCGAGGACCTGATCGCCCGGATCCCGGACCTGCGCCTCGCCGTCGCCGCGGTGCCGGACCCGGCCCGGTCCGCGCTCACGGGGGTGCTGGACCACCTCGAGCGCACACCGCTGACCCGGCTGACTGTCGACTACGTCGAGGGGTTCGACATGCGCCGGCGCGCGTGCCTGTACCTCACCTACTACGGGCACGGCGACACGCGCCAGCGCGGCGTCGCGCTGCTCGGCTTCAAGCAGGCGTACCGCGCGGCCGGGCTCGAGCTCTCCGACGAGGAGCTCCCGGACCACCTGTGCGTGCTGCTCGAGTTCTCCGCGACCCAGGACGTCGAGGTCGGCACCCGCCTGCTCCTCGAGCACCGCGCCGGTCTCGAGGTCCTGCGCCTGGCGCTGCTCGACGCCGGCTCGCCGTACGCCGGCGCGCTCGTGGCGGTCTGCGCCACGCTCCCTCCGCTCGTCGGCGACGAGCGCGAGGCCGTGGCCCGGCTGGCCGCCCAGGGCCCGCCCGACGAGTCCGTCGGCCTGGAACCGTATGCACTTCCGGACATCAAGGGAGCCCGAGCATGACCACCACGCTCGACATCGTGCTGTGGGTGGTCGTCCCGTACGTCTGCCTCGCGATCTTCGTGACCGGCCACGCCTGGCGGTACCGCTACGACAAGTTCGGCTGGACCACCCGCTCGTCCCAGCTGTACGAGAGCAAGCTGCTGCGCTGGGGCAGCCCGCTGTTCCACTTCGGGATCCTCGCGGTGTTCGCGGGGCACGTGATGGGCCTCGGCATCCCGAAGAGCTGGACCGAGGCTGTCGGCATCTCCGAGACGATCTACCACGCGATGGCGATCAGCATCGGTCTGCTCGCAGGCCTGGCGACCGTCGTCGGCATGGCGTTGCTGGTCTACCGGCGCCGCACCAACAGCGCGGTGTTCGGCGCGACGACCCGCATGGACAAGCTGATGTACCTGATGCTCGGTGTGGTGATCTTCTTCGGGCTGGCCAACACGATCGCCTCCGGCCTGCTGCACATGTTCGAGGACTACGACTACCGCGAGGGCGTCTCGGTGTGGTTCCGCGGCATCTTCACGTTCCAGCTGCACCCCGAGCTGATGGCCGAGGCGCCGTTCCCGTTCCAGGCGCACGGCATGTCGGCGATGCTCCTGTTCGCGCTGTGGCCGTTCACCCGCCTCGTCCACGTGTTCAGCGCGCCGCTGTTCTACCTGTGGCGCCCATATGTGGTGTACCGCGCCAAGACCGAGCGATTCGGTGCCCGCGCCCCGCGTCGGGGGTGGGAGAAGTCGGAGAAGACCCGCCGCTGATCGACTCGCTGGTCGAGCGGACGCACAGTGTCCTCGCCGGGGTCACGAGGCGACGAAGAAGCCGTGGGCGCCCCGTTCTCCGTCCACCATGGCGTGGTCGATAAACGGGTAGCGCCCGGCTTCGGGGAGCACGAACTCGACGAAACCTCCCTGCGCCGGTGCGAGGTCGAGAACCTGCGACGCGCCGTGCTCGGCGTTGCCCGGGCGCAGGAGGTAGGCGCCCTCCTTGAACACTGTGTCGAACTGGGCCCCGACGACGTGGAACGCCGTCGCACGTTGCGGTCCGGCGTCGATCACCCACACCCGGACCCGGGTCCCGACCCCGACCTCGATCGGGGCGTGGTCGTACTGATTGGGGTAGCCGTTGAACACGACGGCGTCGGGCTGCTCGGCTGCGATCTTGGCCTCGTCGGCCGTGCCGCCCGGGGCGCCCAGGTAGAGCTCGGAGTGCACGAGCACGAGCTCGGTGTCGACGGCGGGCAGGTTCGGCGGGTCGATGATGACCGCGCCGAACATGCCGTTGGCGATGTGCAGGGCCATCGGCATCGTGCTGCAGTGATAGAGCCACGCCCCGGAGTTCGTCGCGACGAACTGGTAGGTGAGCGACTCCCCCGGAGCGATGGTGCGCATCGGCCCGTCCGGTGCGAGCGAGCCCGCGTGGAAGTCGATGCCGTGCCCCATGCTGGCGGAGTTCGTGAACGTGATCGTGAAGACGTCCCCGACCTTGCCGTGCAGCGTGGGTCCCGGCGCGGTGCCGTTGAAGGTCCACAGCGTCTGGCGCACGCCCGGGGCGACCTCGACCTCGGTGTCGGCGACCGTCATGGTCACCTCGTGCTCTGTGGCACCGGGAGCCGGCTGCAGGGTCGGGTCGTACGGACGCCAGTCGGGCCCGGGGTCGCCCTGCAGGTCGGCCCCGTCCACCCCTGCGCCGGCCGTCATCGAGCCCATGTCGTGCCCGGACCCGGCCGAGACGCCCGCCCCGGAACCGGCGTCTGCGGCACCCAGGGCGACGATGCTCAGGGTCATCCCAGCGGCGCGGTGCCCGGGGACAGTGCACCACCCCGCGACGGTGGCGTCCACGACGCCCACGTCGATCGTCGCGGACTCGCCGGTGGCGAGCAGCGGGGTCTGCTGACCGGTCTCGAGCGCCAGGTCGTGCCGCATCGCGTCGGTGTTGGTGACCTGAAGGACCAGGCGGGTGCCTGCGGGCACCTCGATGACCGACGGCGTGATCGTCATCCCGACGAGCGTGACCTCGACGGTTTGGGTCCCACCCGCCGCGACGACGGCGCGCGCCTCGTCGCCGCCGGTGCCGACGCCCCCGCCGGTCAGTGTCGCCACCAGGGCGATGACCAGCATGACCGCTCCGAGGGCAAGACCGCTCCACAGGCCCGCACGGTCCGCGGGCTCCGGTGCGGCCGGACCCGCCGCGGGCTGCGGCCCGATCGTGGTCATGCGAGCACCGTCTGCCGACGCGAGATCCGCACTGAGGTCAACGACGCGGCGAGAAAGACGAGGATCGCGAGCTCGGTGCCCACTCCACCGATTCGTGACCACACGTCGATCCCGGCGGCGTCGCCCAGGACGACCCGCACCAGCAGGGACGCGTGCAGCAGTGCCACGTGGACGTAGAACCAGCGGTGGAACGGCAGCCGGACCCGCAGGACGGCGGGCACGATGACGGGTGCGTGCCCGAAGATCATGGACATCACGAACCCAAGGAACACCGTGTGCAGCGCCGCGTCGTAGACCGCGACTGTCGATCCGAGGTCACCCGCAACGACCCAGATCACGCCGCCGACGAACAGCCAGAGGTACCCGGACAGCAGGCACACCGCCATGAACCGGGTCACCCCGGGAACCCTCACGGTGCGCCGCGCGACGTCGTGCACGGCGCCCCACAGCGCGAACGCCACCATGCCCGCACCGGCGAGGCGGACCCCGGCGGAGCCGGTCACCGCCGTCGTCGTGCTCAGGACGAGCCCGGCGCCGAACAGCGACGCTCCGAGAAGGAACTCCCGCACCGAACGCCCGGTCAGCATCGCGACCCGGGCGAGCTCGAGGCGTTCGCCGATGATCGTCAGGACGAGGAAGCCCGCGATCCACGGCACCAGGCGTGGCAGGGACCAGCCCGCGAGCCACAGCACCGTCGCCACGTACCAGCAGACCGCGCCCGCGGCCATCACCCTCAGGTGCAGCGCGGGCTGGATGCGGTGGACGACGACGTAGACGACCACGAGCACGATCGAGGCAGCGCACAGCAGCAGTCGACCCACGACGGGCGGCTGGCTCACGAGCAGCGCGAGCCCGCCCGAGCCCGCGAGCGCCGGAGCGGCGAAAGCCCAGCGACGACCGAGAGCCACGGCGCGCTCAAGCGAGATCACCGTCCCCAGGAACCCGAGGGCCATCAGCGGTCCGTGGTCCGCAGCCGCCATGGGCAGCAGGGTGGGCACCGGCAGGCCGAGCAGGACGAGCCCGCCCCAGAGACCGGAGAGCAGGCACACGAGCGCCGCAGCGAACAGCGGCAGGCGCCGTCGGGACACGCGCTGCTGAGCCCGGGGAAGGACCGCGGGCATCACCACCCGAAGGCCCGCTTGGTCTCGTCGGACATCATCTCGGGGGTCCACGCGGGCACGTGGGTGATGATGACCTCGACCTGATCGACCCAGCCGCCGGTCACGAGCACGCGGCGGACCTCGTCCGTGAGGTACTCCCCCAACGGGCATGCCGGCGTCGTGGTGGTCATCAAGACCGTGGCCGCGCGACCCATGACCCCGAGGTCGTAGACCAGGCCGAGGTTGACGATGTCGATCCCGAGCTCGGGATCGATCACGTCTCGCAACGCCTCGCGCAACTGTGCGGCCTCACTTCCGGGGCCCAGCAGAGCGGTCACGGACAGCAGGTCGCGGGTCATGCCGCGGTCCGGAGACGAGGGGGGCGAGCGGGAGCCGCACCGCGGACGAGGGGCGCAATCGGGTCGAGGTGCACGAGATACAGTTTTCACTGGATGTGTAGTAAAAACAACTCGCGGCGCCTCGAGGCACCTCTCGGGCGTCACCCCGCTCGATCGAGAGGCCCCACCATGACCGCGACCGACCCACTGCTCGACGTGCGTCCCGAGATCCCCCGGGTGCGCCACGACCTGATCTTCACGACGTTCGCCGGCCTGCTGCCCGGGACGGGCTTCGTGCTGGTCAACGATCACGACCCGAACCCGCTTTACTACCAGCTCGCCGAAGAGCACACGGGCGAGTTCACCTGGGACGCGCTCGAGGAGGGCCCTGAGGTATGGCGCGTGCGCATCGGTCGGGTCGCCGCCGCATAGCAGGAGACGCGGCTATCCGCCGATGTAGGACATCTCGACCCGGCCGCCGGCTTCCGGCGGTCGGCGCGTCGACAGTCCGCGCACCTCGGAGTACCTGTCGGTGCGCGCACGCCAGATCCCGGCGAAGACGGCTGCCAGGTCCTCGTCCGAGGCCCCGTGGCGGAGCAGTGCGCGCAGGTCGTCGCCGGTCGTGGCGAACAGGCACGTGAAGAGCTTGCCGTCCGTCGAGATCCGCGCCCGGGTGCACGCGCCGCAGAACGCACCCGTCACCGACGAGATCACCCCGATCTCGCCGCCGCCGTCCCGGTAGCGCCACCGCACCGAGGTCTCACCGGGATAGGCAGGCGGGACGGGCTCCAGGGGCAGCTGGGCGTGGATCCGAGCGATGACCTCGGACGAGGGGACGACCTGGTCCAGCTGCCAGCCGTTCGTCGCACCGACGTCCATGTACTCGATGAACCTCAGGATGACCGGCGAGCCCTTGAAGTGGCGCGCCATCGCCACGATGTCGTGATCGTTGTGGCCCCGCTTGACGACCATGTTGACCTTGACGGGGCCGAGACCCGACTCCAGCGCCGCCCGGATGCCCTCCAGCACGGTCGCGACCGGGAACGCGACGTCGTTCAGCGCCATGAAGGTCGCGTCGTCGAGCGAGTCGAGAGACACCGTGACGCGGCGCAGCCCAGCGGCCCGCAACGACGCCGCCTTGGCGGCGAGCAGCGCACCGTTCGTCGTCAGGGCGATGTCCAGCGGAGCCCCCAGCGGGGTCCGTAGCTCGCTGAGCTTCGCGACCAGCAGGTGCAGGTCCTTGCGCAGCAGCGGTTCGCCTCCGGTCAGACGGATCTTCTCGACCCCGTGCGCGGCCGCGACCCGGGCCAGCCGGGCGATCTCCTCGAAGGTGAGCAGCTCGGCGCGCGGCAGGAAGGCGCGATCGCGGCCGAACACCTCCTTGGGCATGCAGTACGTGCACCGGAAGTTGCAGCGGTCTGTCACAGAGATCCGCAGGTCGCGCAGGGCGCGGCCGCGGGTGTCGATCAGTGACCTGTCCGGCTGCCCGTCGGCGCCCGCGGCACTCACGGTGCGACCGAGGCGCCGGACGCTCCCGGCGTGAGGCGGACCAGGCACAGGTCCGGCCTGACGAACGGCTCGAGCCGCACCGTGGTCGGCGGTGCGTGCATCTGGTCCAGCGCGCCTCGGAGCAAGCCGAGGTGCACGGCGCACACGACGTCGCGGTGCTCGCGCGCGACCTCGACGAACGGGCACCGAGGCAGCTCGATCACCGTCGGATCACTCGCGGCGAACCCGATCGCCGGCCCGTCGTCGCCGGCAACCACTCGGGGCGAGAACCCGATGTCATCGAGCAGCCCGACCAGGCGGTCGGCGACACCGGCGTCGTCGAGCGGAGCGCCCACGTGCCCGCCAGCTCCCACGGCCGCATGTCCCCAGCGCTCGCCCATGTCGACGGCGGCCGAGCCCGGGTCCGGAGCGGCGGCACCGATAGCGGCGGCGAGGATACCCGCCAGGGTCCGGTACGAGTCGTCGGGCCCCGACGTCGTGCCCGGTCGCGCAGCGAAGCTCAGGCGCGGGCGTCCGGGCGTCGCCCGCGTGCTCACCGAGCTCTCGACGAGTCCGGCCTTGATGAGCTGGTCGAGGTGCGAGCGGACCGTGTTGGGATGCAGCGCGACCCTGAGGGCGATGGCCTCGACATCGAGCGGGCCGTCGGCACGAACGGCCTCGAGCACGGCGACCCGGCTGGCTCCCGACAGCACTCGGTGGGTGCGTGGGTCGATCGGTTCGGAGGACACAGCCTCAGTTTTGCCCGGATGTATAGTAAAAACAAACCGCCGAGCCGAGAAGGCCGTCGACTCCGCCCCACGGCACGTGTGCACAGCGGACGCCCCTCATCGTCATCCACCGAGTGGGAAGACCACGCGACCGCAGAACCGATCGGCCCCTGGAGGGTCTCGTTCCATGAACGCATCCCCGCACTCAGACCCGCTCGTCCCCGCGTCGTCCGACGACCATGAAGCGGTCTTCGACGACCTTCGGCGCCGTTGCCCCGTCGCGCACAGTGAGCAGCTGGGCCTGTTGGTGCTGCGCCACGACGATGTGAGTCGAGTGCTGCGCGACCACGAGACGTTCAGCAACGAGGTCTCGACTCGACTGACGGTGCCGAACGGTATGGACCCTCCCGTGCACACCGAGTACCGGCGGGTCAACGACAGGTACTTCACTCCCGATCTCATGGCGGCCTTCGAGCCGACCTGCCGGCGGATCGCGACCGAGCTCGTCGACGCCCTGCCGAGCGGCGTGGCCGCCGACGTCATGGACCACCTCGCCCACGACTTCGCCCTGCGCGTGCAGAGCGCCTTCCTCGGGTGGCCCGCCGGCCTCGAGGAGCCGCTGCGCGCCTGGACCCGCAAGAACCACGAGGCCACCCGCGCCCGGGACCACGCCGCGATGGCGGCGGTCGCCGTGGAGTTCGACGGATTCATCCGTGAGCTGCTCACGCAGCGCCGTGACGCCGGCAAGGCCGCGCCCGACGACCTGACCACGCGTCTGCTCAGGGAGCGGGTGTGGGACCGGGAGATGACCGATGACGAGCTCGTCAGCCTGCTGCGCAACTGGACAGTGGGCGAGCTGAGCACCATCGCCGCGAGCGTCGGGATCCTGGCGCACTACCTCGCCACGCACCCCGCGGTGCAGGAGCTGCTGCGCCACGACCCGACCCTGATCGGGGCGGCGAACGACGAGATCCTCCGCATCCACGCGCCACTGATCGCCAACCGTCGGGTCGCGTCGAAACCGGTCGAGCTCGGAGGTCGCACCCTCGACGCCGGCGACCGGCTCGCGGTGGTCTGGGCATCGGCCAACCGTGACGAGTCGGTGTTCGGGGATCCGGACGAGTTTCGCCTTGATCGCGACCCCGCCCTGAACCTGCTCTACGGAGCGGGCATCCACGTGTGCCCCGGCGCCCCGCTGGCCCGCCTGGAGCTCCGGGTGCTCGTGGAGGTGCTGCTGGCCAGCACCGACACTCTGACGGCGTCCGCGGACGCGGAGCCGGTCCGAGCGCAGTATCCCGGTAGCGGATTCGACTCGGTCTCCTTGGTCATCACCTGACTGCGGTGCCCAGGCGCGCGCCGAGGTCGCCGCGGAGAGGTGAGTCACGGCATGTCAGAAGTCACGCTGGTCCGCATCTACGACGCGGACCCACCGGTCGACGCGCACGCCTTTCTGGTGGAGCGGCTCTGGCCGCGCGGGCTTCGACGAGACCAGCTCCACATGGACGAGTGGCTCAAGGACGTGGCACCGAGCACCGAGCTCCGACGGTGGTACGGGCACGATCCAGCGAAGTGGGCAGAGTTTCGACGCCGGTACTTCCTCGAGCTCGATGCGCGACCCGACGCATGGGCTCCGCTCGTCTCACCTGCTCGCGTGATCCTGCTCTACAGCTCCCGCGACCGCGAGCACAACAACGCGGTGGCCCTGCGGGAGTACCTGCGCGCTCGCACCGACGGCTGATGTGCCGTTGATTGACGCCCGTCATCGTCGCCGTAGTCCGGCGTCCGTAGCGTCGTTGTCAGGACCCCGCAGGCCAGGTCGAGAGACCTGACCGGAGCCCGCCGCCCTCCCATCGCGAGTCGAAGGAAGCAGCTCTCATGTCCCAGGTGTACGTCTTCACCCAGTTCGGCGGTCCCGAGACCGAGAACCTCATCGACCGTCCCGTCCCTCAGCCGGGACCCGGCGAGCTCGCTGTGGAGGTCCGAGCCGCCGGGGTCACCCCCGCCGACTGGAAGACCCGCTCCGGTCGCTACGGGACCGACCAGCCTCTGCCGCTCCCCATGGGACACGAGCTCTCCGGGGTGATCACCGCGATCGGTGCCGACGCGGACGGCTTCGCGGTGGGCGACGAGATCCTCGGGCTGGCCGCCCCCGGTCACGGCGCCTTCGCCGAGCACACGATCGTGCTCGCCGTCGACGCCGTGGCCAAGCCCGAGGAGATCTCCTTCACCGACGCCGCCACCATCCCCGTCACGGCGGCGGCCGCCTACGACGCCACCCATCAGGTCGAGCTCGAACCGGGTCAGACGCTGCTGATCCTCGGCGCCGGTGGCGGCGTCGGCCTCATGGCCGCCCAGATCGGACGCGTCCACGAGTTCACCGTCATCGGCATCGCCAGCGAGTCCAAGCGGGCCGTCGTCGAGTCCGCCGGCGCCACCTTCATCCCCGCGGGTGGCGACGTCGCCGCCCGGGTTCGCCGCGAAGCCCCCGCAGGGGTCGACCTCATCGTCGACCTCGTCGGCGGTGACGCGCTGCATGAGGTCGCCGACCTGGTCACCGACCCCACCAGGATCATCTCCGCCGCGGACCCCGCCACCGCGATCGAGCTCGGTGGCGCGGGCCTGCGACGCACCCCCGAAGCCATGGCCAAGATCACCAGCGTCATCGAGTACGGCCTCGTCGACCCCCACGTCTCCGCGCTCTACGCCCTGGAGCGAGCCGGCGAAGCCATCGCCGCAGTAGAGAACGGCCACGTCACCGGCAAGGTCGTCCTGCAGATGCTGCACACCGCCGCCTCGTGACCCCACCGCGATCGACGAACGACGACAACCGGAAGGACGGCACCATGAGCACCAGAGCCGCGCGCGAGAAGGTCGCGGACCCGACATCCCTCGCCGACGTCGGCGATCCACGCGAGGCCATCGAGGCGGGGGTGCTGATGGCGAACGGACGGCTCGTGGGCCGGAGCTTCGCGGACCGAGCGGAAGCGACGGCGTGGGCCCGGCCAGAGGACGGCGACCAGGTCGTGGAGTTCAACGCCCTGTGCCAGTGCGACTTCACGTCGTGAGGTGCGACGTCGCGTCGTGAGGTGCTCGGCGTCGGGCACCGGTCGGGTCAGGATCTTCTGCGCGAACAGCCGGGCTAAACGATGCCGAGTGCGAGCATGGCATTGGCGACCCGCTGGAAGCCGGCGATGTTGGCGCCGAGCACGTAGTTCCCGGGCTCGCCGTATTCCTCGGCCGTCTGCGCGCAGCGGTCGTGGATCGACACCATGATCTGGGTGAGCCGATCGGCGGTGTAGTCGAACGACCACGAGTCGCGCGAGGCGTTCTGCTGCATCTCCAGGGCCGAGGTCGCCACACCCCCGGCGTTGGCGGCCTTGCCCGGGGCGAACAGCACCCCCGACTCCTGCAGGAGCGCAACGGCATCGGCGGTCGTGGGCATATTCGCGCCCTCGACGACGGCGACGACTCCCCCGCGCAGCAGCGACTTCGCGTCCTCCTCGGTCAGCTCGTTCTGGGTCGCGCACGGCAGGGCGACCTCGACCGGCACGTCCCAGATGCTGCCGCCCGCCACGAACTCCGCCCGCGGCCGGCGGTCGACGTAGTCCGCGACGCGCCCCCGCTGGACCTCCTTGACGTCCTTGAGCAGGTCGAGGTCCACGCCGTCCTCGTCCACGACATACCCCGAGGAGTCGGAGAACGTCACCACGCGAGCGCCGAGCGCCTGCGCCTTCTCGATCGCGTAGATCGCCACGTTGCCCGCACCGGACACTGCGACCCGCCGACCCTCAAGGGACTCGCCCCGGGCCTTGAGCATCTCCTGGGCGAAGAGCACCGCGCCGTAACCGGTCGCCTCGGTCCGCACGAGCGACCCACCCCACGTCAGGCCCTTGCCCGTCAGGACCGCGGACTCATACCGATTGGTGATCCGCTTGTACTGACCGAACAGGTAGCCGATCTCCCGACCCCCGACTCCGATGTCGCCCGCCGGCACGTCGGTGTACTCCCCGATGTGCCGGTACAGCTCGGTCATGAACGACTGGCAGAAGCGCATGACCTCGCCGTCGGAGCAGCCACGGGGATCGAAGTCCGACCCACCCTTGCCACCGCCGATCGGCATCCCCGTCAGGGCGTTCTTGAAGACCTGCTCGAACCCCAGGAACTTGATGATCCCGAGATTGACCGACGGGTGGAAACGCAGGCCGCCCTTGAACGGGCCGAGCGCCGAGTTGTACTCGACGCGGAAGCCGCGGTTGATCCGGACCCGTCCGGCGTCGTCCACCCAAGGCACCCGGAAGATGATCTGCCGCTCGGGCTCGCAGATCCGCTCGAGCACAGCGGCGTCCGCGTACTGCGGGTTCTTCCGCAGCACCGGACCCAGGCTGTCGAAGACCTCACGCACCGCCTGGTGGAACTCGACCTCGCCAGGGCTGCGTCGAAGAACCTGCGCGAAGGTCGTGTCGAGTGCCGTGTCCATGAGTGCTCCTCTGTTCATCGTTCACTGCCCACTGCTGCTCGCGGTCGGGACGGCAGGCACAGGCCTGACGGAGGCCGTCAAGCTGCTCGGCCCGATCGGGCGTCTCGCCCTGGTCCCTCAGGTTGCCCACACGCGTCGACCCAGTGGCCGTACCACGCCGGGTGCTCGGGATCGCGACTGGACGTAGCAGCTGCGACGTCGACGCGACACCCCTCCGAGTTTCTCCCATACTAGTGGTAGTAATTAGCGACCCAGAGGTCGGGTCGCTCATCTCAGGAGCGCCGTGCCTCGACCCCATGCCGATGTGGGATGACGGACGGGAGGACGCGTCGACCCGTCATCGCCCTTGCCTGCCCGTCATCGCCCCGCTGACCTGCAGCGTTGTGGCCGTCATCGTCGTGGCTACACCCCCTGAGCAGGCTCTCCCGTGTCCATTCGACATGGGAGACGACGATGAAGAACCGTACGACCACTGACCCGGACGCCCTGGCGACTCCCCCGTCTCGCATCGTCCGCGACCGCCAAGGTCTGCTCAGCCGCCGCCCGCAGGATCTCCCGCTCGGTGCTCAGCTTGCGCCGTTCGTCCTCGAGCTCACCGACCCGGGCCGCCAGCCGCGCCACCTCCTGCGCGGGCGTCTCATCGACCGGCGGCCAGACCTGGATTCAGCGTGTCCACTACTCGGGATCAAGGCCCCACCTGCCGTCGGGAGGCCTGGGCCTTCTGCCGCGCGCCGTACCCCAACGCGTACCCCAACGGGAACCCGTCCGGCCACGTTCAGGTGCATCCGCGGACGAACTCGCGCAGCGCTGACCTGCACAGACGCGCACGGGCGGACTCCGGCGAACGCGTTCCCGGTGCCTGACACGGAAGAGGTCACTGGTTCGATCCCAGTATCGCCCACCATGTTTGTGCAGGTCACAGGCCGTTTCGGGTTCACCCGGAACGGCCTTCTTGTACCCCCGTACCCCAACGCGTACCCCAACGGCGCTGACAGCGGACGTCGGCGGACATGCTTGAGCGGTGTGCGCAGCGCCGGCTGGCGGCACTCCCCCGACCTTCGTCACAGGTCAGCGGCTCGCGGCCACCGGCGGGGAGTTCAGGATGACCCCTTGCCCGTTTCGCACCACGGAAGGGGTCATGGGCACTGCGGGCGAGCATCCTGACGATGGCGATCGATTCGACGCGTGGAGCGGTGGTTGCGGTGATGGCTGGCTGACTGTGCGTGGTTCGACCGCCATGGCCGTCATCGCGATTCGGCGAGCCGCTGCCGCGCGAGCGCGCCGATCGGGACCGGGTCCCGCGGCGGGCCGAGCGACGCAGTATCGGACAGGTCGAGCTCGTTGAGGGCCATCGACGGTCACGGTGTTGAACAGGGCGGCGGCGAACACGTCCGCGCGTTCGCGTGCGACCGGTGCCAGCAGCTCGCTGAGGTGGGCTGGACTGGCCCGTCGCGGAACGCTCGTCCAACTGGGTGGTCGTCGCAAGGCAGATGCGTGGCGTGGGCTTTCGCCGGACATGGGCGCGACCCTCAGCCTGCCGCGAGTGCAGGTGGTAACGCGAGTCCTTCCGCTGTGGTTCGTGCGTGGGTCGTGTTCGGGAGCGACGACGCCGTGTCCAGCCGCGAGCAGGCACGAGCCGACCAGCTCGCAGGGGCGAACAACCGGCGGAGGACGGTCTCAGTCGAGGTTGAGCTGCTCGCGTGACAGCCGGAGCTCTTCGATGTCGAGGCGGGCCTGGACCTGACGGAGCACCGCGTCGTCGATGCTCCGCTCGTCCCGGAGCCGGATCACGGTGGTGCGCTTGTGCGCCAGGAGTGCGAGCCGCAGGTCGGTGAGGGCGTGATCCCGGCGCGTCGCCTCGGGCTCGTCGTCGCCGTCGGGCGCGTCGAGCAGGGCGAGATGATCGAGGTACTGCTCGCGCGCGGTGTCGACGATGTCGTCGTCGGTGCCGAGCTGGGCGGCGATGTCGGGCAGTGCCTTGAGCGCGTCGCGGGTCGCGGTGCGCTCGGCGAGTCGTCGTTCCTGCTCGATGGCATCGTCGTGGGGGAAGTGCGCCCACCGCGCGGCGGCGGGAAGCAGGAGCCCCTGGGCGGTCAGGGTGACGGTGACGACGACGGCGGTGACGAAGACGATGAGGTCGCGGTCGGGAAACGCGGCGCCGGAGGCGACCGTCGTGGGGACGGCGAGTGCCGCGGCGAGGGAGACCGCGCCCCGGAAGCCGGCGACGGTGCTGACGACGCGGGACCGGTTGCTCACTCGTCGTAGGCGTTGTGAGGGTCGCCGGTCGAGGGCGCGAATGGTGTAGGCGGAGCCGAACAGGAACGCGCACCTGATGGCCAGGACCGTGACCCACACGGCGAACGCCAGGACGGTCGCTGAGCCGACCTCGGGTCCGGTGAAGGCGCGCACCGAGGACTGCACCTGGAGACCGACGAGCACGAACAGCGCGGCGTTGAGCAGGTAGGTCCCCAAGGACCAGAACGACTCGGCGACGCGCCGCACGGCGGCGCTGACCAGGCGGGGGCCGGCGCGCCCCATGACGAGGCCGGCGACGACGACGACGAGCACGCCGGATGCCTCGATGACTTGGGCGAGCAGGAATGCGGCAAAGGGGGTCAGCAGCGTGACGGTGTTGCCGAGGTACACGTCGTCGAGGTGTCTGCGAACCTGCAGCGCGGCCCAAGCGACGGCGAGTCCGGCGAGCACGCCGCCGCCGTAGGACAGGACGAGCAACCAGGACACGTGCCCGAGTGTGAGCGCCTGTTCGCCGACGGTGACGCCGACGGCGACGCCGTAGATGACGAGGGCGGTGCCGTCGTTGACGAGGCCCTCGGACCGCAGGATTCCCATGTGGCGCCGGGTCAGGAGCCGCGACATCGCTGCGACGGCGGTGGCGTCGGTGGGCGCGAGTGCTGCTCCCAGCACCCAGGCCGGTCCCCACGGCATCCCACGTGCATGCGCGACCGCGGCGACGGCCCACGCCGTGAGGGCGACGAGCAGGGTGCTCGTCAGGACGACGCCGCGCAGGTTGGCGCGGATCTCCCGCAGCGAGGAGGTGATGGCCTCCCAGTAGAGCAACGCGGGGAGGAACACCAGGAGCATGAGCTCGGGTGGGAGGTGGACCTGGCGCAGGGCCGGTACGAAACCCAGCAGTGCCCCGAGCAGGAGGAGGAGCACGGGGGTGCGACCCGTAGTCGGCGTCCGAGGACGCCTCCGGCGACGATCGTCGCCCCGAGCAACGACGAGCTCGAGTGCGGCCATGAGGTCAGCTAGCGCTGGTACTGCTCGTCGGTGACGTGCTCCAGCCAGACCGTGGACTGCGCGGGGTCGTCGGCGCCCTCGAGCATCGCGAGGTGCTCCATGAAGTCATCGGGCGTGGCACCGTGCCAGTGCTCCTCCCCGGGCGGGCAGTACACGGTCTGCCCGGGCAGCACGCGCACGACATCCTGCCCGCGGGTCTGGACGAGCGCGACGCCGGACAGCACGTGCAGGGTCTGGCCGCGGGCATGGCGGTGCCAGGCGGTGCGGGCGCCCGGAGCGAACCGCACGAGGCCGACGACCATGCGCTGGTCGCCCTCCTGTGGGGTGGCGAGGAGGTCCAGCCACACGTCGCCGGTGAACTGCTCCGGCGAGTTCTTGATGGTGGGTGTCTTGTCGATGGTGCGGATCAGCGGGTCTCCCTGGGGGCGGCGGCAACTGCTGTCGCGGCATGGTCTGTGAGCGTGGTGGCGGCCCAGTGGGCGAGGAGCGCGAGACCGTCCGCAGACGGAGACGCCGGCACGGCGGTGTAGACGTTGAGCTGCAGGCCGGGGTCAGCAGGCAGGACGAGGGCCTCGTAGTCGAGCTCGAGCAGCCCGACGGCCGGGTGGTGGAACACCTTGGTACCGGACCGGTGGTAGCGAACGTCGTGCGACGCCCACAGGCGGCGGAAGTCCTCACTGCGGGTGGACAGTTCGCCGATCAGTTCGGTCAGGCGCGTGTCGTAGGGGTTGTGCCCTGCCTCGGCCCGCAGGATCGCGACGGCGTCGTGGGCCATGCGGTCGGCCTTCTCACCCCAGAAAGCATGTGCAGCGGTGGGGTCCAGGAACTGGAAACGCGCGGTGTTCACGGGCGTGCCCGGCGTGCGGGTCGGCGAGTCGTACAGCGGGGCATACAGAGCGCGGCCCAGCAAGTTGGTGCCGAGGACATCGAGGCGACCGTTGCGCACGAAGGCGGGCGCGTCGAGCGCGTCCACGACGCGCTGCACCGCAGGTCGCAGTACCGGGGTCGGGGTGCGCCGGGCGCGCGAGCGGGCGGCGCCAGAAGCGTTGGCTGCGTGGGCGAGGTCGAACAGGTGGCCGCGTTCGGCGTCGTCGAGCTGCAGCGCCTCGGCGAGGGACTCCAGGATCTCCTCGGACACCCCGGCGAGGTTCCCGCGTTCCATACGGGTGTAGTAGTCGATGCTGACTCCGGCGAGCATCGCAACCTCCTCGCGCCGCAGCCCCGGGACGCGGCGGTTCCCGCCGTAGGCAGGCAGGTTCGCCCGCTCGGGCGTGATGCGGCCGCGCCGAGTCGTGAGGAACTCACGGGTCTCTGCTCTCAGGTCCATGCCCTCGACGGTACGGTCCACGGTTCGCCGCCGGGAGGTACTGGCGTTACCGGGTACGACCGGCGCCCCACCCGGGCGCATCGAGCGGGGTAACACCAGACCCTCCCGGCCGTGGCACGCCGTCCCTACCGTGAAAGGCATGACGACGATCCCCGCACTCCCCCTCAACAACGGCGTGACGATGCCCGCCCTCGGCTTCGGCGTGTTCCAGACACCACCTGCGCAGACCGCCGCCGCGGTGCGCACCGCGCTGCAGGTCGGGTACCGCCACCTCGACACCGCCGCCGCCTATGGCAACGAGCGCGAGGTCGGGCAGGCGATCCGCGAGTCTGACGTCCCGCGCCACGAGGTCTTCGTCGAGACCAAGGTCTGGATCAGCGACTACGGGTACGACGCCACGCTGCACGCGTTCGACAAGTCTGCCGGCAAGCTCGGGATCGACACGATCGACCTGCTGATCCTGCACCAGCCGCTGCCCACCCGGTTCGACCTCACGACCGAGGCCTACCGGGCCCTCGAGCGGCTTCTGGCCGACGGCCGGGTCCGCGCGATCGGGGTCTCGAACTTCATGCCCGAGCACCTGCGCCGGCTGCTCGCGACGGCGACCGTCGTACCCGCGGTCAACCAGGTCGAGGTGCACCCCTACTACCGTCAACCGGATGTGCTGGCGGCCGACGCCGAGCACGGCATCGTCAGCCAGGCGTGGTCACCCATCGGCGGCATCACGTTCTACCGGGGCGACGGACCGGACCGCCGTTCGACGCTCGAGGACCCGACGATCGGCGCGATCGCCGCCGCGCACGGGCGCACCCCGGCTCAGGTGATGCTCCGCTGGCACCTGCTGCAGGGCCGGTCCGCGATCCCCAAGTCCGTCACACCCGCACGCATCGCGGAGAACTTCGACGTCGTCGACCTCGAACTCAGCACCGACGAGCTCGGCGCGATCGACGCCCTCGACACGGGCCACCGCGGTGGCCCCGAGCCTGAGGCCATCACCCTCGAGACCTTCGGCCGTGAGATCCCCGAGGCCTGAGCGCCCGACGACCGACCCGAGACCCCCCATCCAGCACACGAGAGGCACCACCCGTGCGAGCCACCTTCATCTACGGCGCCAGCGACGTCCGCGTCGAGACCGTCCCGGACCCCGTGATTCAGCAACCCACCGACGCGATCGTCCGGGTCGTTCGCGCCTGCGTGTGCGGTTCCGACCTGCACCCCTACCACTCCATGCCCGCGCGCGGGCATGGCAACCCCATGGGCCACGAGCTCATCGGCGTGGTCGAGGAGACCGGCGTCGACGTGCGCAGCATCCGCACGGGCGACTTCGTCGTCGCGCCGTTCGCGTTCCAGGACAACACCTGCGTGTTCTGCCGCGAGGGCTTCCAGACCGCGTGCGTGCACGGCGGCTGGTACGGGTCGCCGGAGACCGGTGGACTGCAGGCCGAGCTCGCCCGCATCCCGCTCGCGGACGGCAGCCTCGTCGTCGTCCCCGGGGTCGACCCGACCACTGCCGCTCGGTCGTTGCTCGCTTCTCTGCTGGCGCTGTCCGACGTCTACCTGACCGGGCACCACGCCGCCCACATGGGCCGGGTCGCGCCGGGCAAGACCACCGCCGTGATCGGCGACGGCGCCGTCGGGCTGTCGGCTGTGCTCGCCTCGAGGCGGCTCGGTGCGGAGCGGATCATCCTCATGGGCCGCCACCCCGACCGCACCGACCTCGGGCGGGCCTGGGGAGCCACCGACGTCGTCGCCGAGCGCGGCAAGGACGGCGTCGACCAGGTCATGGAGCTGACGGGCGGCGAGGGCGCACACGTCGTGCTCGAAGCCGTCGGCCACATGCCCGCCTACGAGCAGGCCTACGGGATCGTGCGGCCCGGTGGCGTCATCTCCAGGGTCGGGGTGCCGCAGTACGAGGACGCCCCAGTCGGCTTCGGATCCCTGTTCGGCAAGAACGCCACCCTCACCGGCGGGCCGGCACCCGTGCGCGCCTACCTCGAGACCGCCATCGACCAGGTCCTGGCCGGCGACATCGACCCGGGTCGGGTGTTCGACCGCGAGCTCCCGCTCGACCAAGCGGCCGAGGCCTACCGGCTCATGGACACCCGCGAGGCCCTCAAGGTCGCGCTGCGCCCGTGACCACCCCGGCCGGTCGGGCAGATCGCGCCTGATCGGCCACCCACCCATTCACGGAGGACACCATGCCCACCCCGGCCGCTCGAGCCGCCCACGAAGCCCTGTTCCCCAGCCACAGCTCGACGCTCGCCCGCACCGACCCGGAGCTCGTCGAGATCTTCGACGACTTCGCCTTCGAGGACGTCCTTGCGCAGTCCGACCTCGATGCTCGGCTGCGCCTGATCACCCAGCTCGCCGCGCTCATCGGGGCCGGTGCGCTCGCCGAGTACCGCGTGATGCTCGGCGCGGCTCTGACGGTCGGGGTGAGCCCCGTCGAGGTCAAGGAGGTGGTCTACCAGGCCGTGCCGTACGTCGGGATGGGACGCGCGTACGACTTCGTGCATGCGACCAACGACGTCCTGACCGAGCGCGGCGTGCCGGTTCCGCTGCCTGGTCAGTCCACGACGACGCGCGAGACGCGCGACGCGGCGGGTCGCGCCGTGCAAGAGCAGATCGTCGGGGCCGACGTGGTCGCTGCCCTGCACGCGAACGCTCCCGCCGACACGCTGCACATCCAGCAATGGCTGTCCGAGCACTGCTTCGGCGACCACTACACCCGCACCGGTCTCGACGTCCCCACCCGCGAGCTCGTCACCCTGGCGCTGCTCGTCGGGCTCGGCGGCGTGGACGCACAGGTGCGCGGGCACGTCGCGGCCAACCGCCACGTCGGCAACGACCGGGCGCTGCTCGTCGACGTCGTCACCCAGCTCGTGCCGTTCGTCGGCTACCCGCGCACGCTCAACGCGCTCGCCGCGATCGACGACATCGCACCAGCGCCTACCGATCGCTAGCCGGCTCCCACCACGTCACCCATCCCCCACCGCAAGGAGATCTCACATGCAGTACCGACCGCTCGGCCGCACCGGCGTCCAGGTCAGCCCCCTGTGCCTGGGCACGATGATGTTCGGCCCGTGGGGCAACGACGACCGCACCGACGCCGTCCGCATCATCCGCCACGCCCTGGACGCCGGGATCAACCTCATCGACACGGCTGACGTGTACTCCGCCGGGGTATCCGAGGAGATCGTCGGACAGGCCATTGCCGGACGCCGCGACGACGTCTTCCTGGCCACGAAGTTCTTCATGCCGATGGACGACGACCCGAACCACCGGGGCGGGTCACGCCGATGGATCGTCCGCGAGGTCGAAGCCTCCTTGCGCCGACTCAACACCGACCACATCGACCTGTATCAGGTGCATCGCCCCTCCCCCGACGTCGACGTCGCCGAGACCCTCGGCGCACTCAGCGACCTCGTCCACCAGGGCAAGATCCGCTACCTCGGGTCCTCGTCCTACGCCGGCTCACAGATCGTCGAGGCCCAGTGGATGTCCCGGGAGCGGAACCTTGAGCGGTTCGTCACCGAGCAGCCGCCCTACTCGATCCTCGTGCGCGGCATCGAGGAGGACGTCCTGCCCACCACGCTGCGCCACGGCATGGGCACCCTCACGTACTCCCCGCTCGCCGGGGGATGGCTGTCCGGGCGGTGGCGCAAGGCCGCCGCATCGAGCCCGACATCCGCCGCGCGCCCCAGCGCCCGCTTCGACATGTCGACACCCGCGAACCAGCGCAAGCTCGACGCCGTCGAAGACCTCGCGCTCCTCGCCGAGGACGCCGGGCTCAGCCTCATCGAGATGGCGATCGCCTTCGTCGTGAACCACCCCGGCGTCACCTCGGCGATCGTCGGGCCACGGACCATGGAACAGCTCGAGTCCTACCTACCGGCCGCAGAGCTCACGCTCAGCACCGACGTGCTGGACCGCATCGACGAGATCGTCGCCCCGGGCGTCACCCTCAACCCCGACGACAACAGCTACGGCGTGCACGAGCTGACGCCCGAGTACCGGCGACGGAAGGACACCCCATGAGCGCATGGACGGCGCAGGCGGCCCGGACACTGGCCGACCCGCAGGAGATCCAGGTCTCGACCCGACGCCCGGACGGCACCCTGCGCAGCCCCACGACGATCTGGATCGTGCGGGACGGCGAACGCGTCTTCATCCGCTCGACCAACGGGCGCACGGCGGCTTGGTTCCGCGGCGCCATCGCCACCGGCGCCGGGCAGATCACGGCGTCCCGACAGACCCACGACGTCACCTTCACCGAGGTGAGCGGCAGCGACCTCAACCAGATCGACGCCGCGTACCGCGCGAAGTACGGTCGGTACTCCTCGATCGTCGACCACCTCGAGGGCGACGAGCCCCGCTCTGCCACTCTTGAGGTCCACCCCGTCTGAGACCCGACCGGTGCAGCACCACGACGACGACAGGACACACCGCGCGGGCGAGTCCCGCGCATCGCGTACGTCGACCCGTCCCGCCGCGTGGTCGCGCACGGAGGTCGGTGGACCGCCAGAGCGCAGATCCGGCGGTCCACCGACAGACCCGTCAGCCGAACCGGTACTCGACCCCCATCGTCGGCGCGGGGTACCGCCAGCTCGCGAGCGCGCCGCCCTCGGCGACGATCCGGCAGGTCCCGCACTCGAGGCACCCGGCGTAGTCGAACGTCGCGTTCCCCGCATCGTCGATCTTGTACAGCCCCGCCGGGCAGACCCTGGCCAGCTGCTCGATCTGGGCACGGTCGGGGTGTTCGGCGAGGGCGATGTGGGCGTGCTCCTCGTCGACCGTGTACCGGTTGAGCGCCAGGTACGTCTCGACGCCGACCGTGACAGGTGGCGGTGTTGTGGTCACAGTGCCCTCACTCCCTTGACGATGTCCTTGGCGAGGTTGAGGTAGCCCGTTCGCCGCACGACGCTGCCGATCTCCTTGGCCGGTCGGCGCATCGGCGTGCCGTCCACGAGGAACAGCGAACGCATGACGTCACGGGCCAGGTCCGGGTAGCCGCGGAACATCCGCGGCGTGGACTCCATGAAGTGCGGGAAGCGCCGCAGCGTGCGCAGGTCCTGCAGCACGAAGCTGTCCTCGAGAGCGGCGCGGTAGCCGGCCAGGCCCGCAGCAGACGTGTCGCCGGCCGCCAGTGCGATCGCGGCGCTGCGTCCCGCCTGCTGCCCGGCCGCCAGCGCGAGGTCCATCCCACGCACGGTGTAGCCGGCGTTGACGCACATGAGCGCCGACTCCCCCGCGAGCACCACGCCGTCGCCCACGAGCGGCGGCATCGCGTCGTAGCCGCCTTCGGCGACGAGGTGGCCCGAGTGCTCGACGACCTGGCCGCCGCGCAGGAGCGGCGCGACCGACGGATGGTGCGTGAAGTCCTCGAGCATCCGATGGGCCGGGGTGTCCGACTCCATGACGTCCGAGACGGTCGCGACGATGCCGACCGAGATCGTGTCGCGGTTGGTGTAGAGGAACCCGCCGCCGATGCTGCCGTGGGTGGCGTCGCCCACGAACAGCCACGCCATGCCGTCACCGTCGGCGCACATCGCGCGGTCGGAGATGACGCTCTCCGGCAGGGCGACCACCTGCTTGACGCCTACGGCCACCTGGTCCGGCCGCGGTCGCGCCGCACCGACGGCCTGAGGTGCGAGCAGTGAGTTCACGCCGTCGCACAGCACCACCACGTCCGCGGTGATGTCGTCCTCACCGGCACGCACGCCCGTGACCCGGTCACCGTCCTTGAGCAGCGCCTCGACCGCGATGCCGGTGATGTACTCGGCGCCGGCGGCCTCGGCCTGCTCGGCCAACCATGGGTCGAACCGCGCGCGCAGCACCGACCACGACTCGTGGCGGCCGTCCCGCATCGCCTCGTCGGTGACGTCCAGCGTGGTCGCGGAGTCCGCCGAGAGCATCGACACGCGCTCGCGCACGATCCTGCGCTCGAGCGGCGCGGACGCCGCGACATCCGGCAGCAGCGCCTTGAGCGCGTGGGTGTACAGCCGCCCACCGGACACGTTCTTCGCACCGGCGAACGTGCCCCGCTCGACGACGAGCACGCTCTTGCCCGCCCGCGCCAGCTCGATGGCCGCCGCCGGTCCGGCGCAGCCCGAGCCGACGACGATCGCGTCGAAGTCAGCCACGACGCCTCCCTTCTGTCCGCAGGTCAGCGACCTGCGCTCCGGTCTCCGGTCGGCCCGCGCGCAGCGAGCTCGTCTCATCCAGCGTCAGGCCACGGGTCTCCGGGGCCATGACGACCGACAGCACGAGGCACACCACGAGCAGCCCGGCGCCGACGAGCATGGTCGGGCCGATCCCGTAGGCGTCCAGGAACAGCGGCAGCCCGTAGGTCGAGACGACGACGCCGATCCGGCTGATCGCGATCGCGACCCCGACGGCCGTCGCGCGCACCTCGGTGGGGAACATCTCGTTCGGGTAGAGCCACTGGAGGATCCCCGGGCCGCCGGAGAAGAACGCGTAGACGGCGAACGCGAGGACGACGACGACGATGTTCGCGCCCGGCCAGATCCCCGGGACCAGCAAGCCGGCCGCCATCAGGGCGAGCGAGCCGATGAGCAGCGGTCGGCGCCCCATCGAGTCGAGCCAGTACATCGCCGGGATCGTGCCGACGAGGAAGAACAGGCTGACGGCCGCCTCACCGAGCACCGAGAGACTGCCCTGGCCGAGCCCGAACGCCGCGATGATCGACGGCCCGAAGGTGTACATGGCGTACATCGGGACCACCTGGCACAGGATGAGCAGCCCGAGGTAGACGGTCCGGCCGAGGTAGCCCTGGCGGAACACCGCGCGGAAGCCCGCGGGCGCGCACTCCTGCGGCGCGAGCTCGACGCCCTCGCCGAACACCTTCACCATGACCTCGCGCGCCTCGTCGCCGCGCCCGCGCTGCGCGAGCCAGCGGGCCGACTCCGGGATGTCGCGCCGCCCGACGAGCAGCGCGACGGCGGGCACCACCGCGCTGCCCAGCATCCACCGCCACCCGCCGTCCACCGCGTAGAGGGCGAAGCCGACACCCGCGGCGGCGGTCGCACCGAGGTACCACGCGGCCGAGACGGTCCCCATCGTGACCGCCCGCTGTGCGCGCGGCGAGAACTCCGCGATGAGCGAGGTCGCGATCGGGTAGTCGGCCCCGATGAAGAACCCGAGCACCAGGCGCAGCACGATGAGCTGCCAGGCCGAGCCCACGAAGCACGCCGCCAGTGACGCCACCGCGATCGCCGAGACGTCGAGGATGAACATCGTGCGGCGGCCGAGCGCGTCGGTGAGCCGACCGCCCACGAGCGACCCGAAGAAGATTCCCGCGAGCGCCGCCGCCCCCGTCGCCGCGGCCTGCGTGTCGGTGAGCCCGAGAGCGGGAGTGAGCTGGACGAGCGCGACACCGATGATCGACAGCACGTACCCGTCGAGGAATGCCCCGCCGCTTGAGAAGAACACGATCTTGCGCGCGAAGGGCGTCATCTGCGCATCGTCGAGCTGGCGCCCCGGCGGCGGGGTGGCAGCTACCGCCATTCGATGACGCCCCAGTTCAGGTGCGGTTTGGCGGTGGGTGCGTCGGTGTCGACGAGGCGGAACCGCACCTCGTTCTCGCCGACCTGCCACAGCTGGGTGGACAGCCTGGTCCCGGGGTGCACCGGCGAGGTGATCCGGGTCTTGAACCGCGTGAGCCGCTCGGGCTCGCCGGGGATGAACGTGCGGATGAAGTGCCGCATCACCACGCCCGCGTAGCTGATCGCGTGCAGGATCGGCCGCGGCTCCCCGTTCTGCGCGGCGTAGTCCCAGTCGATGTGCTGCGGGTGGAAGTCGCCCGAGAGCCGGTAGATGAGCGCCTGGTTCTCCGGGATCCGCTCGACCACCTCGGAGTCCGGCGCACGGTCGGGCATCTCGACGATGTCCTTGGGCGGCACGGGCCCGCCCCAGCCGCCGTCGTAGATGAGGCAGTCCCACGACTCGTTGGTGAACAGCAGCGTGCCGTCGGAGTCGTACGTCTTGCCCACGTGCTGGGCGAGCAGGCCCTTGCCCTCCCCGCGGTCGTACAGGCCCTCGAGCGTCACCATGGTCGACAGCCGGTCGCTCATCCTCGTGATGGGCTGGTGCACGCGCAGGTCGAAGCCCCAGTGCAGCGAGCCCGCGTAGTTGTAGCCGTAGTCGATGGTGCGCGTGACCTCGGAATCGACGACGAGCATCGCGCCGAACATCGGCAGCACCTTGAGCCGCGGGTCACGCTCGTCATGCTCGTTGACGTAGACGAGGTCGTCCTTGCCGTCGATCCCGGCCCCGCACCCGAGGGCGAACAGCTCGAGGTCGCGGAAGGTGTAGTCCCGCACGAACGGGCCGAAGGTCTGACCCACCATCCCCGTGTCGATCGTGCCCATGTTGTCCAGTTCCCTTCGTCGGGTCCGCCGTGGCGGACGGTTCAGTGCAGGAGCCGCTTCTCGATCTTCATCGAGTCGGTGCGGGGGAAGTCGTCGACGATCTCGACGAGCTCGGGGACCTTGTACGGTGCGAGGCGCTCACGGCAGTGCGCGAGGAGCTGTTCGACGACCTGCGCCTGGCGGGTCGCCGCGGCGCTCGCGCGCAGTCGTACGAACGCCTTGACCGCGACGTCGCGCACCGGGTCCGGCACACCGACCACTGCGGCCTCCGCGACGAGCGGGTGGGCCGTGAGCACGCACTCGACCTCGGTGGCGGAGACGTTCTCGCCTGCCCGCTTGATGACGTTGATGCTGCGGTCGACGAAGTAGAACCAGCCGTCCGCGTCCTGGTAGCCCTGGTCGTGCGTGCGCAGCCAGCCGTCGGGGCTCAGCGCTGCGGCGGTGCCGGCCGGGTCGTCGACGTAGCCGAGCATGAGCGAACGGCCCGGGACGCCCTTGATGCGGAACTCCCCCACCTGTCCCACGGGTAGCTCGCGGCCGTGATCGTCGACGATCGCCACCTCGTAGCCGAGCCCGGCGCGCCCGACCGACGGCCACCTCCGCTCGCCCTGCGGCGGGTCGGTCACCGCCCACCCGATCGACTCCGTCGACCCGTAGCTGTTGAGCAGGCTCACGCGGAAGCGTCGTTCGAACTCGGCCTTCTCGGTGTCCGAGAGCGGCATGAAGTACAGCGCATCGCGCAGCTCGTGCCGGCCGTCCTCCGGTGAGGGGGGCTGGAGCATGAGCGTGCGCGCCATCATCGCGATGAGCTGGACGATCGTTGCGCGCTCCGTGCGCACGGTGCTCCAGAACCGGCTCGCCGAGTACCGGTCGGCGACCACCAGCGTCGCCCCGGCGACGAGCACCGGGGTGAGCGCGGCGAGCTGGAAGTTGGAGTGGCAGGACGGCATGGTCGTGAGCAGCCGGTCGTCGCTGCGCAGCGACGTCTGCCACACGCCGTAGTGCCCGGAGAAGACGACGTTGGCGTGCGTGACCATCACGCCTTTGGGCTCCGCCGTGGTGCCCGAGGTGTAGAGCACCTCGAGCACCGTCTGGTCGGTGAGGCGTGGCTCGACGACCCGGGTGGCGGGCTGGGCGTCGCGCAACGCGGTGAGCGAGCGGACGCCGCGGCCCTCAGGCTCCGTCTGGTGGCTCGAACCGGCCAGATCGGCACCCTGTCCTCCCCGCGTGCCGTCACCCTCTGCGACGAGCAGGCACAGCCCAGCCAGGCTGGGCTCACGGCGCAGCGCGAGGTGGTCGGCCACTCTGCTCTGCTCCACGACGGCCCAGCGGGCACCGGACCTCCGGTAGGTGCGCGCGAGCTCGACGGGCGTCGCGGACATCCCGGCCGGCACGGCGATCGCACCGATCTCGGCCAGCCCGAACAGTGCCGCGATCACCTCGGGCCCGTTGCCGAGCTGGAGCAGCACCCGGTCGCCGAACCCGACCCCCACCGCACGGAACGCGTGCGCGGTCCGGTGGATGAGCGTCGCGAACCGGGCGTAGCTGAGCTCCGTCCGGCTCCCGCCGTCCCCGACGTGGACGAGGAACGGGCGGTCACCGAACAGCCGGCCGGCGGTGTCCCACAGATCCGCCGTCGTCTGTCCCGTCGTGATGTCGGCCATCGCCGGCGTCGACCTCCTCTCGTCCCTCGTCGTGCGGTCAGAGCGCGTCGACCAGTGCGGGGAGGACCTCGTAGAGGTCGCCCACCACCCCGAAGTCGGCGTGCCGGAAGATCGGGGCGTTCTTGTCCTTGTTGATCGCGACGATCACCTTCGAGTGGTTCACCCCGACCAGGTGCTGGACCTGCCCGGAGATCCCGATGGCGAGGTAG
>JAKLPK010000131.1 GCA_022013895.1 Cellulomonas sp. | reverse complement strand
TCCCTGGTCATCGGCTCGCCGGGAAACGTGAGCAAGTGGGGCGGGGGAACGGAACTGGGCGCCCGGGGCAGCGACACGCCGGGGGAGGGGCTCCTGAGCGACCAGCTGCTGCGGGCTGTGGCGGTTGGGGGGTGGGGGAGGGGTGGGAGGGGGTCAGGGGGTGGGGCGGAGGTCTTCGGCGTCGATGATGGAGTAGGCGTAGCCCTGCTCGGCGAGGAAGCGCTGGCGGTGGGCGGCGAACTCCTGGTCGACGGTGTCCCGGGCGACGACGGTGTAGAACGTCGCGGCGTGGCCGTCGGACTTGGGCCGCAGCAGCCGGCCGAGGCGCTGGGCCTCCTCCTGACGCGAGCCGAACGAACCGGAGACCTGGATCGCGACACTCGCCTCGGGCAGGTCCACCGAGAAGTTCGCCACCTTGGACACGACGAGCAGGCTGATCTCGCCCGTCCGGAACGCCGCGTAGAGGCGCTGGCGCTCGCGGACCGTGGTCTCACCGGTGATGAGGTCGGCGCCCAGGTGCTCGGCCAGCTCGTGCAGCTGGTCCAGGTACTGGCCGATGACCAGCGTCGGCGCACCGGCATGGGCCGCGACCAGACGCGAGACCACGCCGAGCTTGCCCGGTGCGGTGGCCGCCAGGCGGTACCGGTCCTCCGGTTCGGCGGTCGCGTAGGTCATCCGGGCGTCGTCGGGCAGGGTGAGGCGGACCTCGATGCAGGTGGCCGGGGCGATGTAGCCCTGCGCCTCGATGTCCTTCCACGGGGCGTCGTACCGCTTGGGGCCGATGAGGGAGAACACCTCGTCCTCGCGGCCGTCCTCGCGGACCAGCGTCGCGGTCAGACCCAGGCGGCGCCGGGCCTGGAGGTCGGCCGTCATCCGGAACACCGGGGCCGGGAGCAGGTGCACCTCGTCGTAGAGGATGAGGCCCCAGTCGCGGGCGTCCAGCAGCTCGAGGTGCGTGTAGACGCCCTTCCGCTTGGTGGTGAGCACCTGGTAGGTGGCGATGGTCACCGGGCGCACCTGCTTGCGGGCACCGGAGTACTCGCCGATCTCGTCCTCGGTGAGGGTGGTGCGGGCCAGCAGCTCGTCACGCCACTGCCGGGCGCTCACGGTGTTCGTCACCAGGATGAGCGTGGTCGTCTTGGACCGGGCCATGGCACCCGCCCCGACGAGCGTCTTGCCGGCCCCGCAGGGCAGCACCACGACGCCCGAACCGCCGTGGAAGAACGTGTCGACCGCATGCTGCTGGTACGGCCGCAGGTGCCAGCCGTCCTCGCGCAGTGCGATCGGGTGCGCCTCACCGTCCACGTACCCGGCCAGGTCCTCCGCGGGCCAGCCGAGCTTGACCAGGACCTGCTTGAGGTGCCCGCGCTGGGAGGGGTGCACAGCGACATCGGAGGAGTCGATGCGCTCGCCCAGCAGACCCTTCGTGCGGGCGCTGCGCATCACCTCGACCAGCACCGCCGGGTCGACCGCGTGCAGCACCAGCCCGTGCACCGGGTCGTCGATCAGCTGGAGCCGCCCGTAGCGGTCCATCGTCTCGGCCACCTGGACCAGCAGGGCGTGCGGCACCGGGTAGCGGCTGTACTTGAGGAGCACATCGACCACCTGCTCGGCGTCGTGCCCTGCGGCGCGTGCGTTCCACAGGCCCAACGGGGTCAGCCGGTAGGTGTGCACGTGCTCGGGCGCCCGCTCCAGCTCGGCGAACGGTGCGACGGCCTTGCGGCACTCGTCGGCCAGCTCGTGCGCGACCTCCAGCAGCAGGGTCGAGTCCGACTGGACGATCAGTGGCCCGTCGTTCACGGGGCGCTCCCGGTGGTCGAAGGTGTGGTGGAGGCCCGGGTCACCGAGGCGATGCGGTGCACGGCCACGGTGAGCTCGGCCTCGCGTGCGGTGTCCAGCGCCCGCAGCCGGCCGCCCTCCAGGCGGACCGGGCGCAGCAGCCGGCGCTGGAGCGCGCCCGAAGGTCCGACCATCTCGACCCAGACCTCCTGCCGCTCGGTGAGCGCCTCGCGCAGCAGCAGCAACGCCGCGGCAGGCTCGGCTGTTCCGGCGGGCGGCGGTGGGGTCCCGCCGGCCGGTGCAGGCGGGGCTCCCGGCCGGGTGCGGCCCGTGCCACCGCGGGAGGCCTGGCCGGAACCGGTGCGGTCGCCCGCGGCGGAGAGCCCCGCGGCGGGGAGCCCCGCGGCGGGGAGCCCCGCGGCGGACGAGCGGCCGGTGGGCGGTTCGTCATCGGCGAGCACATCGGCGGACCGCAGCACCGCGACCACGGCGGCCAGGCCGGGGCCCGGGTCGTGCGCGTCCGGCGCCGGACGATGGGCCCGCGGACGGGCCCGACGGGGCGGTGCCGCCAGGTCGAGCACATGCCCGTCGGGGGCCTCGGTCACCGGTGACAGGCCGGCGGCCCGCAGCGCCTGCGCCAGCTCGACGGCCGACACCTGGGCCACCAGCACCGTCGGGGCCAGGACGGCCAGGCCGAGCCCGACCAGCCTGGGGTCGCCCACCAGCGGTGCCAGCAGCGCCGGGTCGGCGCTGCGCAGGTAGCTGGCGGCGGCACCGATGCGCAACCGCCCGTGGCGTCGGGCGGTGTCCCGCACCAGGTACTCGAGCGGCTGCGGGACGGGCACCAGGGACGCCTCGGCCAACCGGGCGAGCAGCTCGTCGGGGTCGAGACCGGCGTCGAGCGCACCGCTCACCGAACCGGCCGTGAACCGCACCGTGAGCGCCCCGCCGCGGGACTCGACCTCGCTCGTGCGTTCGAGCAGCGCCGCGAGGTCATCGGTCGGGCGTCCCGGGACCACACCGGTCAGATCGCCCTGGAGCAGGATCCGGTCGACGGGTTCCGGCAGGTCCGCGGCGAGCCTGGCCGCGGGGTCGTCGGACGGTTCGAGCAGTGCGCGGCCCGCGGCGGACAACGCCCCCGCGCCGAGCACCCCGAGCCGGCCGGCCTCCACGAGCAGCGCCTCCACGGCAGCCACCGGTGGAACGGCCCGTGGGGTGCGCCAGGCGAGCCGACGGCGTACCCCGTCGGCGGTCGGCGCGCTCCCGGCCGGGAGCAGGGCCAGGGTGTCCAGCACCGACCGGCGCAGCGCAGGGACCCACGGCCGCTGGCCGTCGGGGTGCAGTGCGGTGCGGGTCGACCCGCGTTCGTCCTTGGTGCCGACCAACCACGGTGCGCGTGCCGTACCGAGCCAGGCGCGGGCCAGCAGCGACCACCGGACGGCCAGCTCGAGGTTCAGCCAGTCGTCACCGTCCTGGGTGGGCGCGAACGCCGGTACGGGGCCGACGACCTCGTGCCCGACGAGCCCGGCCGCCGCCGACAGCTCGATGACGAAGGCGGCGACCTGCTCATCGACCCCGAGGTCGGTGGCCGTGCGGCGCAGGTCGCGGACCCCCAGACCACCGGAGCGCAACGCGGGCGGCGGATCACCCCACACCGTGAGCAGCCTGGTCACCAGCCGGACGACGACGGCGGCGGCGCTCGCCGATTCGGCGGCCACCACCTCGAGCGGCAGCAGCCGGGTACCCGCGTCGGGGGCCGGGGGAAGTGCCGGTGCCCGATGGGTGCGTCCGCCGCGCAGGCTGAGCGCGACCGGTCTGGGCAGCACCACCCGCCGCCCGCCGGCCTGGGCCAGCAGCCCACGCGACACCAGCCACGCCACGGCCGTATCGGCCCGGGTCGCCGGTGCGGGGCGCTGACCTACCGGCGGACCCCAGGTGAGCGCGTCGAGCACCGGACGGGCACCCGGGGGTGCCTGGGCGAGCGCGGCCTCGACGTCCTGCGGTGCGCTGCGGTCCACCCGCGGATCGGCCGGAGCCAGGCCCGCCGGGTAGGGACCGAGCTGTTCGGCCAGACCGGGTGCCGCGTGCAACCCGTCGGCGTCCTCCCACAGCAGGGCCCGCACCAGCACATCGGCCAGCGACCGCTCGACGGTCCCCCGGCCCGGTCCGGGGCCGGCGACGGCGTCGAGCACGGCCGCCCGGTCCACCGGCTCACCGAGCGCGACGACGGCTTCGAGCACCTGCAGCGCGGCCGCGTCGAGCCGGGTCAGCGCCCGTTCCAGCCCCGCCCGGCTGGTCGCCCGCACCGCGAGCGAGGCGAAGGTGGACGGTGACGGCGAGGCCAGGTCAGGTCGCCGGCGCAGCAGCTCGACGAGCTCGGTGTCCGAGCGCGCCCGCAGGGCCGAGGTGAACGTGACCATCCGCACCACGATACGGCGGTACCGGCACCCGCCCTCGGGTCGCGGTGCCCCGTCCGGCCGGGGCGATAGCCTGCGCGTCGGCGCCGGGGTGGGATCGAACAAGGAGTCGCGATGGCCGTAGCACGGTGGCGGGTGGTCACCGCGAGCACCGCGGGGATCTTCGTCGAATCACTGGACTGGACCATGTACGGGCTGCTCGCCCCGTACTTCGCCGGGCAGGTCTTCGCCGGCAGCGACCCGGTGACCCAGGTGCTCAGCGCCTACCTCGTGTTCGCGGTGGGGTTCGTCGCCCGCCCGGTCGGTTCCTTCGTCATGGGGCGGATCACCGACTCGCGCGGACGGCGGACCGGGCTGATGGCCTCGGTGAGCCTCATCGCCCTCGGATCGGCCGTCATCGCGCTCGCACCGACCCATGCGGTGGCCGGTGCGTGGGCGGGGGTCGTCGTCGTGCTGGCCCGGCTGCTGCAGGGCATCGCGATGGGCGGTGAGGTGGCCACCGCTGCGACCTACGTCGTCGAGGTGGCCCCGACCGACCGACGGCACCGCTACGGCGCCTTCGCCTACTCCGGGGACGCCCTCGGCACGCTCGCCGGCACCATCGTGCTCGCCGTGCTGCTCGGCGTGCTCGGTGCCGACGGGGTGCGCGAGGGCGGCTGGCGGATCGCCTTCGGGGTCACCGCGGCGTGCGCGCTGCTGGCCGTCTGGATCCGCAGCGGAGTCCCGGAGTCCGAGGTGTTCGAGAAGGCCAGGGCGGCGGGCGCGGATCCGATCGGCCCGCAGCTGGTCAAGCATGCGCCGCGGATGGCACTCGCCTTCATGCTCACCATCGGATCGACCATGGGCGTCTACTTCGGCAGCGTCTACCTCCCGCAGTTCGCCGCCCACACCGGGCGGTACACCGAGGCGGCCGCGACCAGCCTGCACACCGTCGCGCTGGTGACACTGCTGGTGGCGATGATCGCCTCGGGGTTCCTGGCCGACCGGTTCGGGCCGATCCCGGTGATCCGGGCCGGGTTCACCGCCGCGGCCGTCCTCGTGGTGCCGCTCATGTGGGGCCTGTCCAGCGGTGTGCTGCCCTACCTGGTCGCGGCGCCGATCTTCACCGCCTGCGTCGGTCTGCAGCTCGGGGTCACACCGGTGGCCGGGGCCCGGCTGTTCCCGGTGCCGATCCGCGCCGTCGGTCTGGGGGTGCCTGCCGGTCTGGCGATCGCGCTGTTCGGCGGCACGTTCCTGTACATCGCCGAGTGGCTCGTGAAGAGTGACGAGCTGGGTCTGGTGCCGGTGTACGCGGCGCTCGGCCTGACCGTCTCGGCGGTCGGCTCGTGGCTCGTGTCGCAGCGGTTGATGTACCCGGTGGACACCCTGGCCGGCACCCGTGCGGGCGAACCGTTCCTCGTCGACGAGAAGAGCTGACATGTACCTGTCGGAGCAGACCCTGACCGCCCTGCGGACCGAGGCCGCTGCCCAGCTGCCGGAGGTGGCGGCGCTGCGCCGCGCGCTGCACCGCACCCCCGAGCTCGGGCTGCAGCTGCCGGCGACCCAGCGGCTGGTGCTCGACGCGCTCGCCCCCCTCGGCCTGGAGGTGAACACCGGGACGGCGCTCACCTCGGTGGTCGCGGTGCTGCGCGGGGCCCGGCCCGGTCCGGCGGTGCTGCTGCGCGGTGACATGGACGGTCTGCCCGTCACCGAGGACACCGGCGAGGAGTTCACCTCGCAGAACGTCGGCGTGATGCACGCCTGCGGTCACGACATGCACACGTCGGGTCTGGTCGGCGCGGCTCGGCTGCTGGCCGCCCGTCGTGAGGAGATCGCCGGGTCGGTGGTCTTCATGTTCCAGCCCGGCGAGGAGGGCGACGGCGGCGCCCGGCTGATGATCGAGGAGGGCGTGCTCGACGCGGCCGGTGAGCGGGTGGTCGCCGCCTACGGGCTGCACGTGATGAGCTCGTTGCTGCCGGCCGGTCTGGTGATCTCCCGGCCCGGTCCGATGCTGGCCGCGGCCGACTCGGCCCGGATCACGGTGAACGGGCGGGGCGGGCACGGTTCGATGCCGCACCTGGCGGCGGACCCGGTGCCGGTCGCCGCCTCGATCGTGCTCGCGCTGCAGCAGATGGTGACCCGTGAGTTCGACGTGTTCGACCCGGTGGTGGTGACCGTCGGGCACCTGCAGGCGGGGACCGTCAACAACGTGATCCCGGCGCAGGCGCTCATCGAGGTGACGCTGCGCTCGTTCTCCCCCCTCGGGCGGGAGAAGCTCGCGGCCGGTGTCCAGCGGGTGGCCGAGCACATCGCCGCCGCGCACGGGCTGACCGCCACGGTCGAGTACGAACCCGGCTACCCGGTGACGGTGAACACCGCCGGCGAGGTGGACCGCACCGCCGAGGTCACCGTCGGACTGTTCGGTGAACGCGCGTACGCGATGGCACCCTCACCCATCCCGGGCGCGGAGGACTTCTCCTACGTGCTCGAGCAGGTGCCGGGGGCGTTCTTCGGCCTGGGCGCCACACCCCCCGGTGCCGACCCGGCGACCGCGGCGTACAACCACTCGGCCCAGGCCCGGTACGCCGATGCTGCACTGGCCGTCGGCCCCGCGGTGCTCGCCGGCCTCGCCCTCGACCGCCTCGCCCAGGAGTCCGCCGACTGATCGTCGCTGCAGGTGACGGCTCGGACGGATATCGGCCCGGACCATTGCAGGGTGCGGCAGTGCCGGCCGATGAGTGGGTGACAGCCCGGCGCGGATGACGGGCCGGGCTCCGGGGAGGTCGCCATGCCGGTCAGCGAACCCGATGCCACGTCGTGCCACCGGGCCGAGGTCTGGGCCACGGTCGCCGTCGCACGTCAACGGATCGAGGACGTCTCGGGTCGGGCGATCGGCCATGAGCTGCTGTTCCGGCCGACGGCGACCGCTGCCGGATCCGGTGAAGGTGGTGCCGGGTTCGACGACGACGCGGCGACCGCCGGCGTGCTGGCGGTGGTCACCACCCACCTCGACCTGGCCGACATCGCCGGGGACGGCCTGCTGTTCATCAACCTGCCGCGGTCCTTCGTCATCGGCAGCCTGCCCCTCCCGCTCCCTCCCGGGCGGGTCGTCCTGGAGCTGCTCGAACGGGTCGAGGTCGACGACCAGGTGCGCGCGGGCGTCGAGCGGCTGCGTGGCGACGGCTACCTGATCGCGCTCGACGACGTGGTCCTCGACGACCCGCGGCTGGCGCTCGCGGAGCTCGCGGACTTCGTCAAGGTCGATCTGGCCGCCGTGCCCGGCCCGGCACTCACGGCCGTGGTCGACCAGCTGCGCGCGCGGGCGCCGCAGGTCCGGTTCATCGCCGAGCGGATCGAGACGGAGGACGACCGCAGCCGCGCGCTCGCCGCCGGGTTCACCCTGCTGCAGGGCTACCTGCTGTCCCGACCGGCCGTGGTCAGCCGGGACATCCTGGCCCAGCACGCCCCGACGGCGGCCCGGCTGCTGAGCCGGTTGGCCGCCCCCGGCACGTCGATGGCCGATCTGGCCGAGGTGGCGGCCACCGACCCGGCGATCGCCGCGAGGGTGCTGCGCGCGGTCAACAACGTGAGCGGGGTGCGGCTGGCGGTGGCCAACCTGCCGCGGGCGCTCACGCTGCTGGGTCGCGAACGGCTGCACCAGCTCCTCGTGCTGGATCTCGTGGCCGGGTTCGGGCACCAGGACGACGAGCTGCCGGTCCGCGCGGTGGCGCGGACCCGGGCGGCCCAGCTGCTGTGCCCCGCCGTGCCCGAGGCCGCCGCCACCGAGGCGTTGGTGCGGCTGTGCGCGCACCTCATGGCGGCCGATCCGCCCGAGGTCGCCGCCTGGCTCGGTCTGCCCCTCCCGGAGCCGGCGGTGGCGTCGGCCTGCGATGCGCTCGACACCTACCTCGAGGTCTGCGACCGGGACCTGCCCCTGCCCGATCTGGGCGCCTACGCGGCGCTGGACGTCTCGATGGCCTGGTTCACCGGTCTGGTGGAAGGGCGGGAGCTCGTCGACCGGTTGCTCCCCCGACGGGTCGACGGCGGCCCGGCCGCGACGAGGTCGGGCGGGCGAAGTTGACCGCGCTCGTTCAAGTTCCGGTGCGAGGCGTCGATCCCCTCGTAGGGACACGTGGCGGCAGGTGACGGGGGCAGTGGTGAGGAAGCGGAGCGGGTACGGAGGAATCTCCGGGCTGCCCGACATCGGGATGACGGTGTGCGTCGCACGTCAGCGCATCGAGGACATCGACGGCCGGCTCGTCGGGCACGAGGCCCTGTTCCGTCCCAGCCGCTCCGCGGACGGGTCCGGGGTGGGCTCGGAGGGGTTCGACGACGACCTGGCCACGGCGACGGTGATCTCGGCGGTGACCACGGAGTTCGCCCTCGACGAGATCGGCGGGTCCGATCTGCTGTTCGTCAACCTGCCGCGTTCCTTCGTCGTCGGCGAGCTGCCCGTCTCCCTCACCCCTGGCCGGGTGGTGCTCGAGCTGCTGGAACGGGTGCCGGTCGACGCCCAGGTGCGTGCGGGCCTCGAACGGCTGGTGGACCGGGGCTTCGTCATCGCCCTCGACGACGTGATGCCGGACGATCCCCGGCTGGCGCTCCTCGGCCTGTGCGGCTACGTGAAGATCGACCTGTCGACGATGAGCGGCCAGGAGCTGGCCGAGCTCGTCGCGCAGGTGCGGGAGCTCCTGCCCGGGGTGGTGCTCGTGGCCGAGCACATCGAGACGGCCGCCGATCGCGAGCTGGCGACGACGCTCGGCTTCGACCTGCTCCAGGGCTACCTGCTGAGCCGACCTGCGGTGATCGCACGGGAGTCGCTCGCCCACCACAACCCGACGGCCTACCGGCTGCTGAGCCGGCTCTCGGTCCCCAGCTCCTCGACCCGGTCGCTGGCCCGGCTCGCGGCCGCCGATCCGGCCATCGCCGCCCGCCTGCTGCGTTCGGTGAACAACGTCACCGGGGTGCGGCTGCCGGTCGCCGATCTGGTGCGGGCCATCGCCCTGGTCGGACGTCAGCGGTTCCACTCGATCCTGGTGCTCGACATGGTGGCCGAGCTGGGCCACGACGATGACGAGCTGCCGTTGCTCGCCGTCGCCCGCAGCCGCGCAGCCCAGCTGCTGTGCCCCGACGAGCCGCTGCTGGCTGCGACCGCAGCAGTGGTCCGGCTGTGGTCGCAGCTGCTCGACCTGACCCCCGCGGAGGCCGATCTGTGGCTCGGCGTCCCGCCTGCGACGGCCAGGGTGCGCGCCATGTGCGATGCGCTCGACGCCTACCTGGAGGCCGCGGACCGCGGGGTTCCGGTCACCCTGGGCGACGACTTCAGCCCGCTGGCCATCTCGATCGCCTGGCTCACCGGGCTGCGGGAGGGGCGCGAGCTCATCGGCCAGGTGGCGCTCAAGCCGCGGCGGACGCGCCCCACCACCGGCCGGTGGTCCTTCTCCGCGGGCGCACCTGCGCCCACCCCTACCGACACCGCTCCCACGAGCCCGGTACCCTGATGACCAGCCGCGCCCATCCAGGGTGCGACCGACACACAGAGGTGCCAGGTGCCCACCGGCAAGGTCAAGTGGTTCGACACCGAGCGTGGCTTCGGCTTCATCGCCGGCGACGACGGTGGTGAGGTCTTCCTGCACGCCTCCGCCCTGCCCGCAGGGGTCGAGGCCCCGAAGCCCGGCGCTCGCGTCGAGTTCGGCGTGGCCGACGGCAAACGCGGTCCGCAGGCCTTGTCCGTCAAGGTGCTCGACCCGGTTCCCTCGGTCGCCAAGGCCCGGCGCCGCTCGGCCGACGAGATGGCGATCGTCGTCGAGGACCTCATCAAGCTGCTCGACAAGGTCGGCAACGACCTGCGTCGCGGCCGCTACCCGGAGAAGGCCCGCGCCACCCAGTACGCCCAGCTCCTGCGGGCCGTCGCCGACGACTTCGAGGCCTGACGTGGCCGGCAAGGACGCGGTGCTCGACCGGGCGGTCGACCTGGCCCGGGACGCGGCACTCGAGATCGCCGAGCACCCCTCGGACGTCGGCGAGCACCTCGGCTCGACGCTGGAGGGTGAGCGGCTGGTCTCCCACCGGTTCGCGTGCGAGGCCCGCGGGTACCGCGGCTGGCAGTGGACCGTGACCCTGGCGCGGGTGCCGCGCGGCCGGGTCGCCACGCTGTGCGAGGCCGTCCTGCTGCCCGGTCCGGACTCGATCCTGGCCAAGGAGTGGCTGCCCTGGTCGCAGCGGTTGCAGCCCGGTGACATCGGCCCCGGCGATGTGCTGCCGTTCCGGGCCGACGACCCGCGCCTGGAGCCCGGCTGGACGCCCACCGGTGACGCCGAGCTGGACCTGGTCGCGATCGACGAGCTCGCGCTCGCCCGGGAGCGGATCCTGTCGCCGGAGGGTCGCGACGAGGCCGCCATGCGGTGGTACCGCGGATCGCAGGGGCCGACGTCGGCGGGGGCGCTCGCCGCGACCGCCGCGTGCTCGACCTGCGGGTTCCTGGTGCCGATCCAGGGTGCGCTCGGCCAGGTGTTCGGGGTGTGCGCGAACGAGTGGTCGCCCGAGGACGGACGGGTGGTCAGCCTGGATCACGGCTGCGGCGCCCATTCCCAGACCGACGCCGAGCCCGAGCAGAGCCAGTGGCCGGCCCCCGACCCGCTCATCGACGATCAGCGGCTGGAGCTGGTGGCCCCGGCCTCGGCCCCGGTCGCCGAGCCGGACGTCGAGCCGGACGTCGAGACCGAGCAGCCGCAGGTGTGAGCACCGATCCCTTCGGCACGGCGGACCTGCGAGCCGCCGTCCTGGGGACCTGGCGCGCCTCACCCGCGCGCCTGCGTGAGGACGCGAACACCGAGGAGGACCACGCCCGCGGCTACTACCGCGACCGCGTGCTCGTCGACCTCGCCCAGAACGCATCCGATGCCGCGGTCCGGGCGGGGGTGCCCGGGCGGCTGCTGCTGCGGCTGGAGCTCGAGGACGCCGGCCCGCTGCTCACCGTCGCCAACACCGGTCGGCCGCTGGACGCCGCCGGGGTCGCCGCACTGGCCTCCATGCGCGCCTCGGCCAAACGGGACGAGACCGGGCTCGTCGGTCGGTTCGGTGTCGGTTTCGCCGCCGTCCGCGCCGTCGCCGACGAGATCGAGGTGCGGTCCGCGACCGGGTCGGTCGGCTTCTCCCTGGCCGGGACCGTCGCGGCACTGGCCGATGCGCCACCCGATCTGGCGCAGGAGGTGGCCCGGCGCGGCGACTGGCTGCCGGTGCTGCGCCTGCCGTTCGTCTCCACCGCGGGCCCGCTGCCGGGGTACGACACGGCGGTGGTCGCCCGGCTGCGCGACGACGAGGCGCTCGACCGCGTCCGCACCCAGCTCGACGCGGTCGGCGACCCGCTGCTGCTCGCACTGCCCGGTCTCGTCGAGATCGTCGTCGAGACCCCCGACGGGCCGCCGCGGCGGGTGAACGACGTGGGCGCCCGGTGGTTCGTGCGCAGCGCCTGCGGTGAGCTCGACCCGGCGTTGACGGCCGACCGCCCGGTCGAGGAACGGGACCGCACCGCCTGGCGGGTCACCTGGGCCCTGCCCCGCCCCGGCGTCGACCCGACGTGGGCGCACGTGCTGCACGCCCCCACACCGACCGACGACCCGTGCAGCCTGCCCGCGCTGCTGGTCGCGACCCTGCCGCTGGACCCGACCCGGCGTCGGGTGGCCCCCGGTCCGCTCACCGACGCCGTCCTTGCGCAGGCCGCGCAGGTGTACGCCACGCTCGCGGGGCGGTTGGCCGCCGACGGTCAGGACGTGTGGTCGCTCGTGCCGACCGGACTGCCCGCAGGTGAGCTCGACGGACGGCTGGGTGCCCTGCTGGTCGACGCGCTCGCCCGCACCCCGCTGCTCACCGGTCGTGACGGGCTGGTCGAACCCGGGGCCGCGGTCGCGCTGGACGGGCCTGCCGGTCACGAGACGGCGCTCGTCGACGCCCTCGCCGCGAGACTGCCGGGCCTCGTGCACCTGCCACCCGGACGGGCGGCGGCGGCCCACGTGCTCGGGGTTCCCGTGCGACCCCTGGCCGAGGTCATCGACGAGCTGCCCGCCGTCCTTGAGGGCTCGCGGGAGCTGTACGCGGCGTGCGAGGCGGTCGTCGGGACGCAGGCCGAGGCGCTCGCCGCGCTGCCGGTGCCGCTGGCCAACGGACGCGTGGTCCGTGGGGTGCGTGGCACCGTGCTCGTCGGGTCCG
The DNA here is from genome assembly GCA_022013895.1 of Cellulomonas sp. GTDB lineage: Bacteria > Actinomycetota > Actinomycetes > Actinomycetales > Cellulomonadaceae > Cellulomonas. Next base: position 31,533 of record JAKLPK010000131.1, on the reverse strand, counting down.
CGCTGCTCTACCGCCTCGAGGTCGCCACCGTCCGGGCGCTCGCCGAGTGGGGGGTGCGGGTGGTCGACCCGGCCGCCGCCCACCCGGTGCTGGAACGGCTCGGCGCGGTCGTCGCCGACGCCGCGGGGCTGGCGACGCATCCGGCCGTGCGATCGGCGGTGCTCGACCGCCAGGAGGACCCGCAGGACGAGGTCGGGGAGGTCGCCGCGGCCGTGCTCGACCTGGTCGCCGCAGTGCTCGACGACGACCCGTCCCGGTCGTTGCCGGCCTGGCTGGGCCTGGTCGAGCTGCCCGCCGTCGACGGTGAGCCGACCCCGGCCCACGGTCTGGTGCTCGCCGGTTCGGCGGCCCACGACCTGTTCGACGCCCGGGTGCTCGCGACCGTGACCGGCAGCATGGTCGAGCGGTACGGGGAACGGGTGCTGGTGGCGGTCGGCGTGCGCGCCGCCCCCGTCGTGGTGCGGGTGCCCGATGTGGTCGCGGACCCGGCGGCCGTCGACCTTGACGGCGACGGTGACGGCGCGTTGGTGGCCTCGACCCTGGACGGCTGGGGCGACTACCTGGCGGAGCTGGGCGAACGGCTGGGTGCCGGCGCCTGGGTGGGTGATCTGGACGCCGTGGCCGATCTGGACGCCGTGGCACCGGACGCCTGGCCGCGGCTGCTGGCGGCGTTGGGTGCCGACCGCGGGCTGCGGGACGCCCTCGTGGACCCGGTGCGCGGTGAGCAGGCCGCGCGGGCCCCCTCGTACACCACCTGGTGGCTGCGCACCCGGGCCGGTCTCGGGCTCGACCGGCCCTTCGCCCTGACCGACGGCGTGCTCCCCGGCATCCTGCCGCCCGCACCCGAGCTGCTCGCCGACGCCGATGAGCAGGTGCGCCGGGCCCTCGGCGGGATCGGTTCGGCCGATGAGCTCGATCTGGACGACTGGGCGGACCTCCTCGAACCGCTGCGCGGGCACCTGCTCGAGCTCCCGGCGGCCGTGCAGGTCTGGCGGGCGCTGGCGGGGCTGGCGCGCACCGGCACGCGGCACGGCGGGCTGCCGTCGGAGCTTCCCGGGCTGCTCGGACCGGACGGTGCGCGCCGTCCCCGGACGCCGCCCGGTCCGGGGGAAGGACACCGCGGCGATCAGGTCCGCGTGGTCGCAGCGGACGTCGTCGTCGTCCCCGACTCCCCGATGTGGCTGCAACGGGCCGATCTGGGGCCGATGCTGCCCTGTCCCGTGGGCGATGCCGTGGCCCTGGCGGCGATGCTCGATCTGCCGCTGGCCTCCGAGCTGGCCGACGGCCGGATCGAGGGGCCGGGTCTGCGCCAGGCGCTGCCCACCCGGATCGCGGTCGGGCAGCCCGGCGACCAGGTGCGCGAGTGGGTCGAGCACGATGTGCTGCGGGTCGACGGCGCACCGGTCGACTGGTGGGTGGACACCGACGGGGTGCCGCATGCGGTGCACCTGGCCGGTCTGGCCTGTGCCCTGGCGCAACGTGCGGGCCGGTGGTCCGACCGCTGGGCGCTCGAGGCCGTCATGGTCGATCCGGCGCGCGCCGATGAGCTCGGTCTCGACCAGGCCCTGGGCTGAGCCGGCGGGACGACCGCGGGGTCAGGGGGTCGGGGACCCGGTCCCGTCCGTCGGCGGTGCGGCGCTGTCGGGCTCCGCGGTCCGGTTCTTGCGGGCCCAGTGCATGCCGTACAGGCCGATCGCGATGCCGGCCGCGCTGGTCGCCCCGGCCGGTGCTGTCACGTGCCCGAGCAGGGCCAGGACGCCGGAGGCGATGAGGATGAGCGCCCACCCGGCGGTTCCGACCGCCATGATCAGGTGCAGGTCGACGTCGAGCGGGGCCGGGGACGGTCGCAGTCGTGGTCGTCCGTCGGCACCCATGCCGTCACCCTAGCCGCGGCGCACGGCACTCAGAACCCGGCCGTGAGCGTGGGCCGAGGGCGGGTGCGGTTGAGGGCGTCGGGGCCCGATCAGCCGGGGTCGACGGACAGTGAGCTCGCGATCGACAGGGCCTCAGGGACGGCGGCGAGGTAGGCCGCGGAGACGTCGCGCGGGTCCTTGCCGGCCGCGAGGACACCCATCATGTCGTTCGCCTCGTGGGCGACGACGGCCGCCAGCGCACTGCCGAGCTGACCGGCATGGAAGTACAGCGCATCGGCGATCTCCTGCGAGACGCCCGTGCGGGAGACCAGCGACTCGACCGCCAGGTGGCGCTGCTCGGCGACCGCCGACAGCAGCCCGACGGTGTAGCCGGTGTCGGCACCGGCCAGGTCCCAGCAGGCCAGCGCGCGGGACAGGATCGCCCACAGCTCGCCCACGGTGCTCGGCTGGGCGCCGACCAGCGAGGAGATCGCCAGTGCGGACAGGTGGTGCGGTCCGACCAGCACGACGGCCTGGCGCACGGAGTCGATCTCGCGCGGCAGCCCGAACGAGGAGGAGTTGACCAGGTGCAGCACCCGGACGGTGAGCATCGGGTCGGCAGCGACCAGGCCGATCACGGCCGCCTGGTCCACCGGGTCGTCGGACAGCAGGCTCATCAGCTCGAGGCACTGCAGCTCACCGGCGCTGAAGTCACGCGCCAGCACATCGCCGTCGCGTTCGAACATCGGGCCCTGCAGCAGATCGACCTGCGCGGTCCGTGCGCGTTCGATGAGCGCATGCGTGTCCGAGTGCTCGGCGACCACCGTGGCACCCGCGTCGTGGACCCGGGTGACCAGCTCGGCGAGCACGGCCGGATCGGTCCGGGCATCGACCTTAGCGATGTGGGCCCGTCCCAGGAGGGCGTCCTGGGCGGGGGTGCCCGTGTAGTCGCCGATCGCGGCGTGCACACCGGTGGTGCGCAGCCGGTCGAGCTGCTCGGGGAGCTCGGGTGACTCGGCCAGGTCGCCCGGGACCTCGAGCACGATCCGGACCGGACCGGCGGCCAGCACCAGCTCGCCCGACAGCAGCCGCGGTGTGGCGCGGATGAGCAGCGGGTGCTCACCCGAGAGCGCCGCCAGGTCGAGCAACCCGTACTCGGCGTCGATGGCCCGGGCCGTGGTCGCCTCATCGGGGCCAGGGGCCTCACCGACGGCCGGCGGCACGGGCTGGGCCCGCAGCGCGTAGGCGAACACCGAACGGTCGGGATGGACGATCGGTTGACGCAGGATCGCGGGTGCGCTCCACCGTCGCGACGACGCATCGTGCAGGTCGGTCACGGGTCCTCCTGGGACGGCGGCGGGCGGGGGAGCGGGTGCGGCGGTGAGACGGGTCGGGAGCATCATGGTGGACGGGGGAGCCCGGTGCGATCCGGATCAGCCGACCGGTGCCCGCAACGGCAGGTCCTCGTCGAGCACGAGCTGCAGCGCCCGGCCGGTGAGGGTGTCCACGACGAGCGGGGCCAGCAGGTTGGCGGTGGGCGGCAGACCGTCGTCCTCGGCGGGGCGCACCACGACGAAGAGCACGCGGTCCTCGGGTGAGGACTGCCCGAACGGGTCGTCGAGCCCCGCGGCGTCGATCCGCGGCGCGTACGTCGGGAAGAAGATGTGCGGCGCCACCAGGAACAGCCGCACCTGGGGCCCGGCCTCGGGTGCGCTGCGGATGGCGAACAGCACCCCGACCTCGTCGAGGGCCTCCAGCGCGTACTCGGTGCGCCCGGGCAGCCCGGGCAACGGGACGACCATGCGCAGCAGGGTCGGGACGTCACGCTGCCCCGCACCCGTCGACACGGCGACCGTGGGCCCCATCCGGACGGCGCTCACTGGAGGTAGTCCATGAGGGAGGGCGTGAGCGCCTTCGATGTCGCGCCGAGCGCGGCCTGGTAGGTCACGTTCGCGGACTGCAGCGACAGGATGACCGCGGCCAGGTCGATGTCCTCGATACCGGACAGCTGGGTCTTCACGCTCGCCTCCTTGTCGGTGAGGGTGGTGGTGGCGGCCTCGATCTGGTTCTCCCGGGCGCCGACCGAGGCGAGCTCGGTCTTCACATCGGTGATGTGCGCGTCGAGCTGGTTGAGCGAGGTGGTCGGGTCACCGCCGGCCCGCAGCGTGGCACTGATCTGGTCGAGGGTGGCGAACACCGAGCTGGTCCCCTCACCGAACACCTCGGAACCGTTCGAGTCGACCCGTACCGACGTCGCATCGGACACCTGGCGCTTGACCTCGGCGGCATCGATCCCGTTCCAGGCGTACGTGGTCGAGTCGAAGGCAGCGCCGGCGTCCGACGTCCCGGCGAACACCGAGCGCCCCAGATAGCTGGTGTTGGCCACGCCGAGCATCGACTCCTTGATGCCGTCGATCTCGGTGGCCAGGGCGTCCTTGGAGATCTGCGAGAGCGAGGTGTTGCCGCCCTGGATGACGAGGTCGCGGGCCCGGCGCAACGTGCTCGACGCAGTCTGCAGCCCGGTGTCCACGGTGTTGAGCCAGGAGGTCGCATCGGAGGAGTTGCGGGCGTACTGGGTGGTCCGGGCCAGGTCGCCGCGCAACGACAGGAGCTGCGCGGCGGCGGCCGGGTCGTCGGAGGCCTTGGTGACCTTCTTGCCGCTGGACAGCTGGGCCTGCAGATCGCTGACCGAGGTCAGGTTGGTCTGCAGGTTGGCCAGCGACGAGCGCTGGATCGTCAGGTTCGTGACCCGGGAGATCATCGCTACACCGCCATCCGGTTGATCAGGGTGTCGAGCACCTCGTCGATGGTCGTCATGACCCGCGCTGCGGCCTGGTAGCCCCGCTGGTAGGCGAGCATGTTGATGGTCTCCTCATCGGTGTCGACCGAGGCGTTCGAGACCTGCTCGGCCTCGATCGTCGAACGGGACGCCTCGGCCACGGTGCTCCGCGAGGTCGCGGCGGACGTCTTGGAGCCGATGGTGACCACGGCGTCGCTCCACACCGCGTCGGCACCGGTGTCGGACGTGGCGAGGTTGGCGATCGCGGCCCCGATGGAGCCGTCGTTCGTGCCGAGTGCGGGATCGGCGAGGGCGATGTCGTCCTCATCGGTGATCGCGAGGGTCAGTCCCTGGGACGGCGTGCCGGTGCCGAAGGTGAAGACGGCGCCACCGGCCACACCGGCGGTGGTCTGCGCGGTGGTGTGCAGGGCGTTGACGCTGGTGGCCAGCGCCTGTGCGACGGCGTCGAGCTGGGCGCCCGCCTCGGCCAGGATGCCGCCCGTGCCGTTCGCATCGGCGGGGGCCAGCACGGTCAGCTGACCGGCGACCGTCCCGCCGGTGAGCGCGACGGGTACGCCCGGGTGGTCGGACCAGCTGAGCGTCACGGCGGTTCCGGACGCGACCTGGTCGAACGTCGTGGCACCGCCGAGCTCGAGGGTGGACACCGACGAGCCGGAGACCAGGGCGTTGCCGCCCACCATGACGTCGACCTGACCGTCTGCGCGGGTGTTCGTGCTCGCGCCGACCAGACCGGACAGGGAGGTGACGAGCTGGTCGCGCTGGTCCTCCAGCTCGTTGGCCGAGGAGCCCGAGGCGGTGAGGGCCAGGATCCGGTGGTTGAGGTCGGCGATCGAGGCCGCTGTGGAGTTCACCTGGTCGACCTGGGCGGATGCGGAGGACATGGTGTCGGACCACTGGGTGGCGATGCCGTCGGCGAGGGTGTTGATCTTGTCGACGACGTCCTGTGCGGCGGTGAGGACGACGGTGCGGTTGGCGCTCGCGTCGGGGTAGTTCGCGGCGTCCTGCCAGGCCGCCCAGAAGGAGTTGAGCTGGCCAGACAAGGCTGTGGTGGCAGGTTCGCCGAGCGAGGTCTCCAGGGTGCTGTAGGCGCTCGTCCGCGCGGTCAGGTAGGACGCGTCGGCGGTGGCGGTCCGCAGCCGGGCGTCGATGAAGGCGTCGGCGAGCCGGTCCACACCGGACACCTGGACGCCGTTGCCCGCGAGGGAGGACGTGGAGAACATGGCGGGCACCTGGCTGCCGCCGATGGAGGAGAAGGTCGCCCGCTGGCGGGTGTAGCCCACCGTGTTCGCGTTCGCCAGGTTCTGGGCGGAGACGTCCAGGCCCTGCCGCTGGGCGATGAGCGAGGAGAGCGCGGTGCTGATGCCGGAGAAGGTGCTCGACATCAGAACGCCCGATCGACCATCTGGGCGACGGCGACCTGGGCGGCGCTCTGCCCTGAGCCGTCGTAGGTCTGCACGCTGAGCTGGAGGGTGGCCAGTGCCTCCTGCGTCGCGCGGTTGGACATGGCCAGCAGCTCGCGGTTACCGGTGCTCAGCGAGGAGATCTCGGTGGTGAGAGCGACGAATGCGTCGCGGTGGGCGCGCAGCAGCTCGTTCCACGGCTCAGGTGCGGCCGCGGCGATCTGGTTGAGGCTCGCACCGGGTTCCAGCCCGACCGAGACGGCTGCGTCCTCGGACTCCAGCGCGCGACCCAGATCGGCACCGCGGATCTCGTCGAGCACGTTGTCGACCTCGCGCGTGGCGTGCGACAGCCACCGCGTGCGGCCGGCGGTCAGGATGAGCTGTTCCTCCTCGAGCTTGAAGAGCAGAAGCTCGAGCAGGTGGCGTTCGCGCCAGAGCACCTCGGACAGGCGGCTCAAGGGCATCGGTCGTCTCCTTCGAATCGCTCCGGCCCCCGATGTGCGCGGGCCGGCCTCGACCAGCCCATCGGCCGGGTGCCCGCACTGTTGACCCGTCGTCGGCGTGAGTGTGTGCCGGACCTGGCCGAATGGGTGATCGGCGAGTCGTATACCACCCACATGCGCCATCGCCGCAGGTCAGGTGGGTGAAAATGACCAAGGTACCTGGAGTGTGATCTCGATCACATCGGCCTGTCACAGGCTGGTTCCAGGGGGCGTTTTGGGCGGTTCCACCCGTTCCTGACCGACCGGAACGTCCGGTTCCTCCGTCGGTAGCCGGATCGTCGGACCCCGTTTTTCGTCCGCCTCCGACCCTCAAGCGGGTGGTCCCGGGCGACGAGAAAGCCCCCGTGACCAGCGAACCCCGCACCGTTGACGAGCTCGTGCTCTCGCACCTGCCGCTCGTCGGGTACCACGTGAGCGACATGCTCCACCGCGTGCCGCCGACCGTCTCCCGCGACGACCTCATGTCTGCGGGCAACATGGCACTCGTCATGGCGGCCCGCGCCTACGACCCCACCACCGGCGTGCCGTTCTCCCGGTACGCCGCGCTGCGGATCTCCGGCGCCCTCCTGGACGAGCTGCGGTCGATGGACTGGGCCACACGTGGGGCGCGTCGCAGGGCCCGCGAGCTCGGCAACGCGACCGACACCCTGCGGGCCTCGCTCGGCCGCACGCCGACCCGCCAGGAGCTGGCCGCGAACCTCGGCACCGATGTGGCCGCGGTCGACGCCGCCCGTCAGGACGCCGAGCGGCGCGTGCTGTCGATGGATGCGACCGAGCACCCCGTCGCCGAGACCTTCCGCGACGAGGCCGACACACCGGAGGAGGCGCTGCTGGCCGGCGAACGCGTGCACTGGCTGCGCAGCGCCGTCACCTGCCTCCCCGACCGGCTGCGCGTCGTGATCGAGGGACTCTTCCTCGACGACCGTTCGGTGGCCGACCTGGCCGACGAGCTCGGTGTCACCCAGTCCCGGATCAGCCAGATGCGCACCGAGGCCCTCGGCCTGCTGCGCGACGGGCTCAACGCCAACCTCGACCCCGATCTGGTCGGCGCCCCCGACCGGGACGGTGTCGCCGAACGCCGCCGCCGCGGCTACTTCGCCGCCGTGGCCGCCCGGGCCGCGCTCGCCGGGGCCCCCACGACGACGGTCGGGCTGCCGCAGCCGCGGATCGCGCCGACCGGTGCGCCGGTCGACCGGGTCGCCCAGCACCGGGGGTACGCCCGCTCCGACGGCTACCGCCGCGCCAGCGCCTGAGACCACCGTCCGGCTCGACCCGAGCGCAGCTCCCGGGCCGAGCCGGACGCATGTCCGGACCGGCCCGACCACCCTGGACGGATGTCGTGCACCGGCGGCGGGCCCAGTCGGAGGCCGGGCTCAGTCCGCGGCCGGGCTCAGACCGCGGCCGGGCTCAGACCGCGGCCGGGCTCAGACCGCGGCCGGGCTCAGACCGCGGCCGGGCTCAGACCGCGGGCCGGGGCGGCGCCAGGGCGGAGGCGATCGCCAACGCCTCGGGCAGCCCCTCCAACCAGGCGCGGGACACCAGGTGCGGGTCGATCCCGAGCTGGAGCGCCACCGACGGGTTGCCCGCCTCATGGGCGCGGACGCACGCCAGCGCGTCGCCCAGCGGCCCGGTGTGGTCGACGAGGGCGTCCGTCGTCGTCTGCGAGAGCCCGGCCATCTGGGCCAGCCAGCGCAGATCGGTGCCGCGCTGCTCGGCGACGGCCGACAGCAGCCCGACGGTGTAGCCGGCGTCGTCGTCGGACAGCTGCCAGCAGGCCAGTGCGCGTGACAGCACCCGCCACAGCTCGTCGACCGTGGACCGGCTGGACCGCGTCAACGAGGCGCTGGCCAACGCCCGCAGCAGCCGCGGGCCGACCATGACGACCGCCTGGCGCACCGAGTCGATCGGCCGGGGCAGGGCGAACACCGCAGAGTTGACCAGGTGCAGCACACCGACCACCAGGTTGGGGTCGGCCGCGACGAGCCCGATGACCGCGTTCTGGTCGACCGGCTCCTCATCGAGCAGCGACAGCAGCTCCAGGCAGTGCATCTCGTTGGCGGACAGACCGCCGCGCTCGACCTCGCGGTCGTCGACCACCCGGCCCTGCACCAGGTCGGCACCGTCCGCGAAGGACTGCTCGACCGAGGACCACGTGGTGGCCCCGTCCGCGATCACCTCGGCGCCCAGATCGTGGGCCAGGCCCGCCAGCTCGACCAGACGGCCGGCCTGACGCACCACGTCGACCGTGACGAACCGGGTCATCGGCAGCAGCGTGAGCTGGGCGTCCTCGGCCGTGAAGTTGTCCAGCGCCGTGTGCAGGCCGCGGGCGTGGCGCCAGGCCACGAGGCGTTCGATCCCGGGCTCGCGTGCCAGGGAGGGGGAGACCCGTGCCACCACCGCCGGGTTCGCCGAGCCCAGCACGCGGCGGGTCGCATCGACCAGCAGCGGCTGCCCGGCGCTCAACGTCGACAGGTCGGTGGCGTCGTAGGCCGCATCCAGGCTCACCTCGGCCGCATCCTCGGGGTCCCCGTGCTGGGTCGGCACCATCGCCCGGACCGCGTAGGCCGTGACGCGTCCGGACGGGTCGGCGACGGGCTGGTTGACCAGGGCCGCGCCGGACCACCTCGGTGCGGCGGTGTCACTCATGCTGGGCGGTGCCTTCCGGTGAGGTCGTCTGACATTCGATCGGGTGTCATCCCCTAGATCTTGACCCCGATCCGTCGGGTTCACCCCGTCCTGGAGGCTCGGGCGCATGGGCATCTCGGCCGAACGAGTGAGGGTCGGCGGCGCGTGGGCGCCCGGCTCATGCGGACGGCCGCGGGAGCGGACGCCCGTGGGTTAGCTCCGCGAGCGGCCCGTCGACCAGCGTCAACGCGGCGGCGATCGCCTGGTGCATGTCGAGGTACTGGTAGCGGCCGAGCCGGCCGCCGAAGACGACACCGGGCTCACCGTCGGCGAGCGCCCGGTACGCCGCCAGCCGCGCGCGGTCCGCCGACGAGCCGATCGGGTAGTACGGTTCATCGTCCGGCCCGGCGGCCCGCGAGTACTCCCGGGCGATGACCGACCGGTCGGTGGGGTAGTGCGTGCGCTCCGGGTGGAAGTGGCGGAACTCGATGATCCGGGTCCACGGCACGTCGAGGTCCGCGTAGTTGAGCACCGCGATGCCCTGCACGTCGCCGACCGGGACCACCTCGGACGCGAAGTCCAGGGTGCGCCAGCCGAGCATGCCCTCACGGTGGGCGAACCAGCGGTCGATCGCCCCGGTGTAGACCACCGGGACCCGGCCCACCGTCCCGGCACGGGAGACCGTCGCGGTCGGGTCCAGGAAGTCGACCCCCAGCTGCACCTCGATCCGGGGGTGGTCGACCATCCGCTCGAACCAGGCGGTGTAGCCGTCGACGGGCAGACCCTCGTACCGGTCGTCGAAGTACCGGTCGTCATAGTTGAAGCGCACCGGCAGCCGGCTGATGATCGACGCCGGCAGGTCCCGCGGGTCGGTCTGCCACTGCTTGGCGGTGTAGCCGCGTACGAACGCCTCGTACAGCGGGCGCCCGATGAGCGAGACGCCCTGCTCGTCGAGGTTCGCGGGGGTGCGTCCGTCCAGCTCACCGGCCTGCGAGGCGATGAGTGCCCGCGCGGCGTCGGGGCCCAGCGCCGACCGGAAGAACTGGTTGATCGTGCCCAACGTGATCGGTAGCCCGAACACCTCGCCACCGTGCACGGTCCGCACGCGGTGCACGTAGGACGTGAAGGCCGTGAACCGGTTGACGTACTCCCAGACCCGCTCGTTCGACGTGTGGAAGAGGTGCGCGCCGTAGCGGTGGACCTCGATGCCGGTGCTGGGCTCCACCTCGCTGTAGGCGTTGCCGCCGATGTGCTCACGGCGCTCGACCACGAGCACCCGCATCCCCTGCGCAGCACAGCGCTCGGCGACGGTGAGCCCGAACAGCCCGGCGCCGACGACGACGAGATCGGCTTCGCTCATCACACCTCTCCGCACGTGGTGCACCGGGGCGAGACGGTGTGAAGCGCCTGACGCCCACGGTGCGTCCCGCCCATCGGCCGCGGCGGGCCGGTGGTGAGTGGTCGCCGGACCGTATCGCACAAGCCGTGTCACACGAATGGCTCAGACCTGACCGGCGGCCGACGATCTGCTGAGTGGCGCGCCTCCTGCGTGCCGAGGAAGGAGCCAGCCGTGCGTGCGGTCGTCCTGTGCCCGGCCGGGGTGGTCACCGGTGGTCCCGAGGCCCTGCATCAGCTCGCCCACACCGCGGGCCTGCTCGGCGAGGACGTCGAGATCGTCTACCTCGGTGACGGTGACCCGACCACCGTCCCTGAGCCGTACCGGCACTACGACGTGCGGATCGGGACCGGTCCGCTCGATGTGCCGGACCAGGTGGTGATCGCACCGGAGATCTACGCCGACCGGCTGCTGGGCCTGCAACGCGCGGTCCCGGCGCTGTGGTGGCTGAGCGTCGACTGGTTCGACCGGCACAACGCTGAGCACCAGCGGCGTTACGGCACGCCGCTGCGCCCGCTCGACGTGCTGTACCACCGCCCCGGTGTGCTGCACCTCACCCAGTCGCAGTACGCCCTGGACACGGTGCGGGCGCGCGGCGGCGAGCCGATGATGCTCAGCGACTACCTGCACACCAGCCTGCGGGACGAGCTGGCCGCGGCCCGCACCTCCACCAAGGTCGACGCAGTGGCCTACAACCCCGCCAAGGGCATGGAGACCACCGCCCGGCTCATGAACCTCGCCCCCGACCTCACCTGGGTGCCGTTGGCGGGGATGACACATGCCGAGCTGGCCCTGGCCCTGGGCCAGGTGAAGGCCTACGTCGACTTCGGCGAGCACCCGGGCCGCGACCGGATCCCGCGCGAAGCGGCGCTCGCCGGGGCCTGCGTGGTCGTCGGCCGGCGCGGCAGTGCCGCCAACGAGGTGGACGTCCCGATCCCCGCCGAGTACAAGATCGACCCGGCCACCGGTCCCACCGCGGATCTGGCGACCGTCGCCCTGCTGCGGGACGTGCTGGCCGACTACGCCGGGCACGCCTCCCGGTTCGACGCCTACCGCAGCTGGATCGGGGCGCAGGAGCAGACGTTCGCCGTGGAGACCCAGGCGGTCTTCGCCGCCGCCCGCGCGGTCGCGTCGCAGGGGGTGCTCGTATGAGCCGCCCGGCGGCCACCGTGGTGGTGGTGGCCCGTGACGACGTCGACGAGCTGCGCACCTGCCTGGACGCGCTGCGACCCACCCTCGGGCCGGACGACCGACTCGTCGTGGTCGACGACGCCTCGAGCGACGGCACCCCGATCCTGCTGGCCGGTCACGCCGACCTGGTCCGCACCGTCCGCAGCCTCGAACCCGTCGGGGTGGCCGCCGGTCGCAACGCGGGCGCCGCGCAGGCGGACACGCCGGTGCTGGTCTTCCTCGACCCGGACACGGTCGTGACCGCGCCCTGGCTCGACCGACTCGTGGCGCCGTTGGCGAGCCCGTCGGTCGGTGCCGCCGGTCCGCTCAGCTGTGGTGCCTCGGGTGCGCAGTTCCGGCCCATCCCCGACGCGGCGCTGATCTCGGCCGAGGCGGCTCTCGCCTACGCGCAGGGCGCGATGGCGACCGCCCGGCGCGCCGTCACCCGGGTGCCGCAGCTCGACGGGTTCGCACTGGCGGTCCGCGCCGACGCGTTCCGGTCGGCGCGCGGCTTCGCGGACGTCCCGGACGAGGACGTCGACCTGTGCCGACGGGTGGCTCGCGCCGGTCGTCGGCTCGTCGTCGTCGAGGACAGCTACGTGCTGCACCTGGTCAGTGCCGGAGCGCACCCCGATCTGGTGCGTCCCGACCCGGCGTTGAGCATCGTGCTGGACTGCACCGCCGATCTGGAGACCACCACCGGCACCCTCGTGGAGGTGGTGGACCTGTGCGGGGACCGCGAAGCCGAGCTGGTGCTGCTCGACCACGGCGGCCCGGTCGCCGAGCTGATCGCGTCGCAGGTCTCCGGCGGCCAGGTGCGCGTCGCACCCGTCGATGACGGGGCCGACGCGTTCGCCGCCGGGCTCGCGCTGACGAACAACGACGTCCGGGTCCTGGTGCGCGCGGGCGAGCTGGTCGACCGGCGGCTGCTGGGCCTCGTCCTCGAACGCCGCGAAGGGCCCGTCACCCAACGTGTCGGCGTCCCCGCCTGACCCCGGCGTCCAGGAGCCTGGTACCGCTCAACGGGTGAACGCCGCAGCCGATGAGGCAGGCGCGTCCGGCCCGCCCGGGCCCGAACCGGAGGAAGCAGATGGTGCACGCGCAGCCCAGGCCCGCGAACGTCCCGCAGGTCAGCATCGTCGTCCCGGTCCACAACCACTGGGACTACACGGACCGCTGCCTGCGCTCGCTGGAGGCGGTGCGTGGTGACATCACGTACGAGGTCGTCGTCGTCGATGACGCCTCGTCCGATGAGACCGCCGCCCGGCTGACGCAGGAGCCCGACCTGGTCGTCGTCACGCTCGCCGACAACCTCGGCTTCATCGGTGCGTGCAACGCGGGCATCGCCGCCTGCCGTGGCGAGTACGTGGTGCTGCTCAACAACGACACCGAGGTCCGGCCAGGCTGGCTGGAGGCGTTCGTCGAGACGATGGCCGACCCGACCGTCGGTCTGGTCGGCGCCCAGCTCGTGTACCCGGACGGTCGGTTGCAGGAGGCCGGCGGGATCCTCTTCTCCGACGGCACCGGCTGGAACTACGGGCGGCTCGGCGACCCCCAGGACCCGTCCTTCACGTACCCGCGCGACGTCGACTACTGCTCGGGCGCCGCGATCATGCTGCGTCGGGACTTCCTGATGGGTCTCGGCGGGCTCGACGAACGCTACGCACCGGCCTACTACGACGACGCCGATCTGGCGTTCGCCGTCCGGGCCGCCGGGCTGCGGGTGTGCTACGAACCGCGGGCCGTCGTCGTCCACCACGAGGGCGTGTCCCACGGCACCGACCTGCGCTCGGGTGTGAAGTCGCGGCAGGCCGTCAACCGTGAGGTGTTCGCCCGCAGGTGGGCCGTCGAGCTCGCGGAGCAGCACGCACCGACCGATCCGGGCGCCGTCGAACGTTCGGCCCGGCGTCGGCAGGGCCGCGACCTCGTCGTGGTGTTCGACCACACCGTCCCCACCCCCGACCGCGACGCCGGTTCGGTGCGCGCGCTGGCGATGCTCACGGCGCTGCGCGAGGCCGGCCACGGGGTGCTGCTGGTGCCGATGAGCCCGGTGCGTGCCGAGCCGTACACCTCGGCGGTCCAGGCGCTCGGTGTCGAGGTGCGCTACGGCGGCCGCGACCTCGTCGGTCTGCTCCGGGACATCGCACCCGATGTGGTGGCCGCCGTCCTGTGCCGGATCGGCGTCGCGGTGGAACGCGAACGGCTCTGCCGTGAGGCGCTGCCCGGGGTGCCCGTGGTGTTCGACACCGTCGACCTGAGCTTCCTGCGCGTCGAGCGGGAGGCCCAGGTGGTCGGCACGGTGACCGGCGGTGCCGATCCGGCCAAGCTGCGCGAGATCGAGCTCGGGATGGTCCAGGCGGCCGACGCCACCCTCGTCGTCTCCTCGGCGGAGCAGGCCCTGCTCGCCGAGCTCGTGCCCGATGCGCCGGTGCATGTGCTGCCGACCGTGCACGCCCCCGTGGGCGAGCTCGGGGCGCCGTGCGCGGCGCGGTCCGGACTGCTGTTCGTCGGCAACTTCCGGCACGCACCGAACGCGGACGGGGTGCGGTGGTTCATCGAGGAGGTGCTGCCCCGGGTGCTCGCCGTCCGGCCGGACGTGCGGCTCGATGTGGTGGGATCGCATGCTCCGGCGGATCTGATCGCGGACGCACCGACCCAGGTGCGGCTCCACGGCTGGGTCCCGGACCTGGCCGAGCTGTACGGCTCGGCCAGGCTGTCGGTCTCGCCGCTGCGCTTCGGCGCCGGCGTCAAGGGCAAGGTCGGTGAGGCGCTCGCCCACGGGCTGCCGGTCGTCACGACCTCGGTCGGTGCTGAGGGCATGGCGCTGGTGGACGGCCGCACCGCGCTCGTGGCCGATGACGCCGACGCGTTCGCCGCCGCCGTGCTGCGTGGTCTGGCGGACGACGAGCTGTGGCAGCGGCTGTCCGACGCGGGGCGTGCCCACGTCGACGAGCTGTTCGGTCCGCAGCGGTTCACCGCGGCGCTCGCCGGTGTGCTCGACGACGTGACCGGCCGCCGACGTGCCCGGCGACCCCGGATCGTGGTCCGGGCAGGGGCCACGACCCCGACCCCGCCCCCCGCGGTGGGCGCCGAACCGGTCGACCGACCGGCCGCCTCGATCGTCATCCCGGCGTGGAACGGGGCCCAGACCACCCGCGCCTGCCTGGACACCCTGCTGGACACGCTGCGCGAGGACGACCAGGTGATCGTCGTCGACAACGGGTCGCAGGACGAGACCCCCGAGGTGCTCGCCGACTTCGCGCCCAGGGTCGAGGTGGTGCGGCACGAGCGGAACCTGGGTTTCGCGGCAGGCTGCAACTCGGGTGCCGACGTCGCCCGCAACCCGGTGGTGGTCTACCTCAACAACGACACGCTGCCGGTGGGGCCCTGGCTCGACCGGCTGCTCGCACCGTTCGCCGACCCCGAGGTCGGTGCGACCGGCCCGATGAGCAACTTCGTGTCCGGTCCGCAGCTGCACGCGGCCGCGCGCGGTGCGGCGGTCCGCGGCCTGGACGATGTGCGAGCGCTCGCGACGGACGCCATGACGGCGGGCGGCACCGTCGTCGAACCGGTGACCAGACTGGTCGGGTTCGCCCTGGCCGTGCGCACCGAGCTGGTGCGGCTGCTCGGCGGCTTCGACACGGAGTTCGAGGTCGGCGGCTACGAGGACGACGACCTGTGCCGCCGGCTGCGCGCGGTCGGCGCCCGGCTGCTCATGGTCCGCGGCTCGTTCGTCTACCACCTGGGCCACGCCACGTTCGACGCCAACGGGCTCGACTGGCGTGCCATCGAGGCGCGCAACGGCGAGGTGCTGGCCCGCAAGGAGGCCGCCATGGCGCGGCTGTCGCTCATCGTGGACTGCGACGACGACCTGACGTCCAGCGCGCGCGCGCTCATCGCCCTGGTCGACGTCGTCACGGAACGGTCGGTCGAGCTGGTGCTCGTCGACCACGGCGCCGGTATCGCCCAGCAGCTCGCGGCGCAGGTGGCGGGCCGGGTCGTCGTCGTCGAGGCGGGGGACGAGGACGGTCCCCGGTTGGCATCGGCGACGGCCTCCGGTCACCGCCGGGTCTGGCTGCGGGCCGGTGAGGTGGTCGATGTGGCCGCGCTGCGCGGATTCCTCGCCGACCCGACCACCGAGATGTCCGTACGGCACGTCGGCGTCCCGGACCTCACGGCCGCCCTGCGCTGAACGTCGTCCACCGGGTGTCGTGCACCGGGTTCAAGGATCTCTCAGGTCGTCACCCGATCGGCCGATCGGGTGACCGTGCGCCGTGCGGCGCGGATGGGTAGGAACTGCCATGGCGGCGAACCGGCAGCGCGCCACGATCAGCGTGGTGATGATCGTCAAGGACGAGGCGGATGTGCTCGACGCCTGCCTGTCGTCCGTGACCTGGGCCGATGAGATCGTGGTCTACGACACGGGGTCGACCGACACCACCCGCGAGGTCGCCCGGCGCTACACCGACACGGTGATCGACGGCTACTGGGACGACGACTTCGGGGCCGCCCGCAACCGGGCCCTGGAGCACGCCACCGGTGACTGGGTGCTGTCGATCGACGCCGACGAGGTGTTCGAGTCCCAGGGTGCGACGCTGCGCAAGCACCTGGCCAAGGCCTCGGTCGGCACCTTCGGTCTGCGCATCCTCAACCAGCCGCGCACCTCGCTCGACGAGCCCTACGAGTTCACCGCGAACCGCATCTTCCGTCGCCGTGGCCACCGTTGGGGCGACCGGCTGCACGAGCAGATCTACACCACGGACGGCCGCCCGACCGCCGGTCCGGTGCTGGCCGGCATCCGGCTGCTGCACTCCGGTTACGCCGACGCCCAGACCCTGGCCACCACCAAGGCCGCCCGCAACATCGCGATCGTCGAGGCCCAGCTCACCGAGGCGCTCGCGGCCGACGACGAACGGGCCGTCGCGGTGGCCCGCGCCCACCTGGCACGTTCGCTGATCCTGGCAGCGCACTGGGACAGGTCCCAGGAGGTCGCGGAGGAGGCCTGGGCGCCGGGCACGCTCCCGACGCTGGTCGCCGAGGCGCTGGTGCTGGGCCAGTCCGCGTTGGCGCTCATGCGCGGTCAGCTCCCCGTCGCCCAGGTGTGGGTCGACCGGTGGCGTGAGATCGACCCCACGGGTGCGAGGGTCGACATCGCCCAGGCCCGGTTGTCGGAGAAGGTCGGTGACGTCGACCGGGCGTTGGCGGCGCTGGGTCGGGTCCCGACCGTGAGCCAGGACCTGGCCGGTGGTGTGCTGCGGCGTGACTCGGTCGCCGATCTGGAGGTCCGCCTGCTCGCCCGAGCCGGGCGGGAGGCCGACGCCGTCAAGGTCGCGGCGGCTGCGCTTCGTGCGGGGTCGCGGGTGCTCAACCCCGTCGACCTCGCCGTCCAGCTGGGTGCCCCGGCGCTGGACGAGCTGCTCGCCGTGATCACCGCCGACCAGCGGCGGGCGTGGGCGCTGCGGTGCGGCCAGGTCGCGAACGCGACCGCGCTCGGCGTGCTGGAGGCGATGGTGGCGCGCTGGCCCGACGACCCGGCGGTGCTGGTCGCCGCAGCGCGGGTCGTGCCGACCGAGGGCACCTTCGAGGACGCCGTGGAGTGGTCGGCCCGGCTGCGCCGGCTCGGGCTCGACGAGTACTGCACCTTGGTGGCCTTCGCGGCCGAGCAGGGCCAGGCCCCGCGCGACCGGGCGCTCGCGGCGGCGCTCGCGTTCTCCGCCTACCACGACGGACGGGCGTTGGCATCCCTGGACGAGGCCCTCGACCGGGTGCCGACCCAGCGCATGCCCGAGCTGGTCGCCCAGCTCGAGATCGTCGCGCCGGGCCTGGTCGCGATGGACTGAGCACGTTCACCCGATTGCGCGGAAAGAACCTCTCAAGGCCCCGCGCTCACTACCGATCCACCAGGTGTGCCCATGGAAGGGCCACTCGACCCACATCAAGGAGGAAGATCATCATGGGTCTCTCGGTCAACACCAACGTCGCGGCGATCAACGCCTACCGCAACCTCAGCACCACCCAGAACTCGCTGTCCAAGTCGCTGGAGAAGCTGTCCTCCGGCTACCGCATCAACCGCGCGGCGGATGACGCTGCCGGTCTGGCCATCTCCGAGGGCCTGCGCTCGCAGGTCAGCGGCCTCACCCAGGCCGCCCGCAACGCCCAGGACGGCATCTCCGTCGTCCAGACCGCTGAGGGTTCGCTCACCGAGGTCCACTCGATCCTGCACCGCATGCGTGACCTGGCGGTCCAGGCAGCGAACGACTCGAACTCCGAGGACGCTCGTACGAACATCGCGACTGAGGCGACGCAGCTGAACGAAGAGCTGACCCGCATCGCGAACTCGACGAACTTCAACGGCACGACGCTGCTGGACAAGGTCTCGGGCGCCACCGGTTCGACCCTGAGCTTCCAGGTCGGCGCCGACGGCGACACGGCCAGCCAGATCACGGTCGACCTGTCCTCGGCCAACGTGGCCTCCGTCGCGGACGCCGTGTCGTTCGCTGCGACGTCGGCGGGGACGACCGGGCTGAACCTGTTCAGCGCCGCATCGGCCCAGGCGGCCATCACCGCGATCGACGCGCAGATCAAGAACGTGTCGACCGCCCGAGCCAACCTCGGTGCCTACCAGAACCGCTTCGAGCACACGATCAACAGCGTGAACGTGGCGGTCGAGAACCTGTCGGCGTCCGAGTCCCGGATCCGTGACACCGACATGGCCTCCGAGATGGTGAACTTCACGAAGTCGCAGATCCTGTCCCAGGCCGGCACGGCGATGCTCGCGCAGGCCAACTCGATCCCGCAGGGTGTGCTGCAGCTCCTGCAGTGATCTGCCTGAACGGATGACAACCGCGGCGGCGGCGGTGGGGTCACCCCCACCGCCGCCGGTCGCGCATCGGCACCACTTCCTGGATGGATGAGATGAGCAGCTCCTCACAGATCTCCGGACTGATCAGCAATCTGGACACAGCCGAGATCATCACGTCGTTGATGGCTGTCGAGGCCCTCCCACAGACCCAGCTCTCCGACAAGAAGTCCGACCTCACCTCGTTGGTGACTGCCCTTCAGTCGCTCAACACGAAGGTCGCATCGCTCGGCGACAACGCGACGACGGCCGCCAAGGCCAGCTCGTGGAACGCCTACGCCGCGACGTCCAGCTCCACCTCGGTCACGGCCACCGCCGATTCGACGGCCACCGCCAGCTCGCTCTCGTTCACGGTCGACAAGCTCGCCACCAGTCAGATCTCGGTCTCCGGGACGTTGTCCACCGCGAGCGACTTCACCGGCGGCGCCAGCTCGATCACGCTGAAGGTCGGCGACACCCTCACCCAGGTCGACACCTCGAGCGCGACCTCGGTGGCCGATCTCGCCGCGGCGATCAACAAGTCCGGTGCCGGGGTGAGTGCCAGCGCCGTGAAGTACACCGACACCTCGGGCACCACCGCGTACCGGTTGCAGCTCACCGGTCAGACGTCGGGTGCGGCCAACACCGTCAGCGTCTACCAGGGCACCGAGGCGGAGGTGACGGCCGGCACCGCGACCGCCGTCTCGCTCACCACCACCCGGACCGCCCAGGACGCCCAGCTCACGCTGTGGCCGGGCACCAGCCAGGCGCAGGCGATCACCTCGTCCTCCAACACGTTCTCCGACCTGCTCACCGGCGTCGACATCACGGTGACCGAGGAAGCGACCGACCCGGTCACGGTGACCGTCGGCCAGGACACCGAGGCCGTCGCGAAGCTGGGCTCGAACCTGGTGGAGCAGCTCAACCAGGTGCTCAGCGAGATCTCCACCCGCACCGCCTCGACCACCACGACGAACTCCGACGGGACCACCTCGGTGACCGGCGGTGTGCTGTCCGGCAACTCCCTGGTACGCAACCTGTCCCAGCAGCTCGCCGAGGCCGGGTCCTACGACGTCGACGGAGTCTCGCCGTCCACCATCGGCATCACGATCGACTCCGAAGGCACGTTCTCCTTCGACGAGGAGACCTTCACCGCGGCCCTCGCGAGCGACCCCGAAGGCACCCAGGCGCTGCTCACCGCGATCTCGACACGGGTCGCCGATGTCGCGACGACGGCGTCCGACGAGTACGACGGCACGCTCACGGCGCAGGTGACCTCGGACAACGCCCAGATCGAGGATCTGGCGGACAAGATCGCCGACTGGGACTCGATCCTCGCCTCCCGCAAGGAGGCGCTCGAGGCGCAGTGGGCGACGCTCGAGACCTCGTTGCAGACCCTGAACTCGACGGCGAGCTGGCTGACGACAGCGATCGCGTCGCTCAGCTCCTCGTCCTCGTAGTCGTCCGGTTGACCCATGGAAGGGGCTCCTTGATGTACGACGCTCGCACCACGTACCTCGCCGACTCGGTCGCGACGGTCGGCCCGGCCCGGCTGCTCACGATGCTCTACGACCGGCTCGTGCTCGATCTGCAGCGTGGGATCGATGCGCTGGCCGCGGGCGACCGGATCGGCGGCGCCGCCCATCTGGGTCATGCCCGGGACATCGTGACCGAGCTCATCTCCTCGCTCGACGTGGTCGCCTGGGAGGGCGGCCCGAGGCTCATGTCGATCTACGGCTATCTGCTGTCGGGACTCATCGAGTCGGCGGCGACCGGTGACGTGGTCAAGGCGCGCGAGTGCCACGACGTGGTCGTGCCGCTGGCCGAGGCATGGCGCGGTGCCGAGGCGACCCTGGCCGCATCGGCCCAGGCCAGCCGGGCAGCCGCGACGTCGCAGGGAGCCGATGAGATCGGTTCGACCATGCTCGGGGTGGCGTGATGGTCGACACCGCCTGGGACTCCGCCTGGACCAGCGCCCTGGAGTCCCTCGAGCTGGACGTCGCGGTCGCCGAACGGGTGCTCGACAACAACCACCTGCCGTCGGTCGCCGAGGTGGCCGCGCTCGCCGCGTGGCGACCGCCCGCGGATCTCGGACCGCTGCCGGCGTCGCTGGCCGACCGGGCCCGGGCGCTGCTGGAGCGTCAGCTCGCCACCGCGGCCGCGATCGGGCGGGCGATGACGATGAATCGTCGTCAGCTCGCGGCGCTCACCGCGTTGCGACCCGTCCAGGCGGCCCGTCCGGTGTTCCTCGACCTGGAGGGCTGAGGACCACGCCCCCTTCCCCCACACCGCAGTCCGCCCACCCCCTTCACCACTCGCGAGACGGCGAGGCCGAGGGGAACGCCCACCCTCGGGGTGCCGGCCGGTGGGCGGTCTGGTGCGCCCGGAGCAGCGTTGCGGCCCAGCGCACCCGGAGCACCGTGGTGAGGTCCGGCGTCATCGCGCTGAGCGCGATCGCGCTGCTGCTCAGCGCCGCGCTCGCCGAGGGTTCGCCCGCCGTGGCCGTCCCCGTGGCCGGTGCGGACCCGGTCCCGTCCGCCGCGGTCCCGGTGCCCACCGCCTCCGACGCGGCCTCTGCCCGACCTGGTCCGACCCGATCTGCCGACGCCGCGACGGCCGCTGCCGAGGCCGCGGAGCTGTCCCGGCTGCAGGCGACCGGACGAGCCGCCGTCGACCGTCGCCTCGCCGAGCTGGACGCCGCGACCCTGCGGGTCACCTCGGCCGGGACCATGACCGGGACGCACCGCGCCCAGCTCCTCGGCACGTTGGCGGCCGACCGGGCCGGGCTGACCCTGGTGCGCACGACCCTGTCGGCGGACACGACCGTGGCCCAGGCCACCGCTCATCTGGAGCAGACGGTCACCCAGTTCCGCATCTACACGGTGGTGCTCGCGCAGGTCGCCCTCGTGCGGAGCGCCGATCTCCTCACCGGGCAGACCCTGGTCGCTCTGCAGGAGGCGCACGATGCTCTCGCGGACGTCGGAGCCGACCCCGTGCCACTGGCCACCATGCAGGAGCACATCGACTCCGCCCTCGGCGATCTCGACGGCCTCGCCGACGCCGCGCTCGCGGTCAGCCCCGCCGACTACGGCGACGACCGCGACGCGCTGACCCCGTTGCGCACCCGGTTGACCCACGCCCTCGCCGAGGCGGGGGAGGCCCTGGACGCGGGCCGGGCCTTGCAGACGTCCGGCACCGGGGGCACCGCGTCCGAGGACGGGGCCGTGCCCGCCGGTGGGCCCGCCCCCGAGGGGACCGTGCCGGACGGTGGGGCTGCACCGGCGTCGGGAGCAGGGCCTACCGCGGGAGGTGCACCGACGTCGGGGACCGGACCGGTTCCGGGAGCGGCACCACCGTCGGGGTCTGCGCCCGGTGACGGGACCGCTCAGGGCGCCGGAGCCGCACCGTCGGGGGCGGCGTCGCCCGCGTCCATCGCGTCGGCAGCGGCGACGACGGGAGCGATCCGGTGAACCGGGCCGGAACGGTGGCGCAGCGAACCGTCGTGACGATGGCGCTGCTCGCGGCCGCGACCGGGCTCGCCGCGTGCGAGGGTGCGCAGCCTGCGGTTGCGCCCAGCCCGTCGTCGTCGGTGCCCGCCCCGCTCATCACCGTCAGTGCACCGGCCGCCGATGCAGGCAGCGCTCTCGACGACGCCCAGACCTCGCTCGACGAGGCCTCGCGCGACGCCAGCGACGCCGAGACCGCAGCCACCACCCCCGACGACTGACCCGCCCCCACCCCGGTCCGGCTCCAGGTCGGGCCGCACCTCGGAAACGGGGCGGTCGAGGACGGGCTCTCGGCGGGTCGCCCTCGTCGACCGCCCACTGTCGGGGGTTCTGCGCGGGCGGGGCCGGGCGGGTGCCGGGGCGGGGTGTCCAGATGGTGGACGGTGGAGGGGTGAGAACGTCCGACAACTCGGACGGAACCGGCGTCTTCGCTGGTCCGGCCAGGTGAATCGCTCAGGACCCCGGCGGCCCGGACCGATGTGACAGCCGAGCACGGATCGCTCATCTGGGGGCCATGGACCGGCCGCATTGCACCGTCG
Source organism: Cellulomonas sp. (assembly GCA_022013895.1). GTDB lineage: Bacteria > Actinomycetota > Actinomycetes > Actinomycetales > Cellulomonadaceae > Cellulomonas. Next base: position 8,903 of record JAKLPK010000131.1, on the reverse strand, counting down.
TTGGTGGAGGCCTTCATGGGCGTATTCGATTCCGTCACGTCTGTCGCGCTCAACAGCGCGCTGGACGGCCTTGCCGCGCGCCAAACCGCGATCGCGGACAACGTCGCCAACCTCCAGACGCCGAACTACCAGGCCAAGCGCGTGCAGTTCGAGGACGCCCTCAAGGCCGCCGTGGCCGAGGGCAGCGGCGCGGTCACCGCGACCACCTCGCGCAGCCTCGAGCCCACGGACACGAACGGCAACAACGTCAACCTCGACACCGAGACGGTGTCCAACGTCGACACCAACCTGCGCTACTCGCTGGCGACCCAAGCGGTGAGCGGTCAGTTCAGTGCGATCCGCGCAGCGATGAAGACCAGCTGATGACGATCTTCGGGGCCCTCGGTGTGGCCGGCAGCGGGATGGACGTCACCCGCAAATGGCTCGACGCCGTGTCGGACAACATCGCGAACATGAACAACGTGACCTCGACCAGCGAGGACGCGTTCCAGGCCCGGTACATCCAGGCCAGTGAGATCACCTCCGGCGACGGGGGGGTCCAGGTCTCGGCCGCACTGCTGTCCGGTGACACCGACGGCCGCATCGTCTACGACCCGACCAACCCGCTCGCCGATGCCGACGGCAACGTCAAGACGCCCGACATCGATCTGTCCAGCCAGATGACCCAGCTGATCATGGCCCAGCGTGGCTACCAGGCGAACGCCGCCGTGATCGACCGCGCCAAGTCGGCCTACGAGGCCGCCCTCACGATCGGGAAGTCCTGATGAGCGTCCTTCCGGTGGCCGCAGTCTCGGCCGTCACCCCGACCACCACGCTGCAGCAGACCGCGGCGACGACCGACTCCACGGGCGCCGGCTTCTCCTCGGTGCTGCAAGGTGTCGAACAGGTCCAGCAGCTGCAGTCGAACACGGACTCCCTCGCGGTCCAGGCCGTCACCGGTGACCTCGACGATGTGCACGACTACACGATCGCCGCCGCCAAGTCCTCGACCGCGCTCGAGCTCACCGCCGCATTGCGCAACAAGGCCGTCGACGCCTTCACCGAGATCATGAGGATGCAGGCCTGATGCCCGCCGCACTGCAGTCGACCGTCGACAAGCTCTCCGGGGCCGTCAAGCAGTTCAGCCTGGTCCAGCGGGTGTTCGCCCTCATCGCGGTGGCGGCCGTGCTCATCATCGGCTTCGCGGTCTACTCCTGGGCGACCAAACCGACGTTGACACCGCTGTTCTCGGGCCTGTCCGGCACCGATGCGAGCGCCGTCGTCGACCAGCTGACGGCCGACGGTGTGACCTACGAGCTCGCCGACGGTGGTGCGACGGTCATGGTGCCGACCGCCGCGGTCTACTCCGAGCGGATCAAGCTCGCGGCCGCGGGGCTGCCCTCCAACTCCGACGGCACCGGGTACTCGTTGCTGGACAACCTCTCGGCGACGTCGACGGAGTTCCAGCAGCAGACCACCTACCAGCGGGCGATGGAGGGCGAGCTCGCCAAGACCATCAACTCGATGGACGGGGTGGAGTCGGCCACCGTCAAGCTGGCGATCCCCGAGGAGTCGGTGTTCTCCGACGAGCAGACGAACCCGACCGCCTCGGTGTTCGTCCGGGAGAAGGCCGGCACCGAGCTCACCGCCAACCAGGTGCAGGCCATCGTCCACCTGGTGTCGGCCGGGATTGCCGGGATGACGACGTCCGACGTGTCGGTCGTGGACGCGAACGGCAACGTGCTCTCGACGGTGGGAGGCAGCACGGGTGCGCTCGCCGACCAGCAGACCGGTGAGTACGAGTCGAAGATCGAGGCCGCCATCCACACGCTGCTCGACCCGCTGGTCGGGGCCGGCAACGTGACGGTCACCGCGACGGCCCTCCTCAACTACGACTCGTCGCAGAAGACGGTCGAGTCCTACCAGGCCGACCCGACCGTCCCGCCGCTGGCCAGCTCGACCGACACCGAGGAGTACACCGGGACAGGGTCCAGCTCGGCCACCGGGGTGCTCGGGCCGGACAACATCGCGGTCCCGTCGGATGCGGGCACAGGTGACGGCTCGTACAAGTCGACGAGCGAGGACCTGACGAACGCGGTCGGCAAGACCACCGAGGTCATCGTCGCCGCCCCCGGCACGGTCGAACGTCAGTCGGTGGCCGTCGCGATCAACTCGACCGCGGGTGCCGCGCTCGACATGACGGCTGTGCAGTCCGCGATCGCCGCCGCCGCAGGGATCGACGCCGCACGCGGCGACACCCTGTCGGTGGAGCGGATGCCGTTCGACACCACCGCCGCCGAAGAAGCTCAGGCCGCGCTGGCCGAAGCCGATGCCGCGACCGCCGCCGCGAAGACCCAGAGCCTCATCAAGGACGGTGCGATCGCCGCCGTCGTGCTCCTCGTCCTCATCGTGCTGCTGGTGATGGGCGCCCGGCGCTCACGTCGTGCGAAGCGGGAGGCCCTCGACCTCGGGGGGCTGCAGTCCTCCGCGCTCGAGCAGGAGCAGGCGCTGCTGGACGCCGTCGACGCCGCGAACCTCGTGGAGATCGAGGCACCGCGCTCCCGTGAGGGCGAGGCCATCGAGGCGAAGCGGCGTCAGGTCGCCGCCCTCGCGGACGACCAGCCGGCGGAGGTCGCCGATCTGCTGCGCGGCTGGCTGTCCGAGTCCGGTTCTCGTCGATGAGCGGGCTCACCGGGCCGCAGAAGGCCGCGACCCTGCTGCTGCAGCTGGGGCGCGACCGCGCCGCGCGCGTGATGGCCCAGCTCGAGGTCTCCGAGATGGAGGAGCTGAGCGCCGAGATCCTGCGGCTCGAACGGGTCGACCAGTCGGTGGCCGATGAGGTCCTCGAGGAGTTCTACGACGTCTCGGCCGCCGGTCCGGGGCTCGGTGGCGGTGCCCTGCTGACCCAGCACCTGCTCGAGGCCTCGCTCGGCCACGACGGCGCCGCCGACATGATGGATCGGCTGCGCACCCATCTGGCCGGCGACCCCTTCGAGTTCATGCGGCAGGCCGACGGTCGCCAGGTCGTCTCGTTGCTGTCCGGTGAGCACCCGCAGACCATCGCCCTGGTGCTCGCGCACCTACGGCCCGAGCAGGCCTCGGCGATCCTGGCCGGGCTGCCGCCGACCGAGCAGGGTGACATCGCCCACCGGATCGCGCTCATGGAACGGGCAGCCCCCGATCTGGTCCAGGTCGTCGCCGAGACGTTGCAGCGCAAGGCGTCCACCGTCCTGGCCCCGCGTGAGATGGCGGCCGTCGGTGGCGTCCAGCCGCTGGTGGAGATCATCAACCGGGCCGACCCGACCACCGAGAAGCTGATCCTCGAGGGGCTCCAGGACCGTGACCAGGCGCTGGCCGACGAGGTCCGCGCACTCATGTTCGTGTTCGCCGACATCGTGCTGCTGGAGGACCGCGCCATGCAGCTCGTGCTGCGCAACGTGGAGACCGGCGAGCTGGCACTGGCGATGAAGGGTGCCGCCGAACCGGTGCAGGCCAAGATCCTGGACAACCTGTCCGAACGCGCCCGGCAGAACCTGGTCGAGGAGATCGACCTGCTCGGACCGGTGCGCATGTCCCAGGTGGAGGAGGCCCGGTCGCAGATCGTCCAGGGCATCCGCCGCCTGGAGGAGTCCGGCCAGATCACGATCCGACGGGACACGGACGATGAGTACGTCGCCTGACGGCTTCCGGCCGCTGCTGGCGTCGGCACCTGTCGTGCCGAGGCAGCGCCGGACGCCGCTGCCCGCCTTCCCGGCACCCACCGCGTACCGCGGCCGCACGGCCGTGGCCCCGCAGTTCCTGCCGCTCGTCGAACCGGGCGTCGACGACCCGGCGACGAAGGCCGTGCACGAACGTGCGCGCGCCGCGGGGTTCGCCGCGGGGTACGCGGCCGGGGCCCGGCATGCCGCGCAGGAGGCGCACGAGCAGGCGGCCCGGGCCGAGGCATCGCTGGTCGCGCAGCAGACGGCGATGAAGGCCGCCAACGCCGGTCTGGTGACCGCGCTCACCGCAGCCGCGCAGGCCCTCGGCATCCGTCAGGCGCCGGTGCTCGCCCAGGCCGAGGCGCGGCTGCACGTGGCGGCCGTCGAGCTGGCGGAGGCGATCCTGGGTGTCGAGCTGTCCGATGCGCCGACCTCGGCCCGGGCGGCGCTCGCCCGGGCGCTGTCGGGCGAGCACCCGGCGGCGGTGACCGTGCGGATGAACCCGCGCGACATCGCCGCGCTCGACGCGCTCGGTGACGATGTGCCGACCGGGGTCCGCATCGTCGCCGATCCGTCCCTGGCCGTCGGGGACGCCATGGCCGAGCACGCCGAAGGGGCGTTGGACGCCAGGATCGGCGCGGCACTGGCCCGCGCCCGCGCCGTGCTGGCCCAGGCCGGTGAGCACCTGTGAGCACCCTCGACGTGTCGCGCAGCGTCTGGGAGCGCGCCGTGGCTGCGGCCGCGCCCGAACCGGTGGGCCGCGTGCGCTCCGTGGTCGGGCTGACGATCGAGGTGATCGGGACGGGTGCCGCCGTCGGCGGTCTGGTCACGATCGGCGAGGGAGCCGATGCGGTGCTCGCCGAGGTCGTCGCCTCGGGCGAGGGCACCGTGCGCTGCATGCCGCTCGGCCCGGTGGCCGGGCTGCGGGCCGGCACCCCGGTGCGGCCCTGCGGTGACGGGCTGCGGGTGCCGGTCGGTGACGGGCTGCTCGGCCGCGTGGTCGACGGGCTCGGTCGGCCGATGGACGGCAAGGGACCGCTGCGCGACGTCACGTGGCGGTCGATCGAGGGCCACGCGCCGCACCCGCTGGAGCGCAGCCGGGTGGCCGAGCCGCTCGACCTGGGCGTGCGGGTGCTCGACACGCTGGTCACCGTCGGGCAGGGGCAGCGCATCGGGCTGTTTGCCGGATCGGGCGTCGGCAAGTCCTCGCTGCTGTCGATGATCGCGCGCGGGACCGACGCCGAGGTGTCCGTGATCGCGCTCGTCGGTGAGCGCGGCCGTGAGGTGCGCGAGTTCCTGGAGGACGACCTGGGTCCGGAGGGCCTGGCCCGGTCCGTCGTCGTGGTCGCCACCTCCGACGAGCCGCCGCTGGTGCGTCTGCGGTCGGCCTTCGTCGCCACCCGGATCGCCGAGCACCTGCGCGACCAGGGACGCAATGCGGTCCTCATGATGGACTCCCTCACCCGGGTGGCGATGGCCCAGCGCGAGATCGGGCTGTCGGTCGGTGAACCGCCGGCGACCCGCGGCTACCCGCCGAGCACCTTCTCGCTGCTCGCCCGGTTGCTCGAGCGGGCCGGCACCGGCCCGACCGGATCGGTCACCGGCATCTACACCGTCCTGGTCGACGGCGACGACCACAACGAGCCGATCGCGGACGCGGCCCGGTCGATCCTGGACGGGCACGTCGTGCTCGAACGTTCGCTCGCGGTCGCGGGGCACTTCCCGGCGGTGGACGCCCTCGGCTCGATCAGCCGGGTGGCCAACCGCGTCACCACCCCCGCCCAGCGACGGGCGGCGACCCGGCTGCGCTCGGTCATGGCGGCCCGGCAGCAGGCCTCCGACCTGCTCGACGTGGGCGCCTACGTGACCGGGTCGAACCCGCTGGTCGACACGGCCGTCGCGCACGGTGACGAGATCAACGCCTTCCTTCGTCAGGGCATCGACGAGCCCGCCCCGGCCGCCCAGTCGTGGCAGCACCTGAACGCCCTGGTCGAGAGGTTGGCGGTGGCATCGTGAACCGACGGTTCGGGTTGGCCGGTCTGCTGCGGGTCCGCAGCATCCAGGAGGACCGCGCGGCGGGTGAGCTCGGTGCCGCGCACCGGCGTGAGCGGGAGGCACGTGAGCGTGCGGCCGCCACGGCCATGGCGCTCGGGGCCACTGTCGTGCCCGACGTCGCGGACCCCGCGTCGTGGCAGGCCGTCATCGCCGCGCGCGTCGCGCTGTCCGGCCTGCTCATCGAGCGCGAGGCCGATGAGCAGACGGCGGCCGAGGCCACGGCGGCGCGGACCGCCGACTGGACGGCCGCCCGCCAGGCGACCCGCAGCGTCGAACGGCTCGCCGAGCGGCACGCCGAGGCCGTCCAGCTGGAGGACGACCGCGCCGAGCAGAAGGTGCTCGACGAGGTCGCCGGACGTCGCCGGCCGGGGGAGGCGTCATGACCGCGGTCCTGGGGGTCGACGGCATCCGGTCGCGGATGTCCGAGCTGTCGGCCCTGGTCGACCCGCGGGCGTCGTCTGCGTCATCCCCGTCGTCGACCTCGTCGACCGACTTCGCGACCCTGCTGGCCGATGCCACCTCGCGGTCCACGCCCGGCGGGAGCTCCTCGGACCTGCTGTCCAGCCTGGGACTGAGCGGCACGTCGAGCCTGAACAGCCTCCTGGCGAGACTGACCGGGACCGGCACCTCCGCGGCGGGTACCGACATCTCGGGCGGCACGGTGAGTGCCCAGGACCTGACCGCGGATGCGAAGAAGTACACGGGCGTCGCCTACAAGTGGGGCGGGGAGTCGCTGTCCGAGGGCGGCCTGGACTGCTCGGGCCTGGTGCTGCGCTCGCTCACCGATCTGGGCGTCACGAAGGTCACCGACGTCCCGCGCACGGCCCGTGAGCAGCAGACGCTCGGCACGAAGGTCAGCTCGCTCGACGAGGCGCTCCCGGGCGACCTCCTCGTGTTCAACGGCGGTACCCACATCGGCATCTACCTGGGGAACAACACGATGATCGACGCACCGAAACCGGGCGGGACAGTCGGCGTCCACAAGGTCTACGAGGAGCCGTCAAACATCCGGCGGATCCTGCCGCAGGAGGGCGCCACGACGACGCCGTCGAGCACCACCTCCACGACGACCGCGCTCGCCCAGCGGACGGCGCTCGCGATGCTCGCCGGGCTCGGCTCATGAGCGCCGTGACGGCCCTGCGGGCCGGGATCGCGACGGCCGTGGCCTCGACGTCGTCCGGCGCGACGACGTCGGCGAGCTCGGGGCAGGGGTTCGAGGGTGCGCTGGCTGCTCAGGTCGCCCGCAGCGCGAGCAACGACGCCCGCGCGCGGTCCACCGATCGTGCGGCGACCTCCACGACCGGCCGTGCCGATGCGCTGCGCCGCGACGACGCGGCCCGTGGTGCCGCGGGTGACCGGACCGACAGCGCGCGGCGGACGCGGTCGGCCGACACCAGGACCGCCGACGGCCGGACTGCTGCCGGCCGGTCCGACGCCGGCCGGACCGCTGCCCGCCGGACCGCGGACGATCGCCGCGACGCCGCGGACGACACCCGCACCGACCGCAGTCGGCCCGTCGACTCCGGCCGGGCCTCCGGCGCCGGCCGTGCCACGGGCGGTCGCTCCGCGGCCGAGAACCGCGCCGACGCCTCGGACTCCCGCTCCGACACCACCGCGACGGGTCCCGACGACCCGGCGTCCACGGGCACCGCCGCCACGGGTCCGGGCAGTGCCGGGCCCGGCACATCGGCCGCACCGGTGACGGACGTGGTCCCAGTCCCGGTCGACCCGGGCGTCGTCGCGGCCCAGCGTGCCGTGGCGCCGCCGGTCGCACCGACCGGCAACACCATCGGCGCTCCGGCCGCGGACGCCACCGGCGCGGCCGCCCAGCCCGCGACGGGGCCGGCGACCCAGGTCGCCGGCATCGGCGCCGTGAGCCCGGCCGCACCGGCGCAGAGCGACGCCGGCGCGCCCGCCGCACGCCAGGACCCGGCCGCCGGGTCCGCGCCGGCCGTGCCCGGAACCGGTCCCACCGGCACACCGACGGCAGCCGGCGGCCCGGCACCGACCTCCGACGCCTGGTCGCAGGCCCTGGCGACCGCCCAGCAGCCGGCAGCCGGCCAGCGGTCGGGGACCGCACAGACGACGGCCCAGAGCGCGCCGGCGACCGCGGTCGCATCGGCCGCAGCCGCGGCGCCCTCGCCGGCCGCGGCGCAGACCGGCCGGGCTGGCGACCAGGGGACCCAGCCCGTCGCCGCGGCCTCCACGGCACCGGCCGGTGCCGTCCCGGTGGCTGCCCCGACCACGGCGCCGGCGGCGACCGCGACCGTCCCCGCGGCGCCCGCCGTCCCCGCGACACCCGCCACCCCGCTCACCGACCAGCTCGGCGCGCACCTGCGTGCGCTGTCCGGGGCCAAGGCCGGGACCCATGTGCTCACCGTCGCGCTCGACCCGGTGAACCTCGGCGACGTCAAGGTGATCGCCCACATCAGCGCCGACACGGTGCGCCTGGACCTGGTCGGCGCCACCGACGCAGGTCGGGCCGCGCTGCGTGGCGCGCTGGAGGATCTGCGCCGCGACCTGTCCGACGCCGGTCTGTCGGCCCAGCTCGGGCTCGGCGACAGCTCGGCCGGGTCCTGGGCGCCGGGGCAGTCGAGCGACGGACGCGAGGCCCCCGGCGGCACCACGACGGGCGCCAGCACTGACCGGACCAGCCGCGACGGTCGACCGGCCGTCGCCACCTCTACCCCCACCTCGACCGCCCCGGCCTCCTCGGCCCGCGGGCTCGACCTCGTCATCTGACCCGGAGGACATCATGGGCGACATACCGATCTCGTACATCACGGGTCAGAACTCCGCGCCGGGCCCGGCATCCAAGCCGGCGACCAACACCCTCGACGGGCAGGACTTCATGAACCTGCTCATCGCCCAGCTGAAGTACCAGGACCCGACCTCGCCGATGGACACCACGGCGATGATGCAGCAGAGCTCGACCCTGTCGATGGTCGAGCAGATGACCGCGATGGCCGACGACTCCGCCGAGTCGTTCGGGCTCCAGCAGCGGATGGCCGCGACCCAGCTCGTCGGCCAGAAGGTCACCTGGACCGACCCGACCACCAACGCCGCCACCAGCGGCGTCGTCACCTCGGTCTCCTACACCAGCGCCGGGTCGACCCTCAGGGTCGGCAAGGTCGACGTCCCGCTCCCGGCGGTCACCTCCGTGACCTC